>NZ_JAMYME010000010.1:0-183018 GCF_040318345.1 Mesorhizobium sp. M1169 | reverse complement strand
AAGCTCATCATCCTCGCAAACGCACTACTCAGGGACAATCGGACCTGGACACCATCTCTCCCTTGACCAACACGGATACTCTAGGAAGCGATCGAATCCCTGACGCTGCTCAGCAGGGTCTTTGCCCCAAGCGAAATCAGCGAATGCTCGGAACCCAACGCCAGCAGCCGGTAGCCCATCGACACCACGCGACCGGCAATGGCCGGTTCCATCACATAGATCGCCGCATGCTTGCCGGCCTTGCGGGTGCGCTCGGCGATCAAGGCGACGGTCTCCATCATGCTCTCCAGCGTCGAACTGACGGTGGTCCCCTTCGACCAGGCGATCGAGAAATCCGACGGGCCGAGGAAGATCCCGTCGATACCCGGCGTGTCGAGAATGCCGTCGAGTGCATCAAGCGCGGCGCGCGTTTCGACCATGGCGAACGCCATGGTGCGCTGGTTGCTGTCGCGCAGCCAGTCGGCATAGTCGCCCTTGCCATGGCGCGGAAAAGCATAGGTCGGCCCCCAGGAGCGCTCGCCGAGCGGCGGGTATTTCATGGCGGCGGCAAACAGCTTTGCGTCCGCCACTGAATTCACCATCGGCGCGATCACAGCTTCGGCGCCGAAGTCGAGCGCGCGGCTGGCCATGTCGAAGCGGCCGACCGGGATGCGCACCAAAGCCGGCTTGTTGGCGGCCAGCACCGGCACAAGCCCGCGCAGCACGCTGTCCTCGTGATGGCCCCCATGCTGCATGTCGAGTGTAACCGCGTCGAATCCTTGCCTGGCCAGTATCTCGACGGTCAAGGCATCCGGCACGCCGGACCATGCGGTGAACAGCGTCTCGTCGGCCGCAAGGCGTGACTTCAGGGACATTGGCGATTTCCTCTTTGGTTGCAGCAATTCAGCCGGAAATGACCGCAAAGGCAAAGAAAAACCGCCCGGCTAGGCCGGGCGGTCGATTGGTCCAGCATTCGATCGGTATCGATGCAAGGATCAGGTGTTCTTGATCTGCTCGATCGCCTGCGCCATCAATTCATCCATGGTGCGGCGGATCTGATGGTCCGACTGGTCGATGCCCGCCGCATCGAAATCCTTGCGTATCTTGCGGAAAACGTCGTGATCGCCGGCTTCCTCGATGTCGCTGACGACCACTTCCCTGGCATAAGCGTCGGCATCGGTGCCGGATTTGCCGAGCTTTTCGGCAGCCCACAGGCCGAGCGCTCTGTTGCGGCGTGCCGCAGCCTTGAACCGAAGTTCCTCGTCGAATGCGAATTTGCGCTCAAAGCCCTCTTCGCGGTCTTTCATGCTGCTCATGGCATCCCTCCGTGAAATCCGATTCGTTGTGCCAATATGTGTTGCCGGAGCACAAACCAAAAGGGCGCAGGCCGGTCAATATGCTACATTGCTTGCTGCGCTGCGGCATTTCGGTGCCCGAAAGCGGTTGATTGAAAGGATTTGCCGATTGAGCAAACAGTGCGATTGGGATAGACACCGGCATTGAACCCCACCGTCGCCATCTTATTTTAGGCAGACGGACAGGAACTGGTCGCTTGCCGCCTGCCCGCAAATCCAGAGAAAAATCAGATGAAAAATCGCCGCCGCATTTATGAAGGCAAGGCCAAGATCCTTTATGAGGGACCGGAGCCTGGCACGCTGATCCAGTTCTTCAAGGACGACGCTACCGCTTTCAACAAGAAGAAGCATGAAATCGTCGATGGCAAAGGCGTGCTCAACAACCGCATTTCCGAGCACATCTTCAACCACCTCAACCGGATGGGCATTCCGACCCACTTCATCCGCCGGCTCAACATGCGCGAGCAGTTGATCAAGGAAGTCGAGATCATCCCGCTCGAAGTGGTGGTGCGCAACGTCGCCGCCGGCTCGCTGGCCAAGCGCCTGGGCATCGAGGAAGGCACCGTGCTGCCGCGCTCGATCATCGAATTCTATTACAAGGCCGATGCACTCGACGATCCGATGGTATCGGAAGAGCACATCACCGCCTTCGGCTGGGCGAGCCCACAGGAGATCGACGATGTCATGGCGCTGGCCATCCGCGTCAACGACTTCCTTTCCGGCCTGTTCATGGGTGTCGGCATCCAGCTCGTCGATTTCAAGATCGAATGCGGCCGCCTGTTCGAAGGCGACATGATGCGCATCGTCGTCGCCGACGAGATCTCGCCGGATTCCTGCCGGCTGTGGGACGTGGCGACGCAGGACAAGCTCGACAAGGACCGCTTCCGCCGCGACATGGGTGGGCTGGTCGAAGCTTATCAGGAAGTTGCCCGCCGCCTCGGCATCATGAACGAGAACGAGCCGCCGCGCCCAGCCGGGCCGGTGCTCGTCGCATCGACCGACGGTGTCAAAGGCAAGCCGCACTGATGGCTTGCCCGCTCAACAGATGAACAGGAACATGTCCAGCGTGATCAAGGCCCGCATTACCGTAACCCTCAAGAACGGCGTGCTAGACCCACAAGGCAAGGCAATCGAGCATGCGCTGTCCGCAATGGGTTTCGGCGGCATCGGCCAGGTGCGGCAAGGCAAAGTTTTTGATATCGAACTTGCCGAGAGCGACAAGGCCAAGGCCGAAGCGGATCTGAAAGCCATGTGCGACAAGCTTCTGGCGAATACGGTGATTGAGAATTACGCGGTGGAGATCGCCTGAGGTGAAATCAGCCGTCGTCCTGCTCCCCGGCCTCAATCGCGACCGCGACATGATCGCGGCGCTGACCAAGATTTCCGGCACGCCGCCGGTCACCGTCTGGCAGACCGACACCGAAATTCCCGATGTCGACCTGATCGCCATTCCCGGCGGCTTTTCGTTCGGCGATTATCTGCGCTGCGGCGCCATTGCCGCGCGCATGCCAGTAATGCGGGCGGTGGCCGAAAAGGCGGCCAAGGGCGTCACGGTCATCGGCGTCTGCAACGGCTTCCAGATCCTGGTCGAGGCCGGCCTGCTGCCGGGCGCGTTGATGCGGAACACTTCGCTGAAATTCGTCTGCCGCCAGGTGAAGCTGCAGATCGCCAATGCCAACACGATGTTCACCCGCCGCTACCAGCCGGGCCAGATCATCCGTGCGCCGGTGGCGCACCATGACGGCAATTATTTCGCCGATGCCGAAACGCTGGCCCGCCTCGAAGGCGAAGGCCAGGTGGTGTTCCGCTATGCTGAAGGCACCAATCCCAACGGCTCGATCAACGACATTGCCGGCATCGTCAACGGCCGCGGCAACGTGCTCGGCCTGATGCCGCATCCCGAGAACCTGATCGAAGCGGCGCATGGCGGCAGCGACGGCCGGGCGCTGTTCGAAAGCGCGCTGGGCATCGCCGCTTGATACCTTCAATTTTCCTCCTGGAGCCACGGTCATGAAACTCTATTCGCGGCCGTTGTCGCCCTATTCGTCGATCGTGCGGGCGTTGGCCTACATCAAGAACGTCCCGCTCAAGCTCATTGCACCGCCGCCGGGGTTTCCCATCCCCGAGGCGTTTCGTGCCATCTCGCCGTTGAACCGGATTCCGGTGCTGATCACCGGCTCCGGCGAAACGATCGTCGAATCGGTGGTCATCGCCGAATATCTGGAGGAGCGCTTTCCCGAGCCGGCGCTGCTGCCGAGGGACTCGAAGGACCGGGCGCTGGTGCGCATGTTCGCCCGCATCACCGACCTCGACGTGCTCGCCCCGACGATGAAGCTGTTCGAGCTCCATTTCGTGCCGCAGCGCAACGAGGCGGAGATCAAGGCACAGTTCGCCCGATTGCATCACGGGCTCGCGGCAATCGAGGCGCGCATGGCGCATGGCCCGTTCGCGCTCGGCGACGACATCTCCTTCGCCGATGCCTGGCTGACGCCGACCCGCTTCGTCTTCAACAATTTCAGGGCGACGATCGGCCGCCCCGACCTGCTTGATGGCTATCCGAAATTCGATGCCTATGAGCAAATCGCCCTGCAGCATCCGGCGCTGTCGCGCGTCTGGGGTGAGATGACAGACGGTCTGAAGGTGTTTCTGTCCGAACTCGAGATGGGCGCCGCTTGACCATGCGATCGACACTCGCCCGCCTCGCCCTCGCCGCTTCCGCCGGTCTTGTACTCGCCTCCTGCCAGTCAGGCCCGAAGAGCGCGCCGGCGCCGGCGGGCAAGAGCGCGTCACTGCTTGCCATGGAGCAGGTGGCAATAGCTGCCCACAAATGCTGGATCGCCAGCAAGGACCCTGCCTTCAAATCGTACCAGATGGCCAACGAGCTGAATTCGTTCAGCGGCACGCCGCGCTTCCTGCTGGTGCCGGCCAAACATTATGGTGGAAAGCCGTTGCTGGTCGTGCAGGCGCAAGGCAATTCGAGCCGCGTCGACGTGTTCGGCCCATTGATGGCGGAACCGCTCGGCGCCCGCATCGGCTCGGACATTGCCCGCTGGCAGGCGGGCAATCCGGCCTGCGGCGCTGCTGCCTAGCCCAATGGGTCGCGTGCTGCAGATCGCCGGTCTGGTCGTCGGCCTGGCCGGGCTCGTCCTGCAGCTCTGCATCACCGTCCCGGCATCAATGGAAGCCGGCCGCGGCTTTGCCGGCTCGCTGGTCTTCTATTTCAGCTTCTTCACCATCCTGACCAACATCGGCGCGGTGCTCGTCCATGCCTCGTTGCTGTCGTCGACGGGTTATGCATGGTTTCCGGCCTTTTCCGCGCCACGGATGCGGGCGGGCGTGGCCGTCGCCATAACGCTGGTCCTCATCGTTTATGCAACGGTCCTGGCGCAGCTTTGGCAGCCGCAAGGGCTGTTCCTGCTCTGCGATGTGCTCCTGCACTATGTGACGCCGGTGTTGTTCGTGCTGTGGTGGCTTGTGGCAGGCGCCGACGGCTCGACGCGGTGGCGCGACATCTCCTGGTGGATGATCTATCCGATCGCCTATCTGGCCTACGCGCTGCTGCGGGCGCCGATTGCCGGTGAAGTGCCCTACCCGTTCCTCGATCTCGCCAAGAACGGCGCGACCAGCGTCGCCGTCTCGGCTCTGGCCATCACCGGGCTCTTTCTGATGCTGTGCATTGTGGCGGTGCTTGTGGACCACGGTGTCACGCGGATCAGGGCGGCGGGCGTCCGCTAAAGTGCGATAGCGCCCCGTCGAACTCCTCAGTCCCAGAACGGCCTCAGACCTTCACGATGGGCATCGCAGCGCGAAATGCCGATATCCTTGAGCTGGGCTTCGGTCATCTCGAGCAGGACCAGCCGACTGCGGCGGCGATCCAGCAGGCTGTCGATCCATCGGACGAATGACGTGACCACTTGCACGAGCCCGCGAACATAGGATCTCCGGCCCGACGAGCGGCTTCCGGTCAATTCAACTGCCGCGTAGCGGATTGTCTCTATTGTACCCATTTTCTTTCTGCCAAGATTGCAATTGTGCCTTTTCGTACGGCCCGCTCCATATGTATTGACTCTCATTTCGGTGCAATGTAAAAAATTGTCACCATGACAACTTGGCTTCCAGACCTGACCGCCCGCACCGGCCCGCTCTATCAGCGGCTTGCTGATTCCATCGAGACGGACATCGACCGCGGCCTGATCGGTGCAGGGGCAAAGCTGCCGCCGCAGCGCGATCTGGCATACGACATCGGCACGACCGTCGGCACGGTTGGCAGGGCCTATCAATTGCTGCGCGAGCGGGGACTGGTCAGCGGCGAGGTCGGCCGCGGAACCTATGTTCTCGCTCAACGGTCGGAGAGCGCAAAGGCGGATTTCCTAGGGCCGGTCGAACAAGGCACGCGCTATATGGATGCGCCCGGCGACAAGCTGCGCTTCGATAGCACCGCCGCACCGGATGTCGGCCAGGGTGCCATCGTCGCCGACGTGTTGACACGCACGGCGCAAGACCATCCGCATGAGATTTCAAGCTATACTCGTGATTTCCCGGACCGCTGGTTCGAAGCGGGCAGGCGCTGGCTGTCGCGCAATTCCTATCGCCCGGCGGCGGATGCCATCGTTCCCACGCTCGGCACCCACGCCGCGGTGATGGCAACCATTGCGGGGCTCACCGCCCCCGGCGACTATGTCGTCTTCGAGCACCTCACCTATTCGCAGATCTCGCGCAGTGCCGGCCTGATCGGTCGCCGGACCGCACTGGTGGCGACTGACGACGAGGGCATCGATCCCCAGGATTTCGAGCGCGTCTGCGCACAAAAGCACCCGAAGATGATGTTTTTGATGCCGACGGCCAAGAACCCGACGCTGACAACGCTGTCGGCATCGCGCCGCGAGGCAATCGCGCATGTCGCCCGTCAATATAACGTCGTCCTGATCGAGGACGATCTCTATGGCGGACTGACCGATGACCCAACGCCTTTAATGGCCGAATATGCTCCCGAACGGACCATCGTTGCCGGCGGCCTGTCGAAATCGGTTGCGGCGGGTGTTCGCGGCGGCTGGCTCGCTTGCCCGCCGGCCTATCGTCACCGCATCCGGGTTGCCCACAAGATGATGACGGGCGGCCTGCCCTTTCTGCTGGCGGAGGTGGGCAGCCGGCTGGTGCTGTCCGGTCAGGCCGCTGAGGTGCGCAAGCGCAGCATTGCCGAGATCGGTGCGCGCATCGCGATCGTGCGCGAGACACTCGACGGCTTCGATTTCAAGGCGCTGGATAACGTGCCGTTCGTCTGGCTCACTTTGCCCGACCCGTGGCTTTCCGGCACTTTCAAACAGGCCTGCCTCGAACATGGCGTGCTCATCGACGACGAGGATGAGTTCAAGGCAGGGCGTTCCGAACAGGCCTTTCACGGCGTGCGGTTTGGCATCTCGCAGCCGCGACAGCGGGACGATATCGCGCACGGCGTCGCGGTGATCCGGCGGCTTCTGGACGAGGGCCGCGCCGGCTACGACAGCTTTTCCTGAACCGGCTTGAAACCGGCGGGTCGAGTGGCGATCTTTCGCTACTTGCGGTCAGCTGTTGCTTTCCATCGTTTTAGTCATCCAACGGGGTGTATCGGCTGCAACGCTTGCGATAAGACGGGACTCGATCCCAAGGACACAATTGCCGATCATGACCATTTCCAATTCCGTGCCGATCACTCCTGAACTCATTGCCGCGCACGGGCTGAAGCCCGACGAGTACCAGCGCATCCTCGACCTGGTCGGGCGCGAACCGAGCTTTACCGAACTTGGTATTTTTTCCGCGATGTGGAACGAGCATTGTTCCTACAAATCCTCGAAGAAGTGGCTGCGCACGCTGCCGACCACCGGGCCGCAAGTCATCCAGGGCCCGGGCGAGAATGCCGGCGTGGTCGACATCGGCGACGGCGACTGCGTCGTCTTCAAGATGGAGAGCCATAACCACCCCTCCTATATCGAGCCATATCAGGGAGCGGCGACCGGCGTCGGCGGCATCCTGCGCGATGTCTTCACCATGGGCGCGCGGCCGATCGCGGCGATGAACGCGCTGCGTTTCGGCGCGCCGGACCATCCCAAAACCAGGCATCTCGTTGCCGGCGTCGTTTCCGGCGTCGGTGGTTATGGAAATTCCTTCGGCGTGCCGACGGTCGGCGGCGAGGTCAATTTCGACGCCCGCTACAACGGCAATATCCTGGTCAATGCGTTTGCCGCGGGGCTTGCCAAGACTGATGCAATCTTTCTGTCCGAGGCCAAGGGCGTCGGCCTGCCGGTCGTCTATCTCGGCGCCAAGACCGGGCGCGACGGCGTCGGCGGCGCCACCATGGCCTCGGCAGAGTTCGACGACAAGATCGACGAGAAGCGGCCCACGGTCCAGGTTGGCGATCCATTCACCGAAAAATGCCTGCTCGAAGCCTGCCTCGAACTGATGGCGTCCGGCGCCGTTATCGCCATCCAGGACATGGGTGCCGCCGGCCTCACCTGCTCGGCGGTCGAGATGGGCGCCAAGGGCGACCTCGGCATCGAGCTCGATCTCGACAAGGTGCCGGTGCGTGAAGAGCGCATGAGCGCCTATGAGATGATGCTTTCGGAGAGCCAGGAGCGCATGCTGATGGTGCTGCGCCCCGAAAAGGAAAAACAGGCCGAGGCGATTTTCCACAAATGGGGCCTCGACTTTGCCATCGTCGGCAAGACCACCGACGATCTGCGCTTCCGCGTGCTGCACCAGGGCGACGAGGTCGCCAACCTGCCGATCAAGGATCTCGGCGATCAAGCGCCGGAATATGACCGTCCCTGGGTCGATCCGAAGAAGCCGGCGCCGCTGGCCGGCGATGCACCGCAAGCCGATGTGGCCGACGCACTGCTCAAGCTGCTGAGCGGACCAGACCTTTCCTCGCGCCGCTGGGTCTGGGAGCAGTACGACACGCTGATCCAGGGTAATTCCCTGCAGCTTCCCGGCGGCGACGCCGGTGTCGTGCGCGTCGATGGCCACCCGACCAAGGCGCTCGCCTTCTCCTCCGACGTGACGCCGCGCTATTGCGAGGCCGACCCTTACGAGGGCGGCAAGCAGGCGGTTGCCGAATGCTGGCGCAATCTTACCGCCACCGGCGCTCTGCCGCTCGCGGCCACCGACAACCTCAATTTCGGCAATCCGGAACGGCCGGAGATCATGGGCCAGCTGGTTGGTGCTGTGAAAGGCATCGGCGATGCCTGCCGGGCGCTTGGCTTTCCGATCGTCTCCGGCAACGTCTCCCTCTACAATGAGACCAACGGACAGGGCATCCTGCCGACACCGACCATTGGCGGCGTCGGGCTGATTGCCGACTGGTCGAAAATGGTGCGCATCGGCTTTGCCGCCGAAGGCCAGATGATCGTGCTGGTCGGCGCGCCGACGATATGGGGCACGCATCTTGGCCAGTCGGTCTATATGCGCGACATTCATGGCCGCGCCGACGGCCCGCCGCCGCCGGTCGATCTCGGCCACGAGAAGCGGGTCGGCGACCATGTGCGGGCACTGATCGGCTCCGGTGTCGTTACCGCGGCGCATGACGTTTCCGATGGCGGCATCGCGGTGGCGCTGGCCGAGATGGCGATGGCCTCCGGCATCGGCGCGACCATCCCCGGCCTGATCGGCACAGATCCAATCCCGGTCTGGTTCGGCGAGGACCAGGGCCGCTATCTCTTGACGCTGTCGATCGACCCGCAGAGCGAGCAATGGGACGCCATTCGCGAACAGCAAAACAAGCTCGGCGTTTTTGCGCCGTGGATCGGCTCGACCGGCGGCAGCGAACTGAAGCTGGGCGAGGCGCGTGCGATACCGGTCAGCGAATTGACCGACGCCCACGAATCCTGGTTCCCTCGCTTCATGGCAAATGAGGTCGTGGACCCGTGATGTGATCGAGTGGGCCCGTTTCCCTGTGGTTCATCCGCCATTTCGACCATATCTATGAGATCACGACCTGAACAAGGAATCCTCATATGGCAATGGACGCCCACGACATCGAACGGCTGATCAAGGAAGGCATTCCCGACGCCAAGGTGACGATTCGCGACCTGGCCGGCGACGGCGACCATTATGCGGCTGAGGTTGTGGCCGAAAGCTTTCGCGGGAAAAGCCGGGTCCAGCAGCACCAGATGGTCTATGACGCGCTGAAGGGCAATATGGGCGGCGTGTTGCACGCGCTTGCCCTGCAGACCAGCGTGCCGGACTGAGCTCTCTTGCAGTTACCGGCTCGCAAGCTTCTTACCGGTCACGGCGATGATCGGCCCGACCGGATAGCTTCCACCAACAATCATCCGCTCGCCGTTCGACAGCGCCGAAACGACCCCGTCGAAGAAAAGCGCGTTGGGACAATCGAGCGCGTCTCGAAACAGTCGCGCGAAGCGGCCGAGGCTGACCTCAGAGCGCGAGATCGCCAGCACGACGGTGTTTTCGTCACGCACGCCGACGCCGTTGCGGATATAGCGCGATGTGCCGTTTTGCTCGAGGCGGGGATGAAGCCGGCCGTCGATCACCAGCATCGGGCCGGATTGCGTGGCAAACATCACGTCCAGTCTGGTCGCAGCATAGGCGCTTGTCTCCATGACCGCCGCCTTGCCGTCCTTCCGAACCAGGAAGACGCCGTTCGGTTTCAGGAAGAAATTGCCTTCGCTGTCGGCGACGTTGATCGTCGCCTTCTCCCGGCCGTCTTCGACGAGAAGGCCGACCGGAGTCAGGTCTTGGTGATACATGCCGGCGTTCATAGCGAGCAGCACCGGCCGGCCCTGATCGGCCATCGCCTTGTCGAATTTGTCCAGTGAACCGAAAGCCTTGCCGTCAAGGCCTGCGTGGAACACACCGATGTCATAGTGGCGCAGATCGATTTCGCAGACGACATAGGCGACCGCCTCGAAGCCCGCGTCGTGGCACGGCGCCGGCAATTCACCGCCGACGACGAGAGATGGCTGTCTCGGCGACCGGGCCCACCAGATCAAGGACAGTGCGGCGAACAGAACGGCGAGGAGGAACCCGGCGAGATATCGTCTTTTCATCGCGCCTCGGGAAAGATGGTGGCCAACGCTCTTGGCCCAAGATCAGACGTTCCTTTGCGCCATTTGCATGGCAAGGCGGCAAACATCTTGTTTCGCGCAACCCATGGGTTTATTTGAAGGGTAATGTTCGAGCCTGACTCCCACAGGCATGAAAGGGTATTCCATGAGCGGCATCAACGACTACATCGACAATGAAGTGAAGGGCAACGACGTCGTTCTCTTCATGAAGGGCACGCCCGGCTTCCCGCAATGCGGATTTTCCGGCCAGGTCGTGCAGATCCTCGACTATATCGGCGCCGACTATAAGGGCGTCGACGTGCTGACGTCGGCCGAACTGCGGCAAGGCATCAAGGACTATTCCAACTGGCCGACCATCCCGCAGCTCTACGTCAAGGGCGAGTTCGTCGGCGGCTGCGACATCATCCGCGAGATGTTCCAAGCGGGCGAATTGCAGACCTTCCTCGTCGAAAAGGGCGTCAGCGTCAAAGGCGCCGCCTGACTTCTGTTTCTGCGTATGACCTTCCGCCTGCGATTTTCGGGGGTCATGCGCTAAGCGCCGGGGCAGCCCCCACCTTGGCAAAAAGTTCTGCCCGCTATCGGGCAATCAACGAATGGATGCGTCGGCCAGCCGGCGCATTTTCGTTTGAGGATCGGACTGGCCTTGGATCAGCAAGCACAAGCGCAGCAAAAGGCAAGCACCTTGCCCATTCCGCGCTGGGAATTCATTGCGCTGTGCGCGGCGCTGATGGCGCTCAATTCGCTGGCCATCGACATTATTTTGCCGGCGCTGCAGCAGATCGGCGCTTCGCTTGGCATCGAAAATGAAAACCACCGGCAATATGTGGTCACCGCCTATATCCTTGGCTTTGGCGGCGGACAGCTGTTCTTCGGGCCGATCTCGGATCGCTTCGGGCGCCGCGCGCCGCTTGTCGCAGGGCTGGTGATCTACGTCCTGGCGGCCGGCGCTGCGGCAATCGCCCCGTCATTCGCCACGCTTCTGCTATGCCGGGCGGTGCAAGGCATCGGCGCGGCGGCGACGCGCGTCATTGCCGTCTCGATCGTGCGCGATACGTTCGACGGAAGGCGCATGGCCGAAGTCATGTCCTTGATCTTCATGGTGTTCATGGCCATTCCGGTGGTGGCGCCCGGTATCGGCCAGTTCATCATGCTGTTTGCGACCTGGCATGTGATCTTCGTCACCATGGCAGCCGGCGCGCTGATCGTGTCCGCCTGGTCGCTGCTGCGCCTGCCCGAGACACTACACCCCGAATATCGCCGGCCGCTGACGCTGTCCTCCATCATCGGCGGCTTCCGCATCGTTCTCACCAACCGCATCGCGCTCTGCTACGCCTTTGCCAGCACCTTCATCTTCGGCGCCATGTTCGGCTTCATCGCCTCGGCCCAGCAAATCTATGTCAGCGTGTTCAATGTCGGCGAGATGTTCCCCGTCATCTTCGCGGGGGTTGCCGGCGTACTTGCTTTTTCGAACTACCTCAACTCGCGCCTCGTCGGCCGCATCGGCATGCGCCGTCTGTCGCAAAGCGCGCTGCTGCTGTTTCTGGCCATCAGCCTTGCCTGGCTGGTCGTTTCCATCGAAATAAAGATGCCGCTCTGGCTCTTCATTACCTTCTTTGCCTGCGCCATGGTCCCGTTCGGCGCGCTCGGCGCGAACTTCAACGCGCTCGCCATGGAGCCGCTGGGGCACCTGGCCGGCACTGCGTCGTCGATCCTTGGGTTCATGCAGACATTTCTTGGCGGCATTCTCGGTACGCTGATCGGCCAAGCCTTCAATGGCACGGTGACGCCGCTGGCCGCCGGGTTCTGCAGCGTGTCGGTGGCGGCGCTGCTGATGATCCTGCTGGCCGAGCGCGGCAGACTGTTCCAGCCGCATAACCCGCCGGTTTAATGCACATTGCGCGTGCGCCTAGGATGCACCCTCACTGACCGCGGTGAAGCGGGGGAACAGCGTACGTCCTGCGATTGCTCCACCCATACTGTCCGAAACGGGCAGTGGAAGAGCCTTGTCGAGCGCCTCGAGGACGGAAGCCACGAAGGCCCGATTGAGCGGACCATCGTCCCCTAGATGGGAGTAAGTGGCGCGCGGCTTGCCGATAAGCGTGCCGTTTCGGCGAATTGAGAACTGCAGCGTCAGGGTCATGCCCGCGGTTCCGGGCGGCGGCTTCCAACAGGCGAAGATCGCGGAGAACATCTCGTCTATGGTGTCGACGGAGTCGGGACTGCGACATGCGCGTTCCCCAGCGCTTGCTTCATTGACACCGGCAACCAAGGCAAGGGCAAAGGCCGTTGCAACAATTGCGGACCGAGGTTTCATTCGAGGTCTCCGGTTTCGCACAGGATTGGACAACTTTGGCAGCGAAGAGTTATTCCGCCCAGAGCTCGCGGCGCAGCTCCCGCCAGCTCTCCCGGTCCGGCGCGACCAGCAGGCCACCTCCGACATGCGACGGCAGATAGGCGCTGCCGTCGAAGCGCGCGGCATGGCCGCCCGCCTCCGCATGGATCAGCACGCCAGGCAGGTGATCCCAGGGCATCAGCTTGTTGTAGACGACGAAATGGCCGTGGCCACTGGCCAGCAGGCGGTATTCGTGGGCGGCGCAGCGATAATTGAACTGCGATAGCGACTTGGTCTGGTTGCGCGCCAAACGTGAGCGGTCCGGCTCGGGCACATAGTGCCATGAGACCGCACCGGTCATTTCCGACATCGGCGCCGGTTTGGCGACATGGACCTTTTCCAGATTGCCATGGGCATGGCGGATATGGCTGCCGGCGCCACTAACGCCGATCAGCCAATCCTTGCCGACGGGATCGTGAATGATGCCGGCGACCGTCTCGCCCTTGATCACGACGCCAAGCATGACGCCGAACAGCGGCACGCCGGAGGCGAAGTTGAAGGTGCCGTCGACCGGGTCGATGACGAAGGCGAGTTCGGCATCGCCGAGACCGTCGAGCAGCGTCGGGTCGTCGGAGCAGGCCTCCTCGCCGACGATCATTGCGTGGGGATAACGCTGGCGCAGCCTGGCGGTGATGAGCCGTTCGGCATTGACGTCGGCCTCGGTGACGAGATCGGCGGCCGAGGTCTTGCGACGGACGTCGCCCTCGCTCAACCGGCGAAAGCGCGGCATGATCTCGGCGACAGCGGCTTCCGACAGAAGGTCTGCAAGCCAGTCGATCGCGCTATCGTCAAATGTCATCGGGACGCCTGGTGGTGAGGGTTTCGTTGAGGGCGGCGAAATCGAACAGCTTCCTGTCGAGCAGATGCGAACGCCGCACATTGGTCATGGCGCGGATCATCGTGTCCTTGCGGCCGGGCATGCGCTTCTCGATGTCGTCGAGCATCGCCTTCATGGCGTTGCGCTGCAGGCCTTCCTGGCTACCGCACAGATCGCACGGAATGATCGGGAATTTCATGGCGCCGGCGAATTTCTCGAGATCCGCTTCCGCACAATAGGCGAGCGGCCGCAGCACCATGACATCGCCTTCGTCGTTGAGCAGCTTCGGCGGCATGGCGGCGAGGCGTCCGCCATGGAACAGGTTCATGAAGAAGGTTTCCAGTATGTCCTCGCGGTGATGACCGAGCACCAGCGCCGAGCACCCCTCCTCGCGGGCAATGCGATAGAGATGGCCGCGCCGCAGCCGCGAGCACAGCGAGCAATAGGTGCTGCCCTCGGCCAGCTTGTCGGTGACCACCGAATAGGTGTCCTGATATTCGATGCGATGCGGAATGGCATAGCTGTCGAGATAGTCGGGCAATATGTGCTTGGGAAAGTTCGGCTGGCCCTGGTCGAGATTGCAGGCCAACAGCTCGACCGGCAGCAGCCCGCGCCATTTGAGATCGAGCAGAACGGCAAGCAGGCCGTAGGAATCCTTGCCGCCCGACAGTGCGACCAGCCAACGGTCGCCGGGTCTCACCATGGCGAAATCGTCGATCGCCTGGCGGGCAAGCCGCAACAGCCGCTTGCGCAGCTTGTTGAACTCGACGGAGGACGGCACATCGGCAAACAGCGGATGAAAGCCGCCTTCGGTGTCGGCGACCGGTTCGAGTGTTTCGGCGTCTGGCAGCATATTCATGGCGCGTCCGCCCCAAGATCCTGTTGCCGCCCGCAGTAGCGCATCGGACCGAAAACCGAAATCGATTTCGGAATCACGCCGCGGAAAAGGAACGAAAAAAGAAAGGCCGCCTCGACGGGCGGCCTTCGATTGTATCGCGACGAACGCGCCGATCAGCGCGAATAGAACTCGACGACCAGGTTCGGTTCCATCTGCACGGCAAACGGAACGTCCGCCAGGCCGGGGATGCGCGTGAAGGCCGCGGTCATCTTGTTGTGATCGGCCTCGATATAATCGGGCACGTCGCGCTCGGCCAGGCCCACCGATTCCAGCACGATGACCAGCTGCTTCGACTTCTCGCGCACTTCGATGACATCGCCCGGCTTGCAGCGGTACGAGCCGATGTTGACGCGCTTGCCGTTGACGTTGACGTGGCCGTGATTGACGAACTGGCGCGCCGCAAAGATGGTCGGCACGAACTTGGCGCGGTAGACGACCGCGTCGAGGCGCGATTCGAGCAGGCCGATCAGGTTCTCCGAGGTGTCGCCCTTGCGGCGGTCCGCCTCTTCATAGACCTTGCGGAACTGCTTTTCCGACACGTCGCCATAGTGGCCCTTCAGCTTCTGCTTGGCGCGCAGCTGCAGGCCGAAATCGGAAAGCTTGCCCTTGCGGCGCTGGCCATGCTGGCCGGGGCCGTATTCACGCTTGTTGACCGGGGACTTCGGGCGGCCCCAGATGTTTTCGCCAAGACGGCGGTCGATCTTGTACTTCGCGGATTCGCGCTTGCTCATCGCATTCCCTTTCAAAACAACACACCCGGAACCTCATGGTCCGGGCGAAGGAAACGCGCCCTCCTCTGGCCTCCGTTTTCGAGACCTGACAGGGTTTTCCACGCAACGCGACGGAAAACCCACGGGACACGTCATTTCAAACAAGACATAGGGAAAGTAAACCGGCTTCCCAAACGTCTTGCACACATAAAGAAAACCACCGGGCATTGCGGCCCGGTGTTGGTGGGCTGGTTAAACGGAGATTTAACCGCTGTCAAGCTTCCGGCTGGCGCGAATCGCCGAACCGGATAGTGTTACGGTTGTAGAGCATGCCGGATGTGGCGGGAGGTTGCGCCAGCGGTATCAGGAAGGGACTGAAGTCAGAGGAGCTGGAATTCGCATGAAGAAGTTCTTCCTTACGTTGGTAGGTGCCGCGGTGATGGCCGGCACGATGGCGGTCGCGCCGGAGCCGGCGCAGGCCCGGCATTGGTACGGGCATCACCAGGTCTGCCGCATGGTGGTCAAGAAGAAGGTGGTGTGGCGGCATGGTCATCGCAAGGTGATCCGCTACAAGGTCCGGCGCTGCCACTGGATCTGGTAAGCGCGCTTGCGCCGGTGGAACGATCCCCTAATCAAATCAGAGCCCGCGGCCAGAGCCGCGGGCTCTGATTTTGACCGGCGTTTACCGCAAAGGAGGTCCAAGCTGCGAGATCAGTGTTTCGACTTCTTTTCCGGCAGGCCCTTGCGCTTGGTCTCGGCGAATTCCTCGAGCTGTTTTTCGCTCATGGATTTATACATTCCCTTCGACGCGCCTTTGAGCGCGCCCTTCTTGGTCTCGCCGCGCTTGGCGGACAGTGCCGCGCCGGCGGCTTTCTGCTGGGCTTTCGAGGTGGCTGGCATGATCGTTTCTCCTGTTCCTCACTGAGAAGAGAACGCATCGGCCTGGGCTGATGTTCCCGGAGCACCAAGTGCCTGGGGTCAGGATACCGCCAGGCCAAATCCCTGCATCAGCCGGCGCGTCGGAAAATCGGCGCTGTTCGAGGTGAAGAATGCAAGGTCGGCGCCTTCCGGCAGTGCCTCTCTGCGATAACCGGCTTCGGTATCGGCAAGCAGCGACAGCGCCCGGCGTGCGATCGCCTCGGCCGGGTCGAGCCAGTCGACCGGCCACGGTGCTGTCTTGCGCATGCGGTTGGCCAAAAACGGATAATGGGTGCAGGCAAGCACGACGATATCGGTGCGCAGCCCGTCATGCTCGACGAAGCACGGCGCGATCTCGGCGCGCACGGCGTCCTCGTCGACAAAACCATCGCGCATATAGGCTTCGGCCAATCCAGCCAGCCTGTCGCTGCCGACCAGGCGGACGTGGCATTTCTGCGCCCATTTGCTGATCAGGTCGCGCGTGTACTGGCGCTTGACGGTGCCGGGCGTAGCCAGCACCGAAACCAGGCCTGAGCGCGTGCGTTCCGCCGCCGGCTTGATGGCCGGCACGGTGCCGACGAAAGGGTGGCCGGGAAACCTCTCGCGCAAGGCATCGATGACCAGCGTCGAGGCAGTGTTGCAGGCGATGACCGAGATGGCCGGCGAAAACCGGTCGAGCAGCTTGGCGAACAACTCCAGGATATGTGTTCTCAGCGCCGGCTCCTCCCAGCCGCCGAAGGGGAACGCCGCGTCGTCGGCGACATAGATGAAGCGGCGATCAGGCATCAGCACGCGCGCCTCACGCAGCACGGTCAGGCCGCCAATGCCGGAATCGAACATCAGGATCGGACGGGCGCTCGATGGATCGGTCATTGTCATTGAGTCACTAAGGGCTGGGAATCACAAACGAGATCACGAGGGAAGGCCCGGCCCATGCTTTCTGCTTCGGCTAATGATGCTTTATCCCGGCCGCTTCTATGTGGAACCATCATGGCCTTGATGCGGCGAGCCGGTCACACAAGGCCGCGCTTGCCGAAGCCGCCGGGCCGCGGCCGGCCGTTCGCCGGAGATGCAGGTTGAGATGCAGGGTGGTTCGACGGCACCGGCGCGGCCCGCGCGGCGTAGGCTGGAGCCAGGGCCGTCGCGCCGGCGGCTGACGCTGAATGGAGCGCGGCGGTGCCGCGCAGCGGCCCGGGCGGGTCGAAATCGTCGAAACTCAGGGATGACGCCATATACGCAGAGCCACCGCCCGCCGGCTTGCCCGCCAAGATGACGGCCCACAGCCCGACAAGAGCTAATCCCAGCAGGTCAAGGCCGGAATGCGAATCTTCGCCGTCGAATTTTACGACAAGAACAGTGCCGGCCTGCAGGATCGCGAACAGCGTCGAGAACACGATATACGACCAAAGGATCCAACCCGACCCTTGCGCGTCGCGGCTTCGACGCCAGGCGAAATTCGCGCGGAACAGGACGATCACCAGCGAGGTAACGAGAACAGCCGCGGCCAGCCCTTCCCTGGAAGGTCCGGGCCTCGAATTGGCCAAACCCTCGAAGCCGACGGTCCCCACGACGCACAGCACGAATGTCACGATTTCCGCAACCAGCAAGGCCGCGGAATAGAAGAAAAAGCGAAGACGCCCGATATTTGAATTGAACATCGAAAGGATCCATCGTTTTCCAGACAATGGATCACACCAAATAACATTCGGTTACTGGTGAGGTATGGGCAGTTCCGAGGCTATTCTTTGTCTTTCGCCCTCGCAGCGCGTGCCGCGGCCGCCGGGAGCCGCCTTGGATCGTCGCCGGGCGATCCGTCGCCGCGCGGCATGGCCGGCGAGAACCTGTCCAGCGATGATATTATGCCGCGCAGCACCTTGAGCTCCGGCTCGGCAAAGCCGGGGCGGGTCAGCACAGCGCGCAAATTGTCGACCATCTTCGGTTTCTTCGCTGCCGGGCGGAAATAGCCGCGCGCCTCCAGTGCACCTTCCAGATACGCAAACAGGCCGTGCAATTCTTCCTTGGCAGCCGGTGGCATTTCGGGGCCGGAGAAGTTGGTCCTGGTCTCGTCTTCCAGGCCGGACTTCA
The DNA here is from genome assembly GCF_040318345.1 of Mesorhizobium sp. M1169. Classification (NCBI taxonomy): domain Bacteria; kingdom Pseudomonadati; phylum Pseudomonadota; class Alphaproteobacteria; order Hyphomicrobiales; family Phyllobacteriaceae; genus Mesorhizobium; species Mesorhizobium sp. M1169. Next base: position 164,808 of record NZ_JAMYME010000010.1, on the reverse strand, counting down.
TCCATTCATAGGACATCAGCAGGGCCGCCTGGGCGATGTTGAGCGAGGAGAAGGCTGGATCGACGGGGAAGGTGACGATCTCGTCGGCGAGGCCGACCTCGTCATTATAGAGGCCGAAGCGCTCGCGGCCGAACAGGATGCCGGTGCGCTGGCCGGCCCGCTGCCGCGCCCGCAGCGCCCTGCCCGCCTCGACCGGACCGCGCACCGGCTTGAAATTGTCGCGCGCGCGCGCCGTGGTGGCGAAGACGAAGTTCAGATCGGCAACCGCCGAGGCGAGGTCATCAAACACCGTGACGGCATCGATGACGTGGTCGGCGCGGCTTGCGGCGGCTCGCGCCTTCTCGCTCGGCCAGCCGTCGCGCGGATTGACGAGCCGCAGCTCGGTAAGGCCGAAATTGGCCATGGCGCGCGCAACCATGCCGATATTCTCGCCGAGCTGCGGCTCGACCAGGATGATCGCCGGTCCGGACGCTGGAGTTCCGGAGGCAAGAGGGGTGGCGGGATCCTGGGTAGCGGCCATGGTTGTCAGTGAACTGCTGTTTGCGGCATTTCGCAGTCCCCTGCCACATTTGGCGGCGAAAATGAAGCTTTCGCAAGGAATGCCGACACTACGGCGCGGTTCGCCGTTTGCGCGGCCAAAAAGCCTTTGATATACGGGCCGCATCCTAGGGCCGGCAGCCGTGCGGGCAAGGCCGTTCCGTTCCCCAAAAGTGAGGCATTCTTTCCATGGCGAAGATCAAGGTGGCGAACCCGGTCGTCGAACTCGACGGCGACGAGATGACCCGCATCATCTGGCAGTTCATCAAGGACAAGCTGATCCACCCTTATCTCGACCTCAAGCTCGAATATTACGACCTCGGCATCGAGCACCGCGACGCCACCAACGACCAGGTGACCATCGATTCGGCCAATGCCATCAAGAAATACGGCGTCGGCGTGAAATGCGCGACGATCACGCCCGACGAGCAGCGCGTCGAGGAATTCAAGCTGAAAAAGATGTGGAAGTCGCCGAACGGCACCATCCGCAACATCCTCGGCGGCACCATCTTTCGCGAGCCGATCATCATGAAGAACGTGCCGCGGCTGGTGCCCGGCTGGACCAAGCCGATCATCGTCGGCCGCCACGCCTTCGGCGACCAGTACCGCGCCACCGACTTCCGCTTCCCCGGCAAGGGCAAGCTGACAATCAAATTCGTCGGCGAGGACGGCCAGGTGATCGAGCACGACGTCTTCGACGCACCCGGCGCCGGCGTCGCCATGGCCATGTACAATCTCGACGAATCGATCCGCGAATTCGCCCGCGCCTCCCTGAACTACGGCCTGCTGCGTAATTACCCCGTCTACCTCTCGACCAAGAACACCATCCTCAAAGCCTATGACGGCCGCTTCAAGGACATCTTCCAGGAGGTCTACGAGGCGGAGTTCGAAACAGAATTCAAAGCTAAGAAGCTCTGGTACGAGCACCGGCTGATCGACGACATGGTGGCCTCGAGCCTGAAATGGTCGGGTGGCTATGTCTGGGCCTGCAAGAATTATGACGGCGACGTGCAGTCCGACACGGTGGCGCAAGGCTTCGGCTCGCTCGGCCTGATGACCTCGGTGCTGATGACGCCGGACGGCAAGACCGTCGAGGCGGAAGCCGCGCACGGCACCGTCACCCGCCACTATCGCCAGCACCAGAAGGGCGAGGAGACCTCGACCAATTCGATCGCCTCGATCTTTGCCTGGACGCGCGGCCTCGCGCACCGCGCCAAGCTCGACGACAATGCCGAACTGAGGCGCTTTGCCGAGACGCTGGAAAGGGTCTGCATCCAGACGGTCGAGTCCGGCTTCATGACCAAGGACCTGTCGCTGCTGATCGGCCCCGACCAGCCATGGCTTTCGACCACCGGCTTCCTCGACAAGATCGACGAGAATTTGCAGAAAGCGATGGCCTGAGCCCAACCAGCATGGGCAAGCCCGTCGTCTACGGCGCGGACTACAGCGTCTACGTGCGCATCGTGCGGCTGGTGCTGGAGGAAAAGGGCGTCGGCTACGAGCTCGTGCCCGTCGACATCTTTGCCGCGGACGGCATTCCCGGCTGGTATTTCGAGCACCAGCCGTTCGGCCGCATCCCGGCCTTCGAGCATGACGGCTTTCGCCTCTACGAGACCGGCGCGATTGCCCGCTATGTCGACGAAGCCTTTGGCGGCCCGGCGCTGCAACCGGTCGAAGCCCGGCCTCGAGCACGCCTGAACCAGATCACCGGCCTGCTCGACGCCTACGCCTACAGGGCCATGGTCTGGGATGTCGCTGTCGAGCGGCTGGAAAAAACGTCGCCCGACGAAGCCGTGATCGCCAACGGGTTGCGGCAGGCAAGAACGACATTGCAGGCCCTCTCTTCGCTGAAAGCCGAAGGGCCTTGGCTGTTGGGGACGGACCTGACGCTGGCCGACCTGCACGCCGCGCCGATCATCGGCTATTTCGTCAAGGTCGCCGAGGGACAAGCCCTGCTGGCCGAGTTTGCCGAGATTCGGGATTGGTATGCGCGCATCACTCAACGCGCGAGTTTTGCGAAAACCGAAAAGGCAGGGTGAAACCGCGGCGAGGCGCGGCAACTTCGCACGACCTGGGTTCCTCGCCCCGCTTGCGGGGAGAGGTGGCTCGGCGAAGCCGAGACGGAGAGGGGAAATCGGCGCATTCCAAAAGCGCCTTTTGATTGCGCTGGCCCCCACTCCGGCCGATTCGCGGCCACCTCTCCCCCACTTCGTGGGGGCGAGGAACCGGAGGCAAGCCGCTCAATCGGGAAGGTAGATCTCCGCCTTCATGAAGGTCTTCGCACGGCCTGTGATCAGCACGCGATCTCCGGCCAGTTCGCATAGCAAATGCCCGCCGCGCTGCGAGCATTGGAATGCCGACAGATGCATCTTGCCGAGTTTTTCAGACCAATAAGGCACCAGCGTCGCATGAATGGAGCCGGTTACCGGATCCTCGGGAATGCCCGCCCCAGGCACGAAGTAACGGGAGACGAAATCGTGGGCTCGCCCAGGCGCGGTAATAACCAGGCCGAGAGGATGAAAACGTCCGATCCTGAGCAGATCGGGAACGAAAGATCGCACGGTTGTCTCGTCGGCAAGCTCGACAATCAGGTTCTCGAAATTGCGGAAGCTCGCAACCGGCCGCTGAGGCAATATCGCTTGCAGCGCCGAGTTCAGCTCTTCCTCGACGGGCTGCGGCGGAAAACAAGGCAGATCGAGCTGATAGCCCCCTTCCCACCGGGAAACCCGCAGCTCGCCGACCCGGGTGGCGAAGGCCATTTCGCCCTGACCATTGTATTCCGTGGCCAGCACATGGGCGGCCGCAAGAGTGGCGTGGCCGCAGAAGTCGACTTCGTGGACCGGCGTGAACCAGCGCAAATCCCAACCTTTGCCATTCGGCCGCACAAACGCGGTTTCAGCAAGATTGTTTTCGTTGGCGATGGCCTGCATTACCTGCTCCGACAGCCATTCCTCTAAAAGGAGAACGGCGGCAGGGTTACCCTGGAAGGCCCGTTCGGCAAAGGCATCGACCTGATACATCGTCAGCGTCGGCATATCGGCCCTCAGAGATATCCACTGGGCGACGCGCCATTTCGGCCGTGCCGCCCCGGGTGCAGGTTCACGCCGCTTCGAGAGCCGCCTTCACCGCAGCGATCGCGTCTTCGGCCTTCGAGGCGTCCGGGCCGCCGGCCTGAGCCATATCGGGTCGCCCGCCGCCGCCCTGCCCGCCCAATGCCGCGGACGCGACGCGCACCAGATCGATGGCGCTGAAGCGGCCGGTCAGATCATCGGTGACGGCGACGACGACGCTTGCCTTGTTGTCCTCGCCGGCGCCGACAAAGACGACGATGCCGGAGCCGAGCGACTTCTTGCCGGCATCGGCCAACGGCTTAAGATCCTTTGGCGAGACGCCCGATACCGCCTTGCCGAGAAAACCGACACCGGCAATGGTTTCGTTTTCCGCCGGCACACCGGCTGGCGAGCGATCGCCCAGCGCCAGCTTCTTGCGCGCCTCTGTCAGCTCCTTTTCGAGCTTCTTGCGTTCGTCGAGCAGCGCCTCGACGCGGGCCGGCACATCGGCCGCCGAAATCCTCAGCGCTGCGGCGGCCGCCTTCAGCCGCTTGTCCTGTTCGTCGAGATGCTTTCTGGCCGCCTCGCCGGTCAACGCCTCGATGCGGCGCACGCCGGCAGCGACCGCGCTGTCGGACAGGATACGCACCAGGCCGATATCGCCGGTCGCCCTGACATGCGTGCCGCCGCATAGCTCGACCGAATAAGGCCGGTTGGCCTTGGCGCCATGCAAGCCCGTGCCCATCGAAACGACGCGCACTTCATCGCCATATTTCTCGCCAAACAGCGCCATGGCGCCTTCGGCAATGGCGTCGTCGACAGACATCAGCCGCGTGGTTACAGGGCCGTTCTGAACGACGATCTCGTTTGCCATGCGCTCTACCTCTTCGAGCTCGTCAGGCGAGATCGGCTTGTTGTGGGAGATGTCGAAGCGCAGACGCTCGGGCGCAACCAGCGAGCCCTTCTGCGCCACATGGGTACCCAGCACCTCGCGCAGCGCCTCATGGATCAGATGCGTGGCGGAATGGTTAGCGCGCAGCCTGGAGCGGCGCGCGTGGTCCACCTTCAGCTCGACGGTCGCGCCTGTCTTGACCGTGCCGTTAGCCACCTTGCCGAGATGGACGAAAAGCCCATCGGCCTTCTTCTGGGTATCGGATATCTCGATCGAGAACCCGTCGCCCGAAATGACGCCGGTGTCGCCCATCTGGCCACCGGACTCGCCATAGAACGGCGTCTGGTTGACAACCACGGCAACGGCGTCACCTTTGCCGGCGCTGTCGACGGTCTTGCCGTCCCTGACCAGCGCCTGGATGAGGCCTTCCGCCTGCTCGGTCTCATAGCCGAGGAACTCGGTGGCGCCGGCGTTCTCGCGCACCGGAAACCAAACCGTCTCGGTCGCCACGTCGCCGGAGCCGGCCCAGCTTTTGCGCGCCTCCGCCTTCTGCCGCTCCATCGCCTCGGTGAAGCCGGCAAGGTTGACCGAGATGTTGCGCTGGCGCAGCGCGTCCTGCGTCAGATCGAGCGGAAAGCCATAGGTGTCGTAGAGCTTGAACGCTGTCTCGCCATCCAGCATGTCGCCGGAGGCCAGCTTTTCCGTCGCCTCCGAAAGCAAGCCCAAGCCTCGCACCAGCGTCTTGCGGAAGCGCGTCTCTTCCAGCTTCAGCGTTTCGGTGATCATCTGTTCGCCGCGCACCAGTTCCGGGTAGGCTTGGCCCATCTCGCGGACCAGCGCCGGCACCAGGCGCCACATCAGCGGATCGCGGGCGCCGAGCAACTGCGCGTGGCGCATGGCGCGGCGCATGATGCGACGAAGCACGTAGCCGCGGCCTTCGTTGGACGGCAGCACGCCGTCGGCGACCAGGAAGCAGGACGAACGCAGGTGATCGGCGATGACGCGCAACGATGCGACGGCGTCCGCATCCGGACCGCGGCCGAGCGCCGACGATGCGGCGTCGATCAGGTGACGGAACAGGTCGGTTTCGAAGACGCTTTCAACGCCTTGCAGGATGGAGGCCATGCGCTCGAGGCCCATGCCCGTGTCGATCGACGGACGCGGCAGGTCGATGCGCTCGTCTTTCGTCACCTGTTCATACTGCATGAACACCAGGTTCCAGAACTCGAGGAAACGGTCGCCGTCCTCCTCGGGGCTGCCGGGAGGGCCGCCCCAGATATGCTCGCCACGGTCGATGAATATCTCCGAACACGGCCCGCAAGGCCCGGTGTCGCCCATCGCCCAGAAATTGTCCGAAGTCGCGATGCGGATGATGCGATCGTCCGAAAGGCCGGCGATCTTCTTCCAGTACGAAGCCGCCTCGTCGTCGGTGTGGTAGACGGTGACCAGCAGCTTGTCCTTCTTCAGCCCGAACTCCCTGGTGATCAGGTTCCAGGCAAGCTCTATGGCCCGCTCCTTGAAATAGTCGCCGAAGGAGAAATTGCCGAGCATCTCGAAGAAGGTCAGGTGGCGCGCGGTGTAGCCGACATTGTCGAGGTCGTTGTGCTTGCCGCCGGCGCGAACACTCTTCTGGGCAGTCGTGGCGCGCGAATAGGGCCGCTTCTCCAGACCGGTGAAAACGTTCTTGAACTGCACCATGCCGGCATTGGTGAACATCAGCGTCGGGTCGTTGCGCGGCACCAGCGGGCTTGACGCGACGACCTCGTGACCTTCCTTGCGAAAATAGTCGAGAAATGCCGACCGGATCTCGTTGACGCCGCTCATGAATACTGCCTTTTCGAGAGAACCGCCGGCTGCCGGCGGAAAATAGACATGGCCTTTTAGCGGTCGCACCGCAGCCTGTCCAGAAACACCAAATGGGCTCAAATCCCGGCTTTCACCAGCGCCTTGAAATGCGTCTGCCTCGCCGTCAAACGCGAACCGCCGGCCTGGGCCGGCGGTTCGAAACGCATCGATTACGCAAACTCAAAATCAAAACATCAAATCGAAACCTGGCTGAGGCTCAGCGAGGCGTCGCTTGCCCTACATCACCCCAGCGTCGTCCTCGAAACCGTCGTCGCTGCTTTCTGAGCCGCCGTTCTCAAGGAATTTCTCAGCGATCAGCCCGGCATTCTGCCGTAGCGCCAGCTCGATCTCGCGCGCCGTGTCGGGATTGTCGCGCAGGAACAGTTTTGCGTTTTCGCGGCCCTGGCCAAGACGCTGCGAATTGTAGGAGAACCAGGCGCCCGACTTTTCGACCACGCCCGCCTTGACGCCGAGATCGACCAGCTCGCCGGTCTTGGAGACGCCCTCGCCATACATGATGTCGAACTCGACCACCTTGAAGGGCGGCGCCAGCTTGTTCTTGACGACCTTGACGCGGGTCTGGTTGCCGACGACCTCGTCGCGATCCTTGACCGAGCCGATGCGGCGGATGTCGAGGCGGACCGAGGCATAGAATTTCAACGCATTGCCGCCGGTCGTCGTCTCGGGCGAACCGAACATGACGCCGATCTTCATGCGGATCTGGTTGATGAAGATGACCATGGTGTTGGAGCGCGAGATCGAGGCGGTGAGCTTGCGCAGTGCCTGGCTCATCAGGCGGGCCTGCAGGCCGGGCAGCGAATCGCCCATCTCGCCTTCGATTTCCGCCCGCGGCGTCAACGCCGCCACCGAATCGACCACCAGCACGTCGATGGCGCCGGAGCGCACCAGCGTGTCGCAGATCTCCAGCGCCTGCTCGCCGGTATCGGGCTGCGAGATCAAAAGGTTTTCGAGATCGACGCCGAGCTTGCGGGCATAGACCGGGTCGAGCGCGTGCTCGGCATCGACGAAGGCGCAGATGCCGCCCTTCTTCTGGGCTTCGGCCACCGTGTGCAGCGCCAGCGTCGTCTTGCCCGAGCTTTCCGGCCCGTAGATCTCGACGATGCGGCCGCGCGGCAGGCCGCCGACGCCAAGCGCGATGTCCAGCCCAAGCGAGCCGGTCGGCACCGTCTCGATCTCGACGACCTGCTCGTTCGCGCCGAGCCGCATGATCGAGCCCTTGCCGAAGGCACGCTCAATTTGCGACAGCGCCGCATCCAGAGCCTTTGATTTGTCCACCGCTTTGTCCTCTACAAGCCGCAAAGAATTCTGAGCCATGATACATCACCCCGTGGTCGTCAATGGAGGCCGGACAATCCCGCAATCCTTAAAAGAATGTACCTCATTTGTTCTCATTTGTCAATGAGCACCAAGGGCTTGAAAAATAACGCATATCCCTATTTGTTCTATTTTTGTTTCGCAATTATTGCTTCCGATGTGTCTCGCCTCGCATGCGGCGCCGTTGCCGTCACCAACCGAATCGGACCCGCGATTGCAGGGTTCCGCCCGGCGACCTAGTCTCCCCCGGGCAACAACTAAAGGGCATTTTGACGGCATGATCAAATCCCCGACGATCCTGGCCGTGGGCGGCGCCTATATCGAGCGGCGCGGCCGGGTTGCCGGCGCCTTCGTGGCGGCCGCTTCCAACCCCGGCACGATGCGCGAGCATGTCGGCGGTGCCGTCTTCAACGCCTTGCGCTATGCGGTGCGACGCGGCGCCTCGGCCGCGCTGCTTTCGGTGCGCGGCGGCGATGCGCTTGGCGACACGGTCTTACGCGCCGTCACCGAGGCCGGCGTTGCCGACCTGTCGGCGGTGTTCCTCGACCGCGCGACGCCAAGCCATACGATGCTGATCGACAGCGACGGCGGGCTGATCGCCGGCCTTGCCGACATGGTGCTCTACGAGCTGGCGCTTCCCAAGCAGATCCGCCGCGCCAAGGTGCGGGAAGCGATCGGTTCGGCCGACGCGGTGCTGTGCGACGCCAACCTGCCGTCGACCGCGCTGGAGCGGCTAGCGGCACTCGCCGCTGGCAAGCCGGTGTTTGCGCTTGCGGTCTCGCCCAACAAAGCGGCGCGGCTGACGCCGGTGCTCGACCGTCTGGCGATGGCCTTCATGAACCGGCACGAGGCCGGCGTGCTCGCCGGCGTCCAAATCGATCAAGGCATCGTCGACGGCCTGAGACGCGCCGGGCTGAAAAGCGGCGTGATCACCGCCGGCGACGAACCAGTGCTCGGTTTCGACGAATTGAGCGCGTTCTCGATCTCGCCACCGCCGCTACAAAAGCGGACCGATGCTGCCGGCGCCGGCGACGCATTGGCAGGCGCGACGATCGCCGCCCTGCTGCGCGGCCTGACGCTGCGCGCAGCGCTGCGGGAAGGCGTTGCCGCAGCGATGCTTGCCGTCGAGGGTGCCGCCCTCACCGGCGCCGGCTTTGCCGAGGCGCTGGCGCTCGTGCCCGAAGCGCGGGACTGGTATGAAGTGCGGCCCGGAATTGCCGAAGCATGACGCAGCCTATTTGCCGGCGCGCCGTCCTGCCTCGTAGGCGCGGCGTGCCCAGATCGCCATCTCGTCGGGATCGTCGAAGGCGCTGTCGGGAACGCTCCAATAGGGCATCGACACGAGCTTGCCGTGGCGCGAGCCGGTATAGGTCCATTGCCGGCAGCCGGCCGCTTCGAAATCCGGGGCGCTTTCGGCGTCGGCCTTCAGCATCAATTCGCCACCGATGACGATGGCGACGATGACGCCGTCGAAATAGATGCCCTTGCCGCCGAACAGCTTGCGGATGCTGACCGGGCCGAGGCCTTCGAAAAGCTCTTCTATGCGCTCGTTGTCCATGCGGCGATCATGTCACCCGGATTTCCCCTTGTCATCGACGCAACCGGCACCATCCTGACAAGTTCAGAATCAATTTCGTCGGAGTTTTTCATGCCGCTTCTGCTCAAAGGGTCCTGCCGGTGCAATGCCGTATGTTTCGAGGTGGAAAGCCACACGCCGGTGCCGTTCATGCTGTGCTACTGCTCGATCTGCCGCAAGCAGCAGGGCGGTGGCGGTTTTGCCATCAATCTCGGCGCCGATTACGAGACGCTGAAAATCCAGGGCAAGCGCCATCTCGGCGTCTACCGCGCCGAGATCGAGGACGACGAGCACCCGCAACGCGAGACCTCGACGGGCGAGCGGAACTTCTGCACGAAATGCGGGACGGCACTCTGGCTCTACGATCCGACCTGGCCGGAGCTTGTGCATCCGTTCGCCTCGGCTGTCGACACAGACCTGCCGAAACCGCCGGAGAAGGTGCATCTGATGCTGAAATACAAGGCGAATTGGGTCGAGCCGGATATCGGCAAGGGCGACAAGGTCTTCGACGTCTACCCGGAGGAGTCGATCGCAGACTGGCACAAGCGAACGGGGATGTGGGTGGATTAGCGTTCTTCTCCCCGTCGCTATACGGGGAGAAGATGCCGGCAGGCAGATGTGGGGCGGCGCAAACATTGCGAACGCCGGCTCGGCCCCTCATCCGGCCCTTCGGGCCACCTTCTCCCCGTATAGTGACGGGGAGAACGAAAACCTCAGGCCGAAGCGCGCGCCTCGGCCAGTGCCTTCAGATCAGCCGGCTTCAATTCGACCGATTCGCCGCAGCCGCAGGCCGAGCTCTGGTTCGGATTGCGGAAGGTGAAGCCGGTTCGCAGTGTCGTCTGCTCGAAATCCATCTCGGTGCCGAACAGGAAAAGTGCCGCCTCCGGCGCGACATAGACATGGGCGCCATCGCGCTCGATATGGTCGTCCTTGGTGTTCGGCTCGGTCACCAGATCGACCGTATATTCCATGCCGGCGCAGCCGCCCTTCTTGATGCCAAGGCGAATGCCATGCGCATTCTCACGGGTCGCGACGATCTCGCGCACCCGGTCGGCAGCCTTTTCGGTCATCGTGATGACGGCGAAGCGTCCCATGTCTTTCCTTCTCTATTCTTTGCAGGTTCAAGGCCTGCCGAATGATTCCTCACCTAAAATGGTGAAGTTTTGTACCCGGCGCAAGTGCGCCAGCCTCTGTCTGGTCGGATGCTACTACCAGCCCACCGCCACCTGTGCCTCTTCCGACATGCGGTCGGGCGACCAGGGGGGATCGAAGGTCATGTTGACCTCGACGCCGGAAACGCCTTCGACGGCGCCGACGGCATTTTCGACCCAACCCGGCATTTCGCCGGCCACCGGGCAGCCGGGCGCGGTCAGCGTCATGTCGATCTTGACCGAGCGGTCGTCCTCGATGTCGATCTTGTAGACCAGGCCTAGCTCGTAGATGTCGGCCGGGATTTCCGGGTCGTAGACCGTCTTCAGCGCCGAGACGATGTCGTCGGTCAGCCGCGCCAATTCGTCGGCGGGGATTGTCGATCCGGAAACCGCCGCATTGGTCGTCGCTTCCGAATTGGTCTCGGCGGTGTGGCTGGCATCATCCATGATCGTCACCCGAAGAATTTTCGCGCTTTTTCCAGCGCATCGGCCAAAGCATCGACTTCGGCCCTGGTATTATACATGCCGAACGACGCCCTGCATGTGGATGTTACGCCGAAGCGTTTCAACAGCGGCTGCGCGCAATGCGTGCCGGCGCGGACCGCCACTCCCTGCCGGTCGATGACCATCGACACGTCATGGGCATGGATACCCTGCAGCTCGAACGAGATGATGGCGCCCTTGCCGGGCGCATCGCCGAAGATGCGCAGCGAGTTGATGGCGCGCAGTTTTTGATGCGCATAGTCCTTCAAATCGGCCTCGTGCGCGGCGATGCGTTCGCGGCCGATCTTTTCCATGTATTCGAGCGCGGCACCAAGCCCGATTGCCTGCACGATCGGCGGCGTGCCGGCCTCGAAACGGTGCGGCGGATCGTTGTAGGTGACGATGTCTTGCGTCACCTCCTCGATCATCTCGCCGCCGCCCATGAACGGGCGCATGCGCTCCAGAATATCCTTCTTGCCATAGAGCACGCCGATGCCCGACGGGCCATAGACCTTGTGGCCGGTGAAGACGAAGAAATCGCAGTCGAGATCCTGCACGTCGATCGGCATATGCACGGCGCTCTGGCTGCCGTCGACCAGCACCGGAATGCCGCGCGCGTGCGCGATGCGCACGATCTCCTTCATCGGCGTCACCGTGCCCAGCGCGTTCGACATATGGGTTATGGCGACCAGTTTTGTCCGATCGGTCAGCCGCTTTTCGAATTCCTCGATGTGAAAAACGCCGAGATCGTCGACCGGTACCCAGACCAGCTTCGCGCCCTGCCGCTCGCGGATGAAATGCCACGGCACGATGTTGGAATGATGCTCCATGATCGACAGCACGATCTCGTCGCCTTCGCCGATATTCGGCATGCCGAAACCATAGGCGACCGTGTTGATCGCCGCCGTGGTATTCGAGGTGAAGACGATGTTGTCGGTGCTCGGCGCATTGAGGAAACGGCGCACCGTCTCGCGAGCCTTCTCATAGGCGTCGGTCGCGGCATTCGACAGGAAATGCAGGCCACGATGGACGTTGGCATATTCCTGGGAATAGGCGTGCTGGATAGCGTCGAGCACCGCCTGTGGCTTCTGCGCCGAGGCGCCATTGTCGAGATAGACCAGCGGTTTGCCGTAGACTTGCCGCGACAGGATCGGGAAGTCGCGGCGGATCGCCTCGACGTCATAGGGGATGTTTTCGACTTTCTGGTCCATTACAAGCTCTCTCGAGGCACCGCCTCATTCTGTCCAGCACCCCTCATCCGACCGAGCTTCGCTCGGCCACCTTCTCCCACAAGGGGAGAAGGAAGAGCGCCTCTCCTTCTCCCCTTGTGGGAGAAGGTGGCGCCGAAGGCGACGGATGAGGGGTGTTGGCACCAACCCCTCAGTCACCTCTACCCGTGCGTCAAAAACCAATCGTCGAGCCGTGCTTCCAGCGCCTCGACGATGGCCTCGTCGTCCAGTTCCTCGATCACTTCGGCGACGAAGGCCTTGACCAGCAAGCCGCGCGCGGTCTTCTCGTCGACGCCGCGCGCCATTAGGTAGAACAGATGGCTGTGGTCGATCTCGGTGACGGTCGCGCCATGGCCGCAGACGACGTCGTCGGCGAAGATTTCGAGCTCCGGCTTGGTCGAGAACTCGCCGTCGTCCGACAGAAGCAGCGTGTTGCAGGCCATCTTGGCGTTGGTCTTCTGCGCATATTGGTGGACGTTGATGCGGCCCTGGAAGACGCCGCGCGCCTTGCCGGTCACCACATTGCGGATGACTTCGGTCGAGGCTGTGTGCGGTACGGCGTGGTCGAGCACCATAGTGACATCGGTATGGGTATCGCCGGCGAGCAGATTGATGCCGCGCAAGGTGAATTCGGCGCCCTCGCCGGTCGTCTTCACAACGACCTCCTGGCGCACCAGCTTGCCGCCGGCATTCATGACGAACAGCGTCAGTTTCGAATTCTTGCCGAGATGCGCCTTGAACTGGGCAAGGTGCGTCGCCGTATCCGGATGCTCCTGCACGATGAGCCATGTCACTTCGGCGCCCTCGCCAAGCACAAGCTGGCTGACCGAACTGACCAGCGCCGCCCCCTCGCCTGCCTGGCGCTCGACGACGACAGCCTTGGCGCCGGCGCCGACACGGACGGCCAGGCGTACATGCGTCTGTCCACCGGCCTGCAAATTCTGCAATTCGATCGGCTTTTCCAGTTGGGCACCGTCGGCGATGTCGACGAAATAGCCGTCGGCGACAAAGGCAGTGTTGAGCGCGCCGATGGCGTCGTCGCTGCCATAGGAATCCAGCCCCGGGGCGATGCTGCCGTCGGTCAGCTTCTCCGACAGGCGCTGCACGGCAACGCCTTCGATACCGGGCAGTTTCGTACTCGAAACGCCGTTCAGCACCGGCAAAACCGAGGAGCCTTCGACGATCGGCGCAATGGCTTTCGCGACCGCTGCCGGATCGAAGTCCGGCACCGAGGTCAGCAGCCGGCGCAGGTCCGTATAGTGCCAGGATTCGATGCGCCGCGTCGGCAGGCCGCTCTTGATCGCCTCGATGGCGTCGTCGCGCTTCAGCATCACCGCGCCGTCGCCAGGCAGCAGCGACAGCCGCTCGCCAAAGGCGTCGATCAGCGCCGTTTCGGCCAATGTTCGCTGGGGTGTCGTGTGCATATTCATCAGTTTCGTCCCGCCTTCCGGCATCTCACGCGGCTTGCCCGATCACGCCGGCATAGCCATTGGCCTCGAGATCGAGCGCCAGCGACTTGTCGCCCGACTTGATCACCTGGCCCCTGTAGAGCACGTGCACCGTATCCGGCACGATGTATTGGAGCAGGCGCTGGTAGTGGGTTATGACGACAATGGCCCTATCCGGCGAGCGCAGCGTGTTGACGCCGTCCGCGACGATCTTCAGCGCATCGATATCGAGTCCGGAATCGGTCTCGTCGAGGACACACAGCTTCGGCTCGAGCAGCTTCATCTGCAGGATCTCGGCGCGCTTCTTCTCGCCGCCGGAAAAGCCGACATTGAGCGGCCGCTTCAGCATCGCCATGTCCATGTTGAGCGAGGCGGCAGCTTCCTTCACGCGCTTGAGGAATTCCGGGATTTTCAGCGGCTCCTGGCCGCGCGCCTTGCGCTGCTCGTTCATCGCGACCTTCAAAAATTCCATCGTCGCCACGCCCGGTATCTCCATCGGATACTGGAAGGCGAGGAAGATGCCGGCGGTTGCGCGCTCGGCGGGATCCATTTCGAGGATCGACTGGCCGTTGTAGAGGATGTCGCCCTCGGTGACCTCATAATCCTCGCGCCCGGCAAGGATATAGGACAGCGTCGATTTTCCCGAGCCGTTCGGCCCCATGATGGCGGCGACCTCGCCGGCCCTGACCGTCAGGTTCAGGCCGCGAATGATCTCGGTGCCGTCGTCGACGATACGGGCATGGAGGTTTTTTATCTCAAGCATTTTTTGCAGTCTTTCAGTCGTATTGGATCGTGGCGTTAGCCGCTGAATGAATGTGTTACGTCAATCTCGCCTTCATGGACTCGTGCCCTCCTCAGACCAGAGGCCGGACCCGTCAATAAAGCCGAGCGCTTCCTTCCCGCCGCAGCCGAACCGACGTTTTACCGAACGCCGCGCGTCCAAACGCGAAACGCCCGACGCCCGCTGACTGCTAAGAAATTTTTCAACTTCGTCAGATGTCACGACCAAATCACGAGCCGGCTGGAGTTCGAGCCCATACCGTCCGCGAATCTCCTTGATCGTCTTAATCGGGTCTTCCCCACGAGCATTCTGTTCGCGCACAAACTCCTGCGCGTCGGTATGTGGGGATACGTCTCTGTCAACAAGGTTCATGGCGACGTTACTACCCTACACTCCCCTCGAGGCTGATCCCGATCAGTTTCTGCGCCTCGACCGCGAACTCCATCGGCAGCTGCTGGATGACGTCCTTGACGAAGCCGTTGACGATCAGCGCGATCGCCTCTTCTTCCGGAATGCCGCGCTGCATGACGTAGAACTTCTGGTCCTCTGAAATCTTCGAAGTGGTCGCCTCGTGCTCGAACTGCGCGGTCGAATTCTTGGCTTCCATGTAGGGCACGGTGTGTGCGCCGCACTGGTCGCCGATCAGCAGCGAGTCGCAATTGGTGAAGTTGCGGGCGTTGGTCGCCTTGCGGTGCGCCGAGACCTGGCCGCGATAGGTGTTCTGCGAGTAGCCGGCGGCGATGCCCTTGGAGATGATGCGGCTCGACGTGTTCTTGCCGAGGTGGATCATCTTGGTGCCGCTGTCGACCTGCTGGTAGCCGTTCGAGACGGCGATCGAATAGAACTCGCCAGAGGAATCGTCGCCGCGCAGGATGCAGCTCGGATATTTCCAGGTGATCGCCGAACCGGTCTCGACCTGCGTCCACGAAATCTTCGAGCGATGGCCGCGGCAGTCGCCGCGCTTGGTGACGAAATTGTAGATGCCGCCCTTGCCTTCGGCGTCGCCGGGATACCAGTTCTGCACCGTCGAATATTTGATCTCGGCATCGTCGAGCGCGATCAGTTCGACCACCGCGGCGTGAAGCTGGTTCTCGTCGCGCTGCGGCGCCGTGCAGCCTTCGAGATAGGAGACGTAAGCCCCCTCCTCGGCGATGATCAGCGTGCGCTCGAACTGGCCGGTATTCTTCTCGTTCATGCGGAAATAGGTCGACAATTCCATCGGGCAGCGCACGCCCTTGGGCACGAAGACGAACGAACCGTCGGTGAACACGGCCGAATTCAGCGTTGCGTAGAAATTGTCGGAGGTCGGCACGACCGAGCCGAGATACTTCTTCACCAGCTCCGGATGCTCGCGGATGGCTTCCGAGATCGAGCAGAAGATGACGCCGGCCTGCGCCAGCTCCTTCTTGAAAGTGGTGACGACGGAGACGGAATCGAACACCGCATCGACGGCGACGCGGCCCGACTTGTAGACGTTGTCGCTGGCTTCCTCGAACTCCGACGCATCGGTCTTCTGCACGCCGGCGAGGATTTCCTGTTCCCTGAGCGGAATGCCGAGCTTCTCATAGACCTTCAGCAGTTCGGGATCGACCTCGCTGAGCGAAGTCGGCCCCGGCGTGCTCTTGGGCGCGGCGTAATAGTGGAGGTCCTGGAAATCGATTTTAGGATAGTGGACGCGCGCCCATTTCGGCTCGTCCAGCGTCACCCAGCGGCGATAGGCTTCCAGGCGCCATTCCAGCATCCAGGATGGCTCGTCCTTCTTCGCCGAAATGAAGCGGATAATGTCTTCGCTCAGGCCCTTGGGGGCCTTGTCCATCGCGATTTCGGTCTGGAATCCGTATTTATACTGGTCGACATCGATCTTTCGAACTCGATCGATCGTCTCCTGCACAGCAGGCATCAGCGTTCTCCATCCACGCCGGGGTCAAGGCCCGGCAGTTTTCAAACTATGGCACCGCAAACGAGCACCCATCAGGCACCCGAGGCGGCGTAAGCTTCATATAGTGCGTTCATGCCGGAAATTCACCCGGCCAAATTCGAACGCACGGCTTCTACCAGGCCGCAAGCCCTACATTTCGTCTGCCGCGCTCAGGCGGCTCGTTCCCTGCTTGCCTTTTCCTTACCGGCTTGGCGCGCGACGATCGTCGCCAGCGCCGAACGGAACAGCTCAATGTCTTCAGCGCTGGTCGCGTGGCCGACGGACACGCGCAACGCGCCGAGGCTGTCGCCATAACCCATGGCTTTCAGCACGTGACTCGGCCCTACTTTGCCCGACGAACAGGCCGATCCAGCCGAGAGCGCCACACCGGCTAGGTCGAAGGCAATCTGCGCCGTCTCGGCCTTGATGCCGGCAATAGCGAAGAATGTCGTATTGGCAAGCCTTGGCGCGCCGGTCCCGAAGATTTCGGCGTCCGGAACAAGCGTTTTCACGATCGCCTCGATTTCGTCGCGACGCTGCCGCACCGTTTCGATCGTTTGCAAGCCGGCAGACGCCTCACGCGCCGCCGCGCCAAACCCGGCAATCGCCGCCAGGTTTTCGGTGCCGCCGCGATGGCCCTTTTCCTGGCCGCCGCCGCTGACCAGCGGCTTCGGCATCATCAGGTCCGACGCCGCGACCATGGCGCCGACGCCCTTGGGTCCGCCGATCTTGTGCGAGGAGAGAATCAGATAGTCTGCGTAACCCGCTGACATATCGAGCGGAATGCGGCCCGCCGCCTGCACGGCATCGACAACCAGGATGCCACCCGCCGCCTTGACGATTTCGGCAATGCGGCCAACCGGCTGGATGACGCCGGTCTCATTGTTGGCAGCGTGGATGGCCACCAGCGGCAAGCCTTCGGCCTTGTCATGCTGGGCGAGAGCCTCGGCCAAAACGTCGAGCCTGGCGACGCCGTCGGCGTCGACGCCGATCCGTGTCACCTGCGCCGCTGGGAAACGCCCGCCGTTCAGCAGGCAAGGATGATCGGCCTCGGACACATAGAGCCGGCTCATACGGACAGCGCCGCGCCCCATCTGCCAGTCCGGCGTCAGCAGCGTCGAGGCCGCTTCCGTCGCGCCGGAGGTGAATACGACATGCTCGGCTTTGGCGTTGACCAGTCGCGCCACGTCGCGCCTGGCGTCCTCGATCAGCCGCCGTGCAGCGCGGCCCTCGGCATGAACCGAGGACGGGTTGGCGGCAACGTCGAGCGCAGCCACCACCGCCGCGCGCGCCGAGGCAAGCAGCGGCGCGCTGGCGTTGTAGTCGAGATAGGCGCGTGCTCCGGCCATTTCCGTCCAACTGGTCCCTTCAAAAGCCGTTCCGCGAAGATAGCGCGTTATTTCCTTGAAATTGCAAGGCAAGACGTCCTATTTACGCGGCTTGCGGCGCGGGTGGCCGAGCCACAATTTTTGGCCGCCCAGTTTTGAACAATTCTAAACTAGCTTCTAGAAAGACGCTCGCCCTGCGTCAAGGCCTAGGGAAGACTGGGGCCAGAGGAAGAGTTGTTCCGGGCGCCGCGCAATTTATGCCAAGTGGAGTATTTCATGCCTGAGGTCATTTTCACCGGTCCGGCCGGCCGCCTGGAGGGTCGTTATCAGCCCTCGAAGGAAAAGAGCGCGCCGATTGCCATCGTCCTGCACCCGCACCCCCAGTTCGGCGGGACGATGAACAACAAGATCGTCTACGACCTCTTCTACATGTTCCAGAAGCGCAATTTCACCACGCTGCGCTTCAATTTCCGCGGCATCGGCCGCAGCCAGGGCGAGTTCGACCACGGCACCGGCGAATTGTCCGACGCCGCCGCGGCGCTCGACTGGGTGCAGTCGCTGCATCCGGATTCCAAGAGCTGCTGGGTTGCCGGCTATTCGTTCGGCTCGTGGATCGGCATGCAGCTTCTGATGCGCCGGCCGGAGATCGAGGGCTTTATCTCGGTCGCGCCGCAGCCCAATACCTATGATTTCTCGTTCCTGGCGCCATGCCCGTCGTCCGGCCTGATCATCCACGGCGACGCCGACAAGGTCGCGCCGCCCAAGGACGTGCAGGGCCTGGTCGACAAGCTGCACACGCAAAAGGGCATTACCATCACCCAGAAGACCCTGCCCGGCGCCAACCATTTCTTTGCCAACCATGCGGAGCTTCTGATCGAGGAATGCGCGGACTATCTGGATCGCCGGCTGGCCGGGGAACTGTCCGACCCACGGCCGAAGCGGCTGAGATAATCGGCGATGTACCAACCGCCTCACTTCCAGGAAACACGGCCGGACGTCCTGCACGGGCTGGTCCGGGCGCATCCGCTTGGCCTGCTGGTGTCGAACGGCGTCGAGGGGCCGGTCGCCAACGCGATTCCCTTTCTTCTAGACGCGGATGTGCCACCGAACGGCAGGCTGCGCGCCCATTTGGCCAAAGCCAATCCGCAATGGCGGCTTTTGGCCGACAATCCCCCGGCGCCGGTGCTGGTCGTCTTCCAGGGCGCCGATGCCTACGTGACGCCGTCCTGGTACGAGACCAAGCGTGAAACCGGCAAGGTGGTACCGACTTGGAACTACGCCATCGTCCAGGTGCGCGGCAGCGTCACGGTGATCGAAGACCAAGATTGGCTGGCCGAGCAGATTTCCGATCTGACGATGTCGCAGGAGGGCAGCCGCTCGGCGCCGTGGGCGGTGACCGACGCGCCGGCACCCTTCATCCAGTCGCAGATCAAAGGCATCGTCGGCCTGGAGATCGAAATCACCGAAATCAGCGGCAAATGGAAAGTCAGCCAGAACCGCCCGGCCGCCGACCGCGTCGGTGTCGCCGAGGGGCTCGAGAGCGAGACTGCCGATTCGGCCGACATGGTCCGGCTGGTAAGGTCTTACGGCGGGCTGGACGGCAAGTAATCCGGATTGCTTGCTCGACCGGTTCAGGCCGCGGTGGCGGGCTCAATCGACCTTGGTCATCGCCGCCTTGCGCTCGTTGGCGATCAGCCAGAGATTGCGGATGTAGATCAACAGGCCCATGGCCTGGCCGGCGATGAACACCGGATCCTGACGCTGGATGGCGTAGATCAGCAGCAGGCCGCCGCCGAACAGCGAAAAGAACCAGAAGGCGATCGGCACGACGCTGCGCTTGGCCTTTTCCGACGCCACCCACTGCACCAGAAAGCGCATGGTGAAGAAGAACTGGGCGACGAAGCCGAGCAGAACCCAGGCATCGAATTGCTTGACGAAAACATCGTGAAGCCAGGTCGCCAATTCCTGAAGCACGTTACCCATGCCTGATTTCCTCTACTTTGGGCATTCTGCGGCGCCTGCGGCGCAGCCACCAGACGCCGGCAAGATCGAGCACGCCCTGCAGGCCGCGATCGAAGATGCCGTAATTCGATTTGCCGTGACGGCGGGAGCGGTCGACGACATCGCAATGGACGACGCGGTAGCCCTCCTGGATGACCAGCGCCGGAACAAAGCGGTGGGTGCCGTCGAAGAACGGCAATTTCCGCAAAATGTCGGTGTAGATCGCCTTGAGGCCGCAGCCGGTATCCCGCGTCTCGTCGTGCAGGATGGCTTTTCTCAGCCCGTTGGCGAAACGCGACGCCAGTTGCTTGATCTTGCTGTCGCGGCGCTTCAGACGCTGTCCCTGCGCGGCCCCGACTTCGGGACCAGCCTGCCGCAGCGCGTCGATCAACACCGGGATGTAGCCGGGGTCGTTCTGACCGTCGCCATCGATGGTGGCGACGATATCGCCGCGCGCCGCCCAGGCGCCCGAGCGCACCGAGAGCGACTGTCCGGCGGATTTTTCATGCCTGAGATGGCGCAGCGGAAACCGGCGAAGCGCTGCCTCTGCGGCAAGCACCGAAGGCGTATCGTCCGTCGAGCCGTCGTCGACGACAATGACCTCGAAGTCCCGCCCGGCCATGGCAGTGCCGATCTCGTCGAGCAGAAGCGGCAGGTTCGCCGCCTCGTTCCGGCAAGGAATGACGATGGATATCTCCGGCATCTCGACTCTGTCACAGGATATGGCATTCGATCGATGCCGCGCGGTCCAGTGGAAGAGCCCCGCTGGCGCGGCGCCTCATTACGCCAGCCGAAACAATGACGCAAGCAGGCCGCACGCTTGGGGTTCTCCCTTCTCCCCTTGTGGGAGAAGGTGGCCGCGCGAAGCGCGGTCGGATGAGGGGTGTTCCAGCTTGGCAACGACGGCACTCCGTCCAACACCCCTCAACCGTCTCGGCGCTGCGCGCCAATCCACCTTCTCCCACAAGGGGAGAAGGCAAGAGGGTGTCGCAAAAACCGGATTCCACTTTTGCTGATCGCGCTTGAGTGCTAAACGCCCGCCTTCATGCATAGCCGAGCCGCGTTCGGCCGGAAGCTTTTCGGGAAAGAAAATGTCCGTCTTCAAATCCGATTTCCTGCGCACGATGAGCGAGCGCGGTTTCATCCACCAGACCTCGGACGATGCCGGCCTCGACCAACTTTTCGCCACGGAAACGGTGAGCGCCTATATCGGCTTCGACGCCACCGCCAGGAGCCTGCATGCCGGGTCGCTCATCCAGATCATGATGCTTTACTGGCTGCAGCAGACCGGCCACCGGCCGATCGCGCTGATGGGCGGCGGCACCTCGATGATCGGCGATCCGTCGTTCAAGGACGAGGCGCGCAAGCTTTTGACGCCGCAGGATATTGAGGACAATCTCGCCGGCATCCGCCGCAACTTCACGCCCTACCTCAAATTTGGCGGCGGCCCCAACGACGCCGTCATGATCAACAATGCCGACTGGCTGATGGACATCAACTACGTCAATTTCCTGCGCGATGTCGGCCGGCATTTTTCGGTTAACCGCATGCTGGCCTTCGATTCGGTCAAGCTCCGGCTGGATCGCGAGCAGTCGCTGTCGTTCCTCGAATTCAACTACATGATCCTGCAGGCCTACGACTTCGTCGAGCTCTACAAGCGCCTCGGCTGCCGGTTGCAGATGGGCGGCTCCGACCAGTGGGGCAACATTGTCAACGGCATCGATCTCGGCCATCGCATGGAAGGCGCGCAGCTTTATGCGCTGACGACGCCGCTGCTCACCACCTCCTCCGGCGCCAAGATGGGCAAGTCGGCCTCGGGCGCGGTCTGGCTCGATGCGGAGATGCTGAGCCCGTACGAGTTCTGGCAATACTGGCGCAACACCGAGGATGCCGATGTCGGCCGTTTCCTGAAGCTCTACACGACCCTGCCACTCGCCGAGGTCGGACGCCTCGAACGGCTCGGCGGCTCGGAGATCAACGAAGCCAAGAAGATCCTCGCCACCGAAATCACCGCCATGCTGCATGGCCGCGAGGCGGCGGAGGAGGCCAGCGAAACGGCGCGTAAGACGTTCGAAGAAGGGGCGCTCGCCGAAACACTGCCAACCGTCGAGGTGGGCAGGGCCGATCTTGAAGCCGGCGTCGGCATATTGTCGCTGTTCGTCACCGCCGGGCTGGCCGGGTCCAACGGCGAGGCACGGCGGCATATCCAGGGCGGCGCCGTGCGCCTCAACGACCAGCCAGTTTCCGACGATCGCAGGATGGTGACGCTGCAGGATCTTGGCCCGGGAAACGTCGCGAAACTGTCGCTCGGCAAGAAGAAACACGTTCTGGTGCGGCCGGTCTGACCAGGGCCCGGTACTTCCTGTTAGATCTTTTCCGAAACCGGTTTCATCTTGCGGCGCTGACCTTCGGTTCGGAATCACCGCCGAGGTTAATCAGCTAGCTCCCGAGAATGGCCGAGGTGCCATTCGTCTCATCGATCGGATCGAGCAGGTAGCGCAAATAGCGGACGTTCTGCGGCGCTTCGATGAACGTCTTGTTCGGTTCACGGAAGCTGACTTGCGGCTTGGAGGCTTGGAATGTGAGAAGCGGACATTCAGGCGCCTCCATGTGTCGACGCGATCTGACCCATTCACGACAGTCGAAATCACGGTGAACGGGTCCGCTTGCGCCGGTAAAGCGAACGTACGACGTGCTACGAATCTCGCCTGGCTGGTCCTGGGCGGACCAGAGGAGCTAACGTCTATGCTATAGCCCTCCATGGCCCTCCTGAATCCCTGGGTTTGGACACCAGTTCGAGCGGAACGCCAGAGAGATGCCCTGAGGCGCTGCTGTCACGTGGGATGGCTGCCTCGCAGGCGCCGCCCTCCGATAGCTCATGGGCGGCTTGAGGCGGCGATCGCGGGATAGTCGGTATAGCCAGCGGAGCCGCCGCCATAGAGCGTCGCCGAGTTGAACTCCGTCAGCGGCGTGCGCGTCTTCAGCCGTTCCACAAGGTCGGGATTGGCGATGAACGGGCGCCCGAAGGCGAACAGATCCGCCTTGCCCTCGGCGAGCCGCGACGCCGCGAGGTCGAGGTCGTAGCCGTTATTGGCGATATAGGTATTGTTGAAGCGCCGGCGGAGCGATCCGAAGTCGAACGGCGCGACATCGCGCGATCCACCCGTGGCGCCCTCGACGACATGGATATAGACGATGCCCAAAGCATCGAGTTTATCGACGATATAGTCGAACTGCGCCTGGGGGGCGCTGCTCGAGACGCCGTTGGCGGGCGAGACGGGCGAAATCCGGATGCCGGTGCGCTCTGCGCCGATCTCCTCGACCACCGCAGTCGCAACCTCCAGCATCAGCCGGGCGCGGTTCTCGACCGATCCGCCATAAGCATCCGTGCGGACATTGGCACCGTCCTTGGCGAACTGGTCCAGCAGATAGCCGTTGGCGCCATGAATCTCGACGCCATCGAAGCCGGCCTCAATGGCGTTCGCGGCTGCTTGCCGGAAATCGTTGACGATCCCCGCAAGCTCGTCGAGCGCCAGCGCGCGGGGCTCCGAAATCTCGACAAAGCCGTTGTTCACGAACGTCTTGGTGGCGGCCCGGATTGCCGAGGGCGCGACGGGCGCGGCGCCGTTCTCCTGCAGATCGACGTGCGAGACGCGGCCGACGTGCCAGAGCTGCAGGAAAATCCGCGCGTCCTTGGCGTGCACCGCGGTCGTGACCTTTCGCCAGCCGTCGATCTGAGCCTGAGAATAGATGCCGGGCGTGTCCTGGTAACCTTGTCCCTGCCGCGAGATCTGCGTGGCCTCGGAGATCAGCAGGCCGGCGGAGGCCCGCTGGCCGTAATACTCGGCGGCAAGATCGCCCGGAACGAAGCCCGGGCCAGCGCGATTGCGCGTGAGGGGCGCCATGACGATACGATTGGAGAGCGTCAGCGAGCCGAGAGAATAAGGCTCAAAAAGTGCTTTGTTGGTCATAGGTCACCTTGTTTGTCCCCGCCGCGACGAGGTCGTTATCAAATGGATTCGTTGGTGCTCAGGCGACCTTGCGGTACCGCTCGGCGGGATGCTCGTTCCGATAGTTCGGAAGCATGGCCTGGCGCGCGGCCTGAAGCGCGTCCCACTGACCGGCATCGGGGAGTGGCGGGATGGTCACCGGTTCGCGGCGGTCGAAGCCGACCAGCGCCGCGTCAACCAGATCGTCCACCTCCATCACGTTGGAGAGCGTGTTGATGTCGGCGCCGACGTGGCCCCAGATCTCGGTTCGCGTCGTGGCGGGCAGCACGGCCTGGACGTAGACGCCCTTCGGCTCAAGCTCGAGGCTGAGCCCCTGCGACAGAAACAGCACGAAGGCTTTGGTTGCGCCGTAGACCGTCATGCCGAACTCCGGCGCCAGCCCGACCACGGAACCGATGTTGACGATCGACCCTTCGCCAGCTTTCGCAAGACGCGGGGCCATGGCGCTGGCAAGCCGCAGAAGTGCGGTCGTGTTGAGCGCAACCAGCCGTGCGACGTCATCGGTACTCTGCTCGATGAAGCTTCCGCCGATGGCTGTTCCGGCATTGTTGACTAGAATCCCGATGCGGGCGTCATCGCGCAGCCTCGTCTCTACCGTTGCAAGCTCGGCAGGCTGCGTAAGATCAGCCTGGATGATATCGATCGCAACGCCAGTTTCCTGACGGAGCCGGGCTCCCAGTGCCTCCATTCGTGCCACGTCACGGGCAACCAGCACGAGGTCGTGTCCGCGGCGGGCGAACCGTTCGGCATAGGAAGCTCCGATGCCCGTGGAGGCGCCGGTGATGAGGACTGATGGAATGGTGGTCATGGCATTGCTCTTTTCTTTGATGGAACCTATATTCATGACGATCATCATGATTGCGGCTAAATATGATGGGCATCATGTAAATGTCAACGGGGCCGACGGAGAATTTTGAAATGAAGGTCAGTCGAGAGCAGATGGCGGAGAACCGTCACCGGATATTGGATGCGGCCAGCCGGCTGTTTCGCGAGAAGGGGTTCGACGCGGTCAGCGTGGCGGAAGTGATGAAGGCCGCCGGGCTCACCCATGGCGGCTTCTATGGCCATTTCAGTTCGAAGGACGACCTGATCGCGCAGACCCTTGCCCACGTCCTCGCCGCGGACTCAGGCGGAGGGGGCGATCTTCGCGCTTATGTAGGTTCCTATCTTTCGCCCCGGCATCGCGACAACTGCGCCGGCGGTTGCCCGACGGCGGGCCTTGCCGCAGCCATCCGCCATCAGACCCCGGCTGCACGCTCGGCCATGACGGAAGGCCTACGATCGCAGATCGACCGTATCGGCAAGGCGCTCCCGGAGTTGGATCCGGCAGACAGACGCCGCACGGCGATTGGAAGCTGGGCAGCGATGGTGGGGGCAGTAATCCTCGCCCGGGCGATCGACGATCCCGCGCTCTCGGATGAAGTGCTTGAGCAGACGCGTGCCTGGGTCGATGCCGGGATCAGCCAAGTGTCTGCCAGCTAGGTGGTCTGCGGCAGGAGTGCTCTTGTCGAGAGCAATGCGGCTATCGGCGTTGGTTGGGTGGCTATCTTGCAGAATATCGCACCGCAGCGTGCAATCAGCGGGATTCGCGGACCAAGAGGGTTTCGAACTTCCCTGTTCAGGCAACCATGCTGTCGCCCAATTTCCGCTAAACTGGCGAATGAAGCCGTTCAACGGCAGAACATCGAATGACCGCTCCTGGCGCAACTACGCCCTCAAGCGCGGTCGCCGGTGACGTCCGCTGTAAGGTGGCACAACTAACTTTAACGGCCGACATTAGGCGCAAAGCGGCCATTTAGGCCCGGGCGGACGTCAGTCGCCTTTGGATCATGGGCGTGAATTCGCGGGGCGGACGAGCGGCCGCTTAAGATCAAAACTCGGTCGCTCGAGGTAATTGGGTTTTGACCTCAGCGATACTCGAAGATCGACCTGAAAATCCCGGGCGCTATCACCGATAGCGGATTGACCTCCAGGTTGGGCTTGTTGGCGTTGCCCTTGAGCCTGTAGGTGACGCCGATCAGGCCGCGGTCGCGGCCGTTGCCGAGCAGCGCGCCGATCAGCGGCAGTTCGCCGAAGATGCGGTTTACGCCGTAGGCCGGCATGAACGTGCCGGTCATGTCCATATTGTTGTTCTGGTCGTAGAGCGTGCCCTGGAAGGTGGTGCCGATGCGCGAGCCGCGCAGCACGCCGTTGCGCAGCTTGAGATAGCCGCTGCCCTTATCGATCTCGCTGAAACCGCGCTCGAACTTCACCCTCGACGTGTCGAGATTGCCTTTGACCGCCTCGTTGAGGCTGCGGTTGTCGCCGGCCGGCGTCGTCGACACGATCGAGGCGAGCTTCGGCTCGTTGACGACAAAGAAGTCCTTGGCGTCGACCTGGCCTTTCATCGGACCGTCGCCGGCCCCGGTGAGCGCCAGCGTGATGGAGCCGCCTTCCATATGCTCGTAGATGTTGAGGAAGCGCAGTATGGCGCCGGCGTCGGCCGACTTCATGTTGAGCGTGCGCAGGCCGCCGCCGGCCGTGTTGCTGATGGTGATGGCGGCTCCCGAACTTGCCGTGGCGCTCACCTTGAGCCCGTTCACCCGGGAGCCTGCGGCGCTGTAGTCGAGCTTCAGATTCGACAGCACCTCGTCGTGGAAGCCGGTCAGGGAGCTGACGTCGGCGCTGACCGAGATCGCATCGACGCCGGTGGTCTTGGTGGCGGTGTCGACATCGGACGTGAATTGCTTGATCAGCGAGCGTGCGTCCAGCGCGCTGCCGCTGACCTCGACAGCATAGGCCTTGCCCGACCGCTTCACCGAGACGGCGACGTCGTCGCCCCTGTTCAAGGTGACCTTGCTGAACTGGGCCGAGGACAAGGCGCCCTTGACCAGCACCGCGCTGCCGTCGATGGAAAAGGTCTTGCCATCGAGTTCGAAATTGGAGAGCGTCGTGGTGTCGCCGGTCTTCGCCATGGCGAAGACGACCTTGGCGGGAATGCCGGGGCCCTTGCTCCAGCCGGCCCAGGGAATGTCCAGCCTGGCATTGGTCAGGTCGGCCGACACGTTCTGGTTGCCGGTGCCACTCTTGTCGATCGCCACCTTGATGGTTCCGGAAAGCAGCGTCGACAGGCCAGGCATGGCGGTGGCGCGCGTCTTGTCGTCGAGCACCAGCGCCACTTTACGACTGCGCGGCGGGCCGCCATCCCTGAGCGGCTCGATCAGGTCGAGCTCGGCCGGAATGCCGTTGAGCAGCGCCTTCGCCGAGATCACCGCCCGGTCGGGCGCGACCGTGATCGAGCCGTCGGCATGGCTGACCGTCTGGCCCTCGAACGGCTTGCCCAGCGACAGGTCCTGGTAGTCGAGCGCCACCAGCCAATCGAGTTTGGAAGAGTCGACACCGGACTGCAGCGGAATATCGGCCTTGACGTGGCCGGTCACCGTGCCGGACAGGTCGTCCGGCAGCAGGCCGACATGGCGCATGGCGTTGATCGGGTCAAACGATGCCAGCTCGGCGATTGCCGGCGCCTCGCCGGCGACGTCGATGTCGAGCGCGCCGATCACCGGCGGATGGTTCGCCGCCTTGACGGTGAGCGTGCCGTTGCTCGCCGCCACCGTGCGGCCGCTCGGCATATAGACGCTGCCCGACGACAGCGCGACGTCGACGTCATTGCCGTGGAAGCCGACGACGCCGACGGCATCGCGGATCGGCGGAATGCGGCCGGCCGTGTCGAAGCGCGATCCTTCGACCTGGAATCGGCCGAACACTTCATCGGCGGAAAGCGGCACGCCGTTGCCGAGCCGTCCGGGCACGACCTGGAACTGCAGGCTGCCATCGACGACGCGGCCGCCGAACAGGTTCTTAAGCACCCACAGCCTGGCATTGCGCGCCGAAAACCAAGGCCATAATTGCTTGACGTGCGAGACCGGCATGTCGTGGACATTGAGCGCCACCGATATGCCCGGCGCCTGGTTGGCGACGAATGAAACCGAAGCCGTGCCCAGCACTTCGCTGCCCGGTCCGGACCGGACGCCGATCTGCTCGGCGACCAGCTTTTGGCTCGTCGGCTGGTAGACGCCGGCAATACGGGCAATGAAGCTGAGCGCCGGCTCCGGCGAATCCGAAGGCGCCAGGGTCGAACCGTCGCTGGTCAGGTCGTAACGATAGGATGGCTCCTCGCCCGCTGCGCCGGTAGCGGGCTTCGGGCCGATCGAACCGGCGAAATCGAAGGTCGAGCGGCCGGTTTTCACCAGCAAGCTTTCGACCTGGATCTTGTTCGACCCGGCGACGAGCGTCGCATCGAGATCGATGTCGGCCGGAAGCAGGCCGCGCGAACCGAGATCGAGCACCGACCCGGTCAGTGACAGGGCGGCGGTCAGCCGCGAACTGTTGTCGCCGGTCCCTTCCGACCCCGCCAGCTTCAAGGCGATCGCGCCCAATTTGCCGCCTGCTGCCGCAGCTTCGGCATCCGCCGCCTGGATGCTGGCGTCCAGCGTGGTGATGCGTCGCGTCGCCGGATCGCGGGTGGCGGAAGCGGCGATGGTAAGCGCCCTGCCGTCGACATCCGCATCGGATGAAAACTCCATGCTTCCCGGTCCCGTCTGCGACACGGAGGCGTCGGCGATGGTGACCGACTTGACCGATCCGGTCTCGGGCAGTTCCAGCTCGACGTTGCGCAGATCGATCTGGCGCATCGAATCCTCGCGCACCGCATCGAGCGCGCGGTTGACGTTGGCGAAGACGGCGGCGGAAAGTTTTTCCGGATCGATGAGGCCGTCCTGGTTGCGCAGCCCGGCCGTCCAGTCGCCGCCGGACGGCATTGCCGCCATGACGATGTGCGCGTCGGAAATCCGGGCGCTGGTCAGCCGTACCTCGCCCGAAAGCAACGGGATCAGCCGGATGCCGAAGCGGACCCGGCCGGCATCGGCCATTGGTTTTCCGTCGGCGGTCTTGAGGCTGACGTCGCTGACCTGCAGCGCAATGAAGCTCGACCCGTCAAGCGTCAGCCGGGCCGGCCCGACGGCAACGTCGACATCGAAGCCGGCCAATCTCTCGATTGCCGTTTCGGCTTCCGCGCGAAGCCGCTCCGAGCCGAAGCCGGACACGCCGATCGCGTAGACGCCGGCGCCAGCCAGCAGCACAAGGGCGACAAGGCCGGCAAACAGCCGCGCCACCAAACGGACGCCGCGACCGATCGACGCCTGGCCGAGCGGCGGGACGCGGCACGCGGACGGAAAGGTTCCCAGGTCGGTGATCTCGTCACGCCTGAACCTGATCTTCTCGTGCTGCGGTAGCTCCTGATCCACGCAATCTTCCGTTGAAACGAATTCGATCGTGGACGAATCCCCGCTCGACATTATATCGATGCAGCCTGGCGCGTAACTTCAAACAAGGGCATCGGTATGGCTGACCTCGACGTGGGCGATGTTGCGCCGCAGTTCGATCTTCCGCGCGACGGCGGCGGTTCACTCAGCCTCGCCGCATTGCTGGGAAAACCCATCGTACTCTATTTCTACCCACAGGACGACACCACAAGCTGCACCAACGAGGCGATCGGCTTTTCGCAGTTGAAGCCGGAGTTCGAGAAGGCCGGCGCCGTCGTCATCGGGCTCTCGCCGGACAGCGTCAAGAAACACGACAAATTCAAGGCGAAATACGATCTGAGCGTCGACCTTGTCGCCGACGAAGAGCGCAAAGTGATCGAAGCTTACCGTTTGTGGGTGGAAAAGAAGCTCTACGGTCGCACCTATATGGGCGTCGAGCGGGCGACGTTCCTGATTGGCCGGGACGGACGCATCGCCAGGATCTGGCGCAACGTCCGCGTCAAGGGGCACGCCGAAGAAGTGCTGGAGGCGGCCCGCGCCCTTTGAGAGCTGCGCCAGGCCGCTGCAATTCGATACCCGTTTTGCGCGAAGACCTTTGCCTGTCCTTCGATCCGGCAAAACTTTGTTAACCCTAATAATGTGTAATCAGGCTCGTCGTTGGTGTCGTAACGAAAGCTTGGTCCCGTGAACGTAGCCAGTCATTCAGCGGTCTTCGGCAGACGCAGAGAGCCCCACACGGTCATCATCGCCCGGGGCGACCAGATAAGGCATTTCACCATACGCCCGTGGCTTGCGGCATTTTGCGGCTCGGCGCTGGCGGCGATCGTCATCGGCTACCTGCTGGCGACCTCCTATCTGGTGCTGCGCGACGATCTGATCGGCGCCACGACGGCGCGGCAGGCGCGCATGCAGCAGGCCTACGAAGACCGTATCTCGGCACTGCGCAGCCAGGTCGACCGCATCACCAGCCGCCAGCTACTCGATCAGCAGCTGATGGAAACCAAGGTCAGCGAGCTGCTGGAACGGCAGAGCCAGCTCAGCCTGCGTCACGGCCGTCTCGGCCCGATCCTCGAACGAGCCGAAAACGAGGTCGCAACGCCGCCCGTGCCGGCGGCAAAGCCGGACGAACATGCCGACGCGACCGGCAGCATCCAGCCGACGGCCTATTCCGTCGCCAGCCTTGCCGCCCCCCTTGCCAGCAACGACACCAGGCCGTTCTCGCTGTGGTCGACCCGCGCCGATCCGCTGCCGAGCGAAAGCGCGGCCGACCGGGCAGACAAGCTCTTCGTTTCGATCAACAACTCGCTGAAGGCCATCGAGAGCCAGCAGCTCACCCGCATCGCCACACTTGCCGACAATGCCTACAAGAGCGCCGACGCGATCTCGCAGGCGCTCGAGGCCGCCGGCCTGCCGGTCGACAGCGAATTCGAAAAGAGCGACGTCGGCGGCCCGCTGATACCACTCGACAGCTCGTTGGTCTTCGATAGCAAAGTCAAAGAGTTGGACGAAGCGCTTGACGCGCTGGATCATCTTAAAAAGGAAGCGCGCCGGCTGCCGCTCGCCAACCCCGCCCCCGGCCGCAGCGTTACCAGCCCATTCGGCGTGCGCACCGACCCCATCCTCGGCACGGCCGCCTTGCATTCCGGCATGGATTTCAGGGCGCCGATCGGTATGCCGGCCAAGGTCACGGCAGCCGGCGTTGTCGTCAAGGCCGGCTGGAACGGCGGCTACGGCCGCATGATCGAGGTCGACCACGGCAACGGTTTTGTTACGCGTTACGGGCATCTCAGCGAAATCGACGTCGCCGTCGGCCAGAAGCTCGATGCCGGAGACATCATCGGCAAGACCGGCAACAGTGGCCGCTCGACCGGCCCGCATCTGCATTACGAGGTCCGCCACAATGGCGAGGCAATCGACCCGCTGCGCTTCCTGACCGTCGGCAAGAAGGTCGAGCGGTATCTGTAGAGCCGGCGATTCATTCGGCGTGAAGCCTGGCGCGCGGCCAACCGCCCGCCAGGCAATATCAAAGATAGATCGCTTTCAGCCCTCAGCAGCAGCCATGAACGCGCCGAGCCGCCGGTTGAACGGCTCACCGGTCTGCTGAACGCTGTGCCCCGCGCCGGCGATCACGGCACGATCGGCACCAAGCACGTTTTCGAGCACGTCGCAGACGGCGTCGAATGCTGCGCTGTGCCCGCCGGATACCACCAGTTTCGGGCACGGCGCATCGGCAAGTTGCCGAAGCGGAATTTCGGCCTCCCATGGCCCGCGTTCGACGACGAGCATGGCCGCGCCTTGCGCGAGCGGGGGCGGCAGCGGGTCTGGCAATTGTGTCGCCGAGCCGACCAGATGGAGGAATTGGCGCAAGAAAAGCGTGGGATCGTCGCGAGGTCCGCTTTGCCAGTGGGCCTTCAGGCGCGTCACGAGTTCATTGACGGCAACATCCCCGCGCGCAAGGTCAAAGGCCGGCGGCTCGATCACCGTGAGCGAACGGATTGCTCGCGGGCGCATCGCTGCTGCAAGAAGAGAGATGACGCCGCCATAGGAATGCCCGACCAGATGGACGCGGCTTTCGTCCCAGAGGTCATGCGTCCGATCGAGGAATCCGGCAACCAGTCTGGCGTCGACGACGAAATCCTCGCGTTCGGCAGGGGAACTTGATCCGTATCCGGGCCGGTCGACCACAACCAGCTTCCAGCGCTCCGCAAGCGGTAGCTGGGCGGACCATGTCATCATGCCGTTCGTGACGCTGCCGTGGACGAACAGAACCGGCGGCCCGTCGCCCCGCACCTCATAGCCGAGATCAATCCCGTCGAGGGTCAGCTTCGGCATCGCATCTCCTCCCGCAGACCGGCGAGAGGAAGTATGCTCCCCGCAACGGAAAGGCGCAACGAACTCCGATCCCTGGCCGGCTCACAGCCGGGTTCCGAAATGGGCTTCAGGGCGCTGATCGGAATGCCGGTCAAAGGTCATGCCTGGCGTCCCGTCCAGCCGGTGGCGCTTCATACTGGAAAATTGCCAGAGTTGGCCCATCCGCCGGCGGGCGCGAATCCGCCGGCGTTAGAAGGCCTTGGCCACAGGCGAATTATTTTTGAATTCCATTTGACTGAATAAATATTCGGTGCGAACCTCTGCTCTCTCGAGAGGGCGCCAGACATGGCATTGCGCGGGACCAATCAGGAGTTCGGGCGGCCGTATAACCGGCGCATCGTGCTCGAATCCATCCGCCTTCACGGACCGATCGCCCGCGGCGATATCGCCAGGCGGGTCGGACTCACCGTGCAGACGGTGTCAACCATCGTTCGCGAGCTGGAAGAGCACGGTTACGTGCTGTCGTTGCGCGAAGAGCCCAAGGGGCGCGGCCTGCCACCGGCAACGCTGCGCATCAATCCGGAAGGCGGCTATGCCGTCGGCATCCACGTCACCCCGCTGGGCATCAATGCCGCCCTGATCAACCTAAGCGGCGATGTTATCGAGAGCACCTACCGCGAAGCCCCAAATGCAACGCCCGACCACGCTTTCGAGCTGATCGGCGCCATGGTGCTCGAGTTGACGGCATTGCGGCCCGGTGGCCGCGTTCTCGGCATCGGCATGGCGCTGCCCGGACCGTTCGGCGTGGAGTCCATGAGCTTTGTCGGGCCGACCACCATGACCGGCTGGAAGGATGTGGCGCTGCGCGAGCGGCTGGCCGCCTCGACCGGACTGCCGGCCTTTTTCGAAACCGATATGGCGGCGGCTGCCATCGGCGAGCGCCTCTACGGCCTCGGAACGGCATATTCCGAGTATTACTATCTTTATTTCGGCGTCGGTCTCGGCGGCGTCATGGTGCATGACGGGGCGGCATTGCGCGGCGCCTGGGGAAACGCCGGTGAAATCGGCCACATTCCCGCGGTGCCGGGCGGCGAGCCCTGCCCGTGCGGCAATCGCGGCTGCCTCGAACGGTATCTCTCGCTCGAGGCGCTGCGGCGCCGCAACATCGCCGACGCCGAGTGGGTGAGCGAGATTGCGCCGATCTTCCGCAACGCCGTCACCATCATCGAAAACCTGTTCGATCCCGAAACCATCATCCTCGGCGGGCTGGCGTCCACCGAGCTGCTCGAAAGGCTTGCCGGCGCGGCCGTGCACCTGCCCAATTCGGTGTCGGCGCGAAGCGATCGCACGACGCCCCGCGTCAGCGTCGCGCGCGGCGGCCAGCATGCGGTGTTGCGCGGCGCCGCCGCGCTTGCCGTCTCAGGAGTGCTTTCGCCACGCTTCGGCCAGATCTTCACCGCCGAGCGCGAACGCGGACGAGATCTCTTGCATAACAAGGGGATCGCAGCATGAGCGAACCGCTGCTGGTGCTCGACAACGTAGCCAAGAATTACGGCGCCATCGAAGCGCTGAAAGGCATCAGCTTTTCGATCGACAAGGGCGAAGTGGTGGCGCTTCTGGGCGACAACGGCGCCGGCAAATCGACGCTGGTCAAGATCATTGCCGGCGGCCTGGAGCCGACCTCCGGCCGCATGCTGTTCGAAGGCAAGGAATTCCTGGCCAAATCTCCCGCCGAGGCCAAGGCCGCGGGGATCGAGACGGTCTACCAGGACCTGTCGCTTTGCACCAATGTCGACGTGGTCGCCAATTTCTTCATGGGCCGCGAGATCACCAGGAAGGTTCTCGGCATTCCGGTGCTCGACGAGCGCGCCATGGAGCAGGTGGTGCAAAAGGCGCTGGCCAGCGCCGGCACCCGCATTCCCTCGCTTCGCACCAATGTCGAGCATCTTTCCGGCGGCCAGCGGCAGGCCATCGAGCTCAACCGGTTCGTGCATTTTGGCGGCAAGCTGGTGCTTCTCGACGAGCCGTTCGCAGCGCTCGGCGTCGAGCAGACGCGGCGCGGCCTCGACATGATCCGCCAGGTGGCGAGCCAGGGCATCGGCGTCGTCATCATCACCCATATCATGCAACAGGCCTTCCAGGTCGCCGACCGGATCGTGGTGATCCGGCAAGGCGTCGTGGCGGGCGACGTCGCACGCAACAAAACAAGTCCCGACGCGGTGATCAACATGATCACCGGAGAGACGCTCGCCGGTGCCGGACCGGCGAGCTGAGGGACAAATGAGGGGTCCGGCGCAAGAGGAGCGAACGACATGAAGAAAATACTTCTTTCCGTCTTCGGTATCCTGGCACTGGCCTTTGCCACGCTCACGCCGGCATTCGCCCAGTCCAAGGGCACCGTCTACTACATGGTGCCGACATTGCTCGATGAGTTCCAGACCGGCTCGGTGAGCGCGCTGGAACTGTTCCTGAAGCAGGTCGGCTACGAGATGAAGACGTTGAACGCCGACAACAAGACCGACGCTCAGCAATCGCAGATGAACGACGTCATCGCGCTGAAGCCGGCGGCGATCATCCTTGCCGCCGTCGATTTCAATGCGCTGAAACCGTCGATCGAGGCGGCCCGTGCCGCCGGCATCCCGGTCGTCGAGTTCGACCGCCAGATCACCTCGACCCCGTCCGACTTCACCTCGGTGGCCGGAACCGTCGAGATCGGCTACGTCGCCGCCGACCAGGCACAAAAGCTCCTGACCGCGAAGAACGGCTCGGTGAAGGGAAATATCCTGCAGGTGCTCGGCGATCCGGGCGATCCCTACACGCTCGACATCCAGAAGGGTTTCGAGGAGAAAATGAAGGCGTTCCCGGACGTCAAGATCATCTCGCTGCCGGCCATGCAATGGGAGGCCAGCAACGCCGGCACCATCGTTGCCGACCAGATGCTCGCCAACCCCGACATCGACCTGATCTTCAGCCATGCCGCGCATCTTTCGGTCGCTGCCGTCGCCTCGCTCGAGGCCGCCGGCAAGAAGCCGGGCGACGTCATGCTGATGAGCTCGAACGGCGCTCCGGTCGGCCTCGACCTGATCCGCAAGGGCTGGCTCAACGTCGAAGTCGAGCAGCCGCTCTACGCCCAGGCCGCGGCGGTCGCGATGTTCATGGACAAGGTGGTCAACAAGCAGGAGATCAAGCCCGGCGAATATGATGTGCTTGGCCTGAAATCAACCCTGACCAAGGAAGCGTGGGGACCGAACATCAAGATCCCCGGCGCTGCGATCACCAAGGAAAATGTCGATAACCCGGCCTTCTGGGGCAACATGAAGCCGCCGACCGAAACCATAAAGCCGGTCGAATAGCGAACTCGCCAGAAGCTCCGGGCCATGCCGGCCCGGAGCCCAGCCCTGCAGCCCGGGTGCGTTCAAACGGACGCGCGCGGGAATGCTGCAGCAATTTTCAACCACGCCTGATAGTCCGAAAACCGAGTGGTTTTTCGGGGTCGGCGCCAACCGGATCCTGAGATGAACCCCCGCACGCGCCAAACCCTCGAGTTCATCCTCGACAATCTTGTCTGGTTCATGCTGGTCTTCGTGCTGGTGGTCTTTTCCATCCTTATCCCGAACTACTTCCAACTCGGTATCTTCGCCAACATCATCGAGGCGTCGAGCGTGCTCGGCGTAATGTCGATCGGCCTGGCGCTGGTCATCATCGCCGGCCATATGGACCTGTCGGTCGAATCGGTCGCGGCGCTCAGCGCCATGGCGGTCGGCATCCTGTTCTGCTCGTCGGGCATCGGCCTTGGCATCCAGTTGCAGCCGCAATGGCTGATGGTTCCGGTTTCGCTGCTCATCGCGCTTGCCGTCGGCGGCCTCATCGGCGCCTTCAACGGCGTCCTCGTGGTCAAGGTGAAGATGAGCGCCTTCATCATCACGCTGGCGTCATACATCTGGGTGCGCGGCCTGGTGCTGGTTATTTCCGGTGGCCGCTCGGCACAGGATCTGGCGCCGGCAATCCGCTGGTTCGCCATCCAGCGCCTGGGTGGCCTGCCGCTGACTGCCTGGATCGCCATTGCGTGCTTCGTGGTGTTCTCGCTGATCATGGCCAAGACGCCCTTCGGCCGGCACCTGGTCATGATCGGCGGCAACGAGACGGCGACCTTTCGCGCCGGCATCCGCGTCAACCGCAACCTGGTCATAGCCTTCGTTCTCGCCGGCGCCATCGCCGGCCTTGCCGGTTGGCTGCTGGCGATCCGTACCTCCGGCGCGACAGCTAATCTCGGCGTCGGCCTGTTGTTCAATGCCTTCGCCGCGGTCGTCATCGGCGGCGTCAGTCTGAAGGGCGGCGTCGGCACCTTGCCCGGCGTCTATGCCGGCGTGCTGCTGCTCTCGGCCATCAACACGGCGATCAATTTGATGGGCCTGCCGGCCAACTTCACCCAGGTGATCCATGGCCTGCTGGTGCTTGCCGCCGTGCTGCTCGATGCGTTCAAGCAGACGATACGCCAGAGGCTGGCATGACCGGCCGTCTGGAAGACAAAGTCGCGCTGATCGTCGGCAGCGCACGTGGCATCGGCAAGGGCATCGCACAGCGTTTTGCCGAAGAGAGCGCGAAGCTGGTCCTGGCCGACACCGAGGCCGAGGCGGGGCAAGCGACCGCGAACGAACTCGGCGCCGCCTTCATCCGCACCGACATCTCGCAGATGGCCGATGCGCAAGCCGCCGTGGCGCTGGCCCTCGACCGTCACGGCCGGCTCGACATCATGGTGCAGAATGCCGGCATCTATCCCTGGCAGTTGCTGGAAAACACCAGTCCCGACGACTGGGACCGGGTCATGGCGGTGAACTTGCGCGGCAGCTTCATCGCCGCACGCGCGGCGCTGGTGCCGATGAAGGCACAGCATTTTGGCCGCATGCTGTTCACCTCCTCGATCACCGGCCCGCATGTCACCAGCCCCGGCCACGGCCATTATTCAGCGACCAAGGCCGGCATCAATGGGCTGATCCGTTCGGCTGCGCTCGAATTCTCGGGCTACGGCATTACGGTCAACGGCGTCGAGCCCGGCAACATCCTCACCGAAGGCATAGAGCAGCATCGCGGTGCGGCCTTCATCAAGAACATGGAAGACGCCATTCCGCTCGGCCGGCTCGGCAGCCCGCGCGACGTGGCCAACGCCTTCCTGTTTCTGGCCTCGGACGACGCCAGCTACATCACGGGCACGACCATCATCGTCGACGGCGGGCAGCTTTTGCCCGAGGGCAAGGATTTCCGGCTGCTGCCGCCATGATCCTCGATTTCGGCGGCGGTTTCTTCCTGCGCCGGGCGACCACCGCCGATCATGCAGCGCTTGCGATGATCTGTCTCAAGACCGGCGATGCCGGCAAGGATGCCAGCGGCCGCGAGGACGACCCGGACCTGCTCGGCCTCCTCTACACTATTCCCTACCAGGTGCTCGAACCCGATCTGGCCTTTATTATCGATAGCCCCACAGGTGCGGCCGGCTATCTGCTTGGCGCAGCCGATACGGGCGCTTTCAATGCCAGCCTGGCATCAGACTGGTATCCGGACCTGCAGCGGCGCGTGGTAGACCCGGGACCCGACAACTCGCGCTGGCGCGGCAGCGACTGGGCGCGGTACCGGATCCACCACCCCGATTTCGCTGTTCCGCCTGCGCTGGCGGCCTACCCGTCGCATGGCCATATCGACCTGTTGCCGCAAGCGCGCGGGAAAGGCATCGGCAGGCGCGCGATGGCCTTCCTCGAGCAGCGCCTTGCCGCGAGCGGCTCGACCGGCATCCACCTCGAAGTCATGCCGGAGAACGATGGTGCGCTAAGGTTTTATAGGACGATCGGATTTCGGGTGCTGCAGCACCCGGACCTGCCGATGCATTGCGTTTACATCGGAAAACGGCTTGCTCATCGGGCAGAAGCTGCACGCTGAGCCGCGGCAAGCAATCGCACAACCTGCATGGACACTGACCGGGAGGATTATGGAAGTACAATGCTGCGGTGCTGCAGCAACCATGTGCCTCCGCGTGAACACCTTTGCCGCACCAACCGAACCTTCTGGAAGGCGCCAGGCCAACACGGTGCGGGCTAATCAGAGTGTTGGCGGAGCGTCTACTAGTGCAGTATGGGCGGCAGGGGAACATCCGCGACCGTTCCCCCGGCCACAATCGAGAGCACATAAAGCAGATAAATGGCTAATATCAACAGGGCGAGGAATGAACCGCTGGCAAAGACTCCTGCAACCGCGGCGTCGGGATAAGCTTCGACTTGTTCTTTCTTGAAGGTGTCTTCTTCGTTACGGGTTGTCTTCACAACCCGATCGCCTGGAAGCCGGTTTTTTTCAGCTTCCTTCGATATCTTATCCGCGAGATCTCCTGCGATCACGGGATCGTCCGGAAGATGACTCGCAAGCCATCCAGGAATATTTTCGCTCCCGCCCATGCCCATACGCAATTGAGATACTGCAAGTTGTAGCTTTCGGCAATCGTTTCCCTCATGAGAGGCAAGCAGATCAGACTTAAGTCCCTGCGGAAAGACAGTTTGAATCAGACCAAAGTCCGAGTAGCACAGTGGTCGGATGCGTCTCACCTGACGATCAGCTTGAGCGGTGTAGCCCAAACTGAACACATCGAGGAAAATGGTGGGCGATGACGGGCTCGAACCGCCGACATCTTCGGTGTAAACGAAGCGCTCTACCAACTGAGCTAATCGCCCGCTCCGGGCCGGACCTTTAAGCAGTTAGGACCGGCTTCGCAAGGCCAAATGAGCGGCCAGTGGCTTGGCCGGGAGCCGGTTTCGGCAACAAAGTTCGGCTTGTCAAAAAACCTTCTGCTGTTTGCTGTTATGCTGTCCGGGTCCGCTTGACACCCGGTGGCTTACCCCTTATCCACCGCCCCAACGACGAACACGGCTGACACGTGCTCGTCCATGCGCGGGTGTAGCTCAGTTGGTTAGAGTGCCGGCCTGTCACGCCGGAGGTCGCGGGTTCGAGCCCCGTCACTCGCGCCATTTCTCCTTTGGGGTCACGTCCCCTGGTGTCGGAGAAATGTCGACGTTGATTTGTCAAAAACCGTCGTCGTTCATGATGTAATCCATACGGTCTCACCTCTTGGCGAGCAGCGCCTCGACTTCCTGCAGCGTCGGCATGGACGGCGCGGTGCCCGGGCGCGTCACCGAGATGCCGGCGACGGCGCAGGCGAAGCGCACCGCTTCCAGAGGTTCGATCCCCCTCGACAGCGCGGCAGCCAGGCCGCCGTTGAAGGCGTCGCCCGCGCCTGTGGTCTCGACCACCGGGCCGGCGGCGACCGCTGCGACATGCTCGGAACGGTCGGCCGTGTGCAGCAGCGCACCGTTTTCGCCAAGCGTCACGATGACTGCCCCAACGCCCTTCTCAAGCAGGCTGTCGGCGGCACGGCGGGCGTCGTCGATCGAGGACACCTTGATGCCGGTCAGTTCCTCGGCCTCGGTTTCGTTCGGCGTGACATAGTCGCAAAGCGTGTAGATGCGGTCCGGAAGCCTGGCCGCGGGCGCCGGGTTGAGGATGGTGGTCACCCCTGCCCCGCGCGCGATCTCCAGCGCCCGCAGCGCCGCCTCGATCGGCTGTTCGAGCTGGGTGACGAAAACGCCGGCCGCGCGGATCAGGCCGGCATTTGCCTCGATATCGGCGGGCGAGATCAGCATCGCCGCACCCGGACTGACGATGATCGCGTTGTTGCCGCTCGTCTCCTCGATGAAGATATAGGCGGCACCGGTGTAGCTTTCCGGTGTGTCGATGACGGCGCTCTTCACGCCGGCGTGCGACCAGGTCTGTCTCGCCATATCGGCAAAGGGGTCGACGCCGAGGCGGGTAAGGAAGGTGACGTCGGCGCCGAGCCGGCCGGCCGCCACCGCCTGGTTCGAGCCCTTGCCGCCGGGGCCGAGCGTGAAGGACGTGCCCAGGATCGTCTCGCCCATGCGCGGCTGGCGGGCGGCGCGGTAGGCCGTATCGGCGACGAAGACGCCCAATATGACAACCGGCTTCATGACGATCGGATTCGCCGGCATCCCGCTACTCCGCATCCGGTGGCACGACGCCCTTGCGGAACGCAAAACAGCCATAGAAGCGGCGCTCGCCGGTCTGGATGACGCAATAGGCCTTCTTGGCGCGTTCGTAGAAGGCGTAGCGCTCGACCGAGATCATCGGCCAGGCCTTGCCCTCGGCGGCATCGATCTCTTTTTGCACTTCCTTCTGCACGGCGGGAATGTCGTCCGGCTTGCCGACGATCTCCATGCGCGCGGCGGCATCGTCGACGAAGGTGTCCAGCGGATAGAGCGACAGTACCGCCTTGACCACGTCGGCCGCCGACGCATCGATGCGCAGCAGCCGGCCAAGCACGGTCTGGCGCGCCACCGAATCGGACGGGAAATTGGTGTCGGCGATAATCAGATCGTCACCGTGGCCCATCGCCCGCAGCGCCTGCAGCACATCGGCATTGAGCAGCGGATTGATTCCTTTGAGCATGGCATTCCTCGCGAAGTTTGCTGGGGCGAAATCAGAGACGCTTGCCGGTCTCTGCGTCGAAGAGATGCACCTGGTCGAGCCGCGGTTTCAGGTGCAGTGTGTCGCCCGGCTTGAAGTCGTGGCGCTCACGGAACAGCGCCACCATCTCGCCCTCGCCGAAGCGCAGGAACACCAAAGTCTCGGAGCCGGTCGGCTCGACCACCGAAATCTTCGCCGGAACACCATCGGGATGGATTTCGAGGTGCTCGGGCCGCACGCCGTAGACGACATTACGGTCATCCTCGACGGCACTGGTCGCCGCAATCGGGAACGGCGTCCCGGCGATCTCGACGACGGGCTTGTCGCCCTTGC
The DNA here is from genome assembly GCF_040318345.1 of Mesorhizobium sp. M1169. Classification (NCBI taxonomy): domain Bacteria; kingdom Pseudomonadati; phylum Pseudomonadota; class Alphaproteobacteria; order Hyphomicrobiales; family Phyllobacteriaceae; genus Mesorhizobium; species Mesorhizobium sp. M1169. The sequence continues at coordinate 124,260 of NZ_JAMYME010000010.1, read as the reverse complement.
GCACGACGCCCTTGAGCAGGTTCATCGAGGGCGAGCCGATGAAGCCGGCGACAAACAGGTTGGCCGGCCGGTCGAATAATTCCAGCGGCGCGCCGACCTGTTCGATGCGACCGTCGCGCATCACCACGATCTTGTCGGCCATGGTCATCGCCTCGATCTGGTCGTGGGTGACGTAGATGGTGGTGGTCTTCAGCCGCTGGTGCAGTTCCTTGATCTCGGTGCGCATCTGGACACGCAGCTTGGCGTCGAGATTGGAGAGCGGCTCGTCGAAGAGGAACACCTGCGGGTTGCGCACGATGGCGCGGCCCATGGCGACGCGCTGGCGCTGCCCGCCAGAGAGCTGGCGCGGATAGCGCTTGAGGTAGGGATTGAGGTCGAGGATGTCGGCGGCGCGCTTGACCCGCTCAGTGACCACCGCCGGGTCGGTTTTGCGCAGCTTGAGAGCAAAGGCCATGTTCTGCTCGACCGTCTTGTGCGGATAGAGCGCGTAGTTCTGGAACACCATGGCGATGTCGCGCTTGGCCGGCGGCAGATGGTTGACGATGCGCTCGCCGATGGCGATGGTGCCGCCGGAGACCGTTTCCAGCCCGGCCACCATCCTCAGCAGCGTGGACTTGCCGCAGCCGGAAGGCCCGACCAGCACCACGAACTGCCCGTCGGCGATGTCGACGCTGACATCGTGCAGAACCTTGACGGTTCCGAACGCCTTGGCCACATTGCGGATCGCGACTTGAGCCATCATTCCCCCTTCAGTTGCCGTGAAGCTAAACAACGCAAACGGCTAGGGCAAGTCAGTCTCTTATAGATAAAAAACCCATTCACGTTGACACCGCACTTCGTTGTGCGAATAGTGACAGTGTCCGGCTTATGACCCTGTTCCGGGCGCACCGGTACGCTTGTCCGGCACTGAATGCCAAGCGTCGCGGGAGGGAGAATTCGGGCCGCTATTTACGGGAGTCGCTGTCGTTGGGGAACATAATCGGCGCTCCACCATCTGAACCAATTCACAATTGACCTTCTGGGAGGAACGAAATGAAAGTCAGCCTTTATAACCAACTTGTCCGCGCCGGGGCCACCCGCCGCGACGTGCTGAAGGGAGCGGCCAGCATGGCCGCCCTCGCGGCGGCCTCAAGCGCCGGGCTTGGTGCGCTGACGCGCACGGCTGCGGCCGCCGACGACCTGCGTGCGCAGATCCTGCAGATTCCGGGTGTCGGCAAGGGTCAGCCGACCGATGCCGACTTCCAGCAGGTCGGCGAGCTTTGCCTTGCCGCCACCAAGGCCAATGTCAAGGAAGGCGAATTCGCCGGTGTCGAACTCACCTTCATGGGCCTCAACAACCAGAACCTGCACAATGTGCTGTTTCGCGGCTTCCTGAAGCCGTGGGAGACCTATACCGGCGCCAAGATCAACTGGATCGACCTGGCGCAGGCTGACTACAACGCCCGCCTGCAGCAGTCGATCGCGACCGGCACCGTCGATTTCGACATCATCGAAATGGGGGCACCGTTCGAAGGCGACGTCTGCGGCAAGGGTCTCACCTCCGAGATGCCGGACTGGGTCAAGGACCAGATCGACATGAAGGATGTCGTGGCCTATCTGCAGCCGCCGGTCGGCACCTGGGACGGCAAGCAATATCGCGTGACCGTTGACGGCGACGCGCATAACTTCAACTACCGCACCGACGTGTTCGCCGATGCCGACCTCGCCAAGGCCTGGAAGGACGGCGGCGGAGAAGGCGAATGGGGCGTGCCGAAGACCTGGCAGCAGGTGCAGGCGGTGACGAAATTCCTCAAGGGCAAGCAGGTGAAAGGCCAGGATGTCTTTGGCTATCTCGATGCGCCCAAGCCCTGGGGCGGTTTCGGCTTTTATTTCCTCGGCAGCCGCGCCAGCGCCTACGCCAAGCATCCCGATGACAAGGCCTGGCTGTTTGATGCCGACACGATGAAGCCGCGCGTCAACAATCCGGCATGGGTGCGGGCGATCCAGGACGTCATCGATGCCCTGCCCTCCGAACCTGCCGACCAGATCAACGCCGACCCGAACACCACCGCCTTCCAGCAATTCTTGGCAGGCACCGGTTCGATGGTTACCTGGTGGGGCGACGTCGGTTCGAACGTCAAGACCAACGATTCCTCGGTCGTCGGCGACATCACCGGCTTCTCGATCCTGCCGGGCTCGGACGATGTCTACAACTCCAAGACCGGCCAGTGGGACAAGCTCGCCAGCGGCCCGAACCATGCGCCGAACTGCGCCTATCTCGGCTGGGGCGTTTACGTCATGGCCCGCGTCGACAGCGACGAAAAGAAGAAGAAGGCGGCATGGTCTGCCGCTGCCCATCTCGGCGGCAAGGACCTGTCGCTCTGGTGCGCGGCCTATCCGTCGGGTTTCCAGCCCTATCGCAACTCGCATTTCAACATTCCGGAATGGGTGGCGGCGGGCTACGACGAGGCGTTCATCACCTCGTATCTGAAGTCGGAAGCCGACAGCTACAACCATCCCAACGCGGCGATCGAGCCGCGCATCCCCGGCATCTTCCAGTACTACAGCGCCGCCGAGGACATTTTGGCCAACACCTTTGCCGGCAAGATGAAGGCGCAGGAAGGCGCCGATGCCATCGCAGCCGCCTGGGAGAAGCTGACCGACCAGATCGGCCGCGACAAACAGGTCAAGCTCTACAAGGCATCGCTCGGCATGTAGGCTGAGATCGTGAAACCTCGTCCGGCGGCGCACAGCCGCCGGACATCCGCTTTACCGGCCCGGCCTTTATCGGCTCGGCCGGTCATCGAGCCTCCTGTGAACAGGCAAGACGCGTGGCTGACCGGACCCTGGCTGACCAGACTTTGTCGACAAGTGAATGGCCGGCAGGCGCCGTGCCATCCGACCTGATTCCGCGGAGCCGCAAACGGCTTGGCTGGGCGCTGATGGCTGCTGCGACGCTCGGCCTTCTGGCGGTGATCGCGCTGCAAATCCTCTACAAGAGCGAGGTCGACACCATCGGCTTCGACACCTGGCGGCCGGTGGTCTACGCCTACGTGCTGTGGGGTGTCGCGCTCGGCATCGGCCAGGTGCTGACGCGCGGCGAGGACGGCCAGCGCGCGCTGTTCCTGCTGCCGGCGCTGCTGTTTACCATTGCCATGGTGATCTTCCCGACGCTGTTCGGCTTCTACATCGCGCTGACCGACTGGAACCTCAGTTCCTTCAGCGGACGGCAGTTCAACGGGCTCGACAATTTCTGGCAGATGCTGAACGACGCCTATTATCGCAACGCGCTGTTCAACATGGTGCTCTACGTGCTGGCGGTGTTCGTCGAATATGTCATCGCCTTCGGCCTGGCGCTGCTGCTCAACGCGCAGATTAGGGCACGAAAATTCTTCCGCGTCGTGTTTCTCATGCCGCTGATGCTGTCGCCGGTGGCGGTGTCGTGGATGATCGGCAAGTCGCTGATGGAATACCGCTTCGGGCCCGCCGCGACGCTGGCGCGGCATCTCGGCTGGGAAAACCCGGCCTTCTTCTCCAACCCGATCACCGCCCGCATCTCGATCATGGTGCTCGACGCGTGGACGTTCATCCCGTTCATGATGATCATGCTGCTCGCCGGCCTGCAGGCGATGTCGCGCGAGGTGCTCGAGGCAGCGCGTGTCGATGGCGCCACTGGCTGGCAGACTTTCTGGCAGGTCACCTTCCCGCTGATGCTGCCGGTGTCGGTGACGGCGGTCATCCTGCGCATCATCTTCAAGCTGAAGCTCGCCGACATCATCATCACCGTCACCTCCGGCGGCCCGGGCGGCGCGACGGATTCGGTGTCCAGTTTCATCTACCGCGAGTATCGCGACCGTTCGAACGTCGGCTACGGCACGATGCTGGCGATGGCCTATTTGATCATCATCATCGTGTTCGTGACCTGGCTGCTGAAGTTCGCCAGCCGCTTCGTGCGCAACGTCAACTGATCGGGCCGGCAAGATGAGCGTTCAGACCACCGACTATGCCGCTTCCGAAATCCGCTCGCCGGCGAGCTTCCTCGCTAACCGCGTCTTCATCTATGGCGCGCTCATCTTCTGGGCTTTCATCTGCCTGTTCCCGATCTATTGGACGATAACCACTTCGTTCAAGACCGCGGTCGACGTCACCCAGGGCCATCTGATCCCGTTCGTCGACTTCCGGCCCGACTGGAAAGGCTGGCGTTCGCTCGGCCTGTCGCCGGACTCGATCTTTCGGACGTCGACGGTCCGCGACGAATTCATCAAGCGCTTCATGAATTCGGTCATCACTTCGGTCGGCGCGTCGAGCCTCGCCATCGTCATCGGCAGCCTCGCCGCCTACGGGCTGACCCGCTATCGTTACAAGTTTGCCTGGTTCAGGAACGAGGATATTTCCTTCTTCTTCCTGTCTCAGCTGATCCTGCCGCCGGTGGTTTTGGCCTTGCCCTTCCTCGTGCTTTACCGGGAGGTCGGCCTGCTCGACACACGCGTCGGGCTGATCCTGCTCTATACGCTGATGGTGCTGCCGATCGTCATCTGGATCATGCGCGACCAGTTCAACTCCATCCCGGTGGAGCTGGAGGAGGCAGCACTCGTCGACGGCCTGTCGATCTGGGGCGCCTTCTTGCGCATCGTCATGCCGATCGCGCTGCCGGGCATGGTCGCCGCCTTCATCCTGGCGATGGTGCTGTGCTGGAACGAGTATTTCTTCGCAGCGCTTTTGACCTCGACCGACGCAAAGACCATTCCTGTCATGGTGGCCAGCCAGACCGGCTCACAAGGCATCAACTGGTGGTCGATGGCAGCGCTTGCCACCGCCGCCATCACGCCGCTCGCCGTCATCGGCATCGCGCTCGAGCGTTACCTGATCATGGGCATGACAGCGGGCGCGGTGAAATAACTGCGCCGGCTCTCCCTTCTCCCCTTGTTGCGGGAGAAGGGAAAAGCGCGCTAACCCGAAAGCGTTGCCCGCAAATGCTCGAGGATCATGGCAACCCCTTTTTGCCCCAATTCCGCCGAAGCTTCGGGCGCACTTGCCGTGTACCAGCCGGTGTTGTCGGCGAAGCGGCCGGCATCCACCGCCTCCGGGCACAGCGCCAGCATCAGCGACGTCTCGCCGATGCCGGCATGGTCGAACGGGTACTGGCTGTGCAGTGAGGCCGGCATCAGCGGATGCACCTGCACCCAGTTGAAGAAATTGCTGCCCTCGGCGTGTTCGGCATAATAGTCAGCCATCGCCGCAGAGCCCCACCAGCCTTCGCCACGTTCTTTCTCCAGGAAGCGGAAGATCGCCTGCCGGCCGGCGGCCTTGAAGGCGAGATCGGTTGGCATGCCGGCGGCAAAATTTTCGGTCTGGTGGTGAATGATGGCGTGGATGTTGCGGAAGCCGATGCGCAGCAGGCTATAGAACAGTTCTTCCGCAAATGGCGCCAGCACATTGCCGCCGACCTGCAGCGAACCACTGCCCTCCGGTGCTGCAACAGCATAGCTCGCCGCGCCGTAATAGAAGGGCGGCAGAATGACGATCTCGGCTTCTTTTTCGAACAGTTCCAGGCTCTTGACCACCGCCAGCGTGTCCATGCCGACGGCCATGTGCTCGCCGTGATATTCAAGCACACCCAGCGGCAACACGACCGGCCGGTTTTCGGCGATCACCTTGCGTATCTGATGCGGCAGCATCAATTCGTAGCGCATGACACCTACTCCATATTGGTGTGGCGGCCGCGCATCGCTCCCGGCGAGACGCCGGTCAGATCCCTGAGCTTCAGCACCATCACTTCGAAGAGGACGAACAGCGCGCCTTCGAAAACCGAGCCCATCGGCAGGACGGATGTCTTTTCCTGCCCCTGGTCGTCGGCCATGGTCTGAGCCGGGATAAGCAGTGTGAGGTCGGCCAGCTTCGCGGCAGTGCTGTCGGCTTGCGCGGTGAGCAGCAGGACGGTGGCACCGACCTCGCGCGCGACCTGCATCAAGGTCAGCACCGTCGACGTCTCACCCGGGCCGGAACTGGCGAGGAAGACATCGCCCGCGCCCAGCGGCGGCGTGGTCATGTCGCCGACGACCGACACCGGCAGACCGAGATGATAGAGCCGCATGGCAAAACCCTTGACCTGCAGCGCCTCGCGGCCGCAGCCATAGGTGACGATCTTTTTCGCACCGGCCAAGATGGCGCAAGCGGCGTCGATGCGGCTTGCGTCGATACGCTCCAGCACGGTGCCAAGCTCGTTCAGCGCAATCCCAAACAGGTTTTCGCCGGCGTCCGTCATGACATTTTGCACCAGCTTGCCGGTGCCGGAGAACCATTTGAATATCTCAGTCACCTTTGCCCCGAACAGCTTGTTTTCATTCATGCTATCACCGCGAAAATCGGTGTCCAACGACACGCAGTGCTTTTGATGCGCTACAGCCGTGATAGTGTCACGGCAAATCGTGAATGAGGAAACGACGACATATGAAGACACGGCATTTCGACCGCATCGGCAATGGCGGCATCACCTTCACCGAGCTCGGCTTCGGCACCGCACCGCTCGGCAATCTTTACCGCGCCGTCTCCGATGAGGATGCCAATGCTACGCTGGAGGCGGCATGGCGGGTCGGCTGCCGCTACTTCGACACCGCGCCGCTTTATGGGCTAGGCCTAGCCGAAACGCGGCTCAATCCGTTCCTGCGTTCGAAGAAGCGCGACGACTACGTGCTGTCCAGCAAAGTCGGGCGCATAATGCGCGCCTGCCCGCCGGAACAGCGCACCGGCTTCGGCAAATTCTTCGACACCCCATCGCGCCGCGAGGTCTACGATTACAGCTATGACGGCGTCATGCGCTCCTTCGAAGCCTCGCTGGAACGGCTCGGCGTCGACCGCATCGACATCCTCTTCGTGCACGATGTCGACATCTTCACCCATGGCAGCAAGGAAGCCTCGGACCAGCGCATCCAGGAATTCATGAGCTCCGGCTACTACGGATTGCTGGCATTGCGCGACCAGGGCGTGATCAAGGCTTTCGGCGGCGGCATCAACGAGTGGCAGGTTGCCCAGACGCTGGCCGAGCGCGGCGATTTCGATCTGTTCCTGCTTGCCGGGCGTTACACGCTGCTGGAGCAGGAAGCGCTGCAGTCTTTCCTGCCGCTATGCCAGCAACGCGGCATCGGCATCGTTCTCGGCGGGCCTTACAATTCCGGCATCCTGGCAACCGGGCCGAACCCCGGCGCCTACTACAATTATTCGGAGGCGCCGCAGGACATCATCGACCGCGTCACCCGCATCGAGGCCGTCTGCAAACGCCACGGTGTGCGCCTGATCGAGGCGGCGCTGCAGTTCCCGCTGCTGCATCCTTCCGTTGTCTCGGTAATCCCCGGCGGCCAGCGGCCGGGCGAAGTCGAAAGCAATCGCTCCCTGCTCGACGCGAAGCTGCCATCGGCGCTGTGGACCGATCTCAAGAAAGAAGGCTTGATGCGCACGGACGCGCCGACGGCATAGCGCCGCCTTTTCCAACAGAAAAGAAAAACCGGATATGCCGGCTTTTCTTTTCTCTGAAAGACTTAAGGAGGCGCCTAGTTGACCGCGTCCTTGAGGCCCTTGCCGGCCGAGAACTTCGGCACGGTGCGCGCCGGGATCTTCACTTCCGCACCGGTCTGCGGGTTGCGGCCGGTCGACGCGGCGCGTTTTGACACGGTGAAATTTCCGAAGCCGACAAGCCGGACATCGCCGCCCTTTTTCAGTTCGCCGGTGATCACGGAAAACACCGCATCAACCGCCGACTGCGCGTCACCCTTCGAAATACTCGCGGCATCGGCGACAGCGGACACCAGTTCGTTCTTGTTCATAAAAATTCCCTTCCATGAGAAAACCGGAACACTCGACTCATCCGGCAGGAAACGGACTTTAGAAAGAAGCGCTCCGGCAACCAAGTCGAAAAGCGCCAGGAAAGTCGAAAAAAGCCCGGAAATCCGCGGTTCTTCACATGAAAAAGCCGGGCTCAAGGCCCGGCTCTCTCTTTGTGCATTGCAACTTTAGCAAGCACTAATGCGCCAGCGATTTACCAGCCTCGTCTCCGACATCGACCACGGCCGGCGCATTGACGGGTTCGACCCACTGGATCGGTTCCGGCATGCGCACCAGCGCATGGCGCAACACTTCGCCAACCCGTGAGACCGGAATGATCTCCATGCCGCTCTTCACGTTCTCCGGAATCTCCGCCAGATCCTTGGCGTTCTCTTCCGGGATCAGCACCTTCTTGATGCCGCCGCGAAGTGCGGCAAGCAGCTTTTCCTTAAGGCCGCCGATCGGCAGCACCCTGCCGCGCAGCGTGATCTCGCCGGTCATCGCCACATCGGCCCTGACCGGGATACCGGTCAGCACCGAGACGATCGCCGTCGCCATCGCCACGCCAGCCGACGGTCCGTCCTTCGGGGTTGCACCCTCTGGCACGTGGACGTGGATATCGCGCTTGTCGAACAGTGGCGGCTCGACGCCGAAATCGATGGCCCGCGAGCGGACGTAAGAGGCCGCCGCAGAGATCGATTCCTTCATCACATCGCGCAGATTGCCGGTCACGGTCATGCGGCCTTTGCCGGGCATCATGACGCCTTCCACCGTCAACAGCTCGCCGCCGACTTCCGTCCAGGCGAGCCCGGTGACCACGCCGACCTGATCGTCGCTCTCGACCTGGCCGAAGCGGAAGCGCGGAACACCAAGGTAATCGGCAAGATTGTCCGCCGTGATGTTGATCGTCTTCTTCTTCGTCTTCAGGATCTCGGTCACCGCCTTGCGCCCGAGCTTCATCAGCTCGCGCTCCAGGCTCCTGACGCCCGCTTCACGGGTGTAGGTCTGGATGATGCCGCGGATCGCGTCCTCGCCGACGGAGAACTCCTTCGGTTGCAACGCGTGGTCGCGGATCACCTTGGGCATCAGGTGACGCTTGGCGATCTCGATCTTCTCGTCCTCGGTGTAGCCAGCGATACGGATGATCTCCATGCGGTCCATCAAGGGCGCAGGGATGTTCAGCGTGTTCGCCGTCGTCACGAACATCACGCTCGACAGGTCGTATTCGACCTCGAGGTAATGGTCCATGAACGTCGAGTTCTGCTCGGGATCGAGCACCTCGAGCAAAGCCGATGACGGATCGCCGCGGAAATCCTGGCCCATCTTGTCGATCTCGTCGAGCAGGAAGAGCGGGTTGGATTTCTTCGCCTTCTTCATCGACTGGATGACCTTGCCGGGCATCGAGCCGATATAGGTGCGCCGGTGACCGCGGATCTCGGCCTCGTCGCGCACGCCGCCCAGCGCCATGCGGATGAACTCGCGGCCGGTCGCCTTGGCGATCGACTTGCCGAGCGAGGTCTTGCCCACGCCGGGAGGTCCGACGAGGCACAGGATCGGCCCCTTCAGCTTCTTCTGGCGGCTCTGCACAGCGAGGTATTCGACGATGCGGTCCTTGACCTTGTCGAGGCCGAAATGATCGGTATCGAGCACATTCTGTGCAAAGGCCAGGTCCTGCTTGACCTTGGAGTTCCTGCCCCACGGAATCGACAGCAGCCAGTCGAGATAGTTGCGCACGACGGTCGATTCAGCCGACATCGGCGACATCGTCCGCAGCTTCTTCAGCTCGGCTTCCGCCTTTTCGCGGGCCTCCTTGGATAGCTTGGTCTTCTTGATGCGCGCCTCGATCTCGGCGGCCTCGTCGCGGCCGTCCTCGCCCTCGCCGAGCTCCTTCTGGATCGCCTTCATCTGCTCGTTGAGGTAGTATTCGCGCTGCGTCTTCTCCATCTGGCGCTTGACGCGCGAGCGGATGCGCTTCTCCACCTGGAGCACCGAGATTTCGGCTTCCATGAAGCCCATCGCCTTTTCCAGCCGTTCCTTGACGGACAGCGTGGCGAGCATCTCCTGCTTCTCGGGGATCTTGATGGCAAGATGCGAGGCGACCGTGTCGGCGAGCTTGGAATAGTCGTCGATCTGGCTGGCGGCACCCACCACTTCGGGCGAGATCTTCTTGTTCAGCTTGACGTAGTTCTCGAAGTCGGTGACCACGGAACGTGCCAGCGCCTCGACTTCGACCTCTTCCTCCTCCGGTTCGACCAGCGCCGCAGCACGGGCCTCATGGAAGTCGGGACGGTCGGTGAACGCGACGATTTTCGCGCGCGAGGCACCTTCGACCAGCACCTTCACGGTGCCGTCCGGCAGTTTCAGCAATTGCAGCACATTGGCGAGCGTGCCGATGTCAAAGATGGCATCGGGCTCCGGATCGTCGTCGGCGGCATTCATCTGGGTCGCGAGCAGGATCTGCTTTTCCTGACCCATCACTTCTTCCAGCGCCTTGATCGACTTTTCGCGCCCGACGAAGAGCGGAACGATCATGTGCGGGAACACCACGATGTCGCGCAGTGGGAGGACTGCGAAGACGCCGTCGCTGGGAGCCTTGGATAATTTGGCCATTGTCCAACCTTTCATGTCGCGGCCGCCAATCGGCCAACCGCGAATCTCATATTAACGACCGGGGATCGTTCCGCCTACCACCGTTTGTGACGGGAGTTTTACAGCACAGAATTCGGCACCACGGCCTTCCGCCTTTAGTTGGAGGCCCGGGGGGTAAAGATCAAGGGTCAACACTGTCCGTCCCTCCAATCCGCAGCCAGCACGCGGTGTGCGACAGCAAAACGGCGCCCTGCGGCGCCGTTTCAGAAAAATCCATTGCCGGCTCACGTCAGGCGCTGACGTTGCCCTTCTTTTCCTTCTGCTCGGAATAGATGTAGAGCGGCCTGGCGTTGCCTGACACCACCTCTTCCGAAATAACCACTTCGCGCACGCCTTCCAGTGCCGGCAGCTCGAACATGGTGTCGAGCAGGATCGCTTCCATGATCGAACGCAGGCCGCGTGCGCCGGTCTTGCGCTCGATGGCGCGCTTGGCGATCGCCGACAGCGCGTTCTCATGGAAGGTCAGGTCGACATTCTCCATCTCGAACAGCCGCTGATACTGCTTGACCAGCGCGTTCTTCGGCTCGGTCAGGATCTGGATCAGCGCCGGCTCGTCGAGGTCCTCCAGCGTCGCCAAGACAGGCAGACGGCCGACGAACTCTGGAATGAGGCCGAACTTCAACAGATCCTCAGGCTCGACCAGGCGGAAAACATCGCCGGTGCGGCGATCCTCGGGCGAAGCGACGATGGCCCCGAAACCGATCGAGGTCTTCCTGCCGCGATCCGAGATGATCTTGTCCAGGCCGGCGAAAGCGCCGCCGCAGATGAACAGGATGTTGGCGGTGTCGACCTGCAGGAATTCCTGCTGCGGATGCTTCCTGCCGCCCTGCGGCGGCACGGAGGCGACAGTGCCTTCCATGATCTTCAAAAGTGCCTGCTGCACGCCCTCGCCCGAGACGTCGCGGGTGATCGAGGGATTGTCCGACTTGCGCGAGATCTTGTCGATCTCGTCGATATAGACGATGCCGCGCTGGGCGCGCTCGACATTGTAGTCGGCCGACTGCAACAGCTTCAGGATGATGTTCTCGACATCCTCGCCGACATAGCCGGCCTCGGTCAGCGTCGTCGCGTCGGCCATGGTGAAGGGGACGTCGATGATGCGGGCCAGCGTCTGCGCCAGCAACGTCTTGCCGCAGCCGGTCGGGCCGATCAGCAGGATGTTCGACTTCGCCAGCTCGACGTCGTTGTTCTTGCCGGCATGGGCGAGGCGCTTGTAGTGGTTGTGGACGGCCACCGACAGCACGCGCTTGGCGTAAGGCTGGCCGATGACGTAGTCGTCGAGAACCTTGAGGATTTCCTGCGGGGTCGGCACGCCCTCGCGCGACTTCACCATCGAGGTCTTGTTCTCCTCGCGGATGATGTCCATGCACAGTTCGACGCATTCGTCGCAGATGAACACCGTCGGCCCGGCGATCAGCTTGCGCACTTCGTGCTGGCTTTTGCCGCAAAACGAGCAATAAAGCGTGTTCTTGGAATCACCGCTGTTGTTGCCGACCTTGCTCATTTTCATGTCCTTTCATGGCCGCCCGCCGATGGTCTGGTTGAAAGGGCGCATATTCAATCTATCGCGGGAATCCGCCGCCGCCAGTGCCCCGGCTCCCGCAACGCATTCCGTACGAAACACAAATCGGAAAACGGGGCAATGATTCGAACAACCCCACGCAAAGCTAAGCCGTCGAAAATCAACATAGCCTTAACGTAGGCAATTGCACCCGTCGAGGGAACAGCCAATTGTGGCCGAAATGCCGCAAGCTGCGCCAAAAGCGCGTGATCCCGCCACTCATTGCCACCGCGGGGCCACCGCGGACCTATAAGGCAATACCTTCGACCGGCTCACGTGACGAAATGACCTTGTCGATGAGGCCGAAATCCCTGGCCTCGTCGGCAGTCATGAAATGGTCACGGTCGAGCGTTTTTTCAATCTCATCATAACTCTTGCCGGTGTGCTTGACGTAAACCTCGTTGAGGCGACGCTTCAGCTTGATGATGTCCTGGGCATGGCGCTCGATGTCGGAAGCCTGGCCCTGGAAGCCGCCGGAAGGCTGGTGGACCATGATGCGGGCGTTCGGCGTGGCAAAGCGCATGTCCTTGTGGCCCGCCGTCAAGAGCAGCGAGCCCATCGAGGCGGCCTGACCGATGCAGAGCGTCGACACGGCAGGCTTGATGAACTGCATGGTGTCATAGATCGCCATGCCGGAGGTGACGACGCCGCCGGGCGAGTTGATATAGAGGTTGATTTCCTTCTTCGGATTCTCCGCCTCGAGGAACAGCAGCTGCGCGCAGACCAGCGTCGCCATGCCATCCTCGACCGGACCGGTAATGAAAATGATGCGCTCCTTGAGGAGCCGCGAGAAAATGTCATAGGCCCGCTCGCCGCGATTGGTCTGTTCGACCACCATCGGAACGAGGTTCATGTAGGTTTCGACGGGGTTCTTCATGGACTATCCCTTTTTGAGGATGGGATTCCGGCGCCGGAGATTTGCAATCGGGCAGAATCGGTTCTGGATCGTTGTTGTGTAAATAGGATGCCGGCTCACCCTAGCGCAAGGCCGCCTCTCCTAGCCACTTGGTTAAAACGAATCAAGCTTGCCGACGGTGCCCGGAGGACGCGGCACGGATCCTGGTGGATTGACTTCACCTCTTTGATCCCACGGTTTCGCGCGGCCATGGTGGCACTGGCGTCGCTCGCAACGCCAAGGGCCTGGAACATCGTATCGGGCGAGGAAGATTGACTGCGTTCCCGGGACGGCTAAGTAGCTGCCTCCGCAAGATTAAGCAGGCATTACCTGGCCCAACAGAAGCCGAACGCGCAACCACTCACTGATACTTTTTGCGAGACCGCGAAGGAATTCGACTCATCGAGTGCGATACGGATCAGCCTTGACCTGTCGCGGGGCCGGAACATGTTCTGAAACTCGTCCGGCAACGCGTCTGCGACCGACAGAATCTTTTCGACTGTTCCTCTTGCACGCTCGGTTCCGTTACCCACGTCGACCGCCATTCCTTCGCGCAGCGAAAACAGATAGTTGTCCGGCAGATAGGCGAGGACGTAGGACTTGCCGCCGTCGATCTGTAGAAGCGGATCGCCGAACCGCAGCACCTGGCCAGGGACCGGCACCTTGGCGCCAACGACCCCCTCCGTGACCGAGCGGATGTTTCCGCCGTCATATATGGCCTTTACCTCATCCATAGCCTCGCCCGATCTCGCACGGAATTGCGCCACCAGGGCGAGTTCGGATTTGGTCGCTTGCAATTGACCGGTCAGATCAGCCAGATGTTCGGCGGCCTGGAAGCTGCCACGAACGGCTTCGTCCTTCGTCGAAGTCGAGACGATGCCTGCCGTGACGATGGTGTCGATTCTAGCAAGTGTCGTCCTGGTTTCACGCGCTGTCCGCTCGGCCAGCAGCATCACGGACTGTATCGCTTCGTGTCGGCTGTGGAGCTGGCCCTCGCGAACGGCGAGTTCACCCTGTCGCAACAGCAGCTCCGCGAGCTCCTTGACCATGTCGAACGATTCAAGCTCGACGAGCAATGTACCGGGCTCGACCTGGTCTCCCGCCTTGACAAAGACATGCGTTACCTTGGCCGGATAGGCGGCATCGACGGCATACCGATCCTTCAGGACAATACCGTCCGCTGACAAGACGACCGCATCACCAATGAGGTAGTAGACGATCGAAGAGGAAAACAAACCGAGGAGAGCGAGGTAAACGATGCGACCCCAACTTCCCACACTCGCGCGCTGCTGTTTTCCCAGATTGTCCACTCGGACATGTTTTCGAATGTATTTCATCTGAAGCTCGTTCTCTACCAGGGCCGCTCTAGCCGAACTTTGATCGGCGTGTAGTTGTCGCGATGTGAACCTGAGAACACCCATTCATCGATATAGGCGATCAATCGAACGGGTCTCATCACATAGGTCATGAACAGGGAGTAGCCGGGCAGGAACCATATGCTTCGCCAGAACCCCCGTCGCTCGGTGGTCCAACTGGCCAGCGCCAGCACAAACACGTCGAGAACCAGGAGGCCGCACTGCATGCCGATGAGGATCGCGGGCGTGAAAGAGCCGTACTGGAGGGCAAGCCAGACGAGATAGAGCGGGAATATCGCGGCACCAACGACGTTGAAAAGGAGGAAATCCCATTGGTGTAGGGCCTCCGGAAGCCGGAAACCCGAGTCCGAGACACGAAACAGGCGGTAGTGTTTGCGAAAGCGTAGCCAAATGGCATCGCGTTCCCAGCGCAATCGCTGGCGGATATATTGGTATGCGGTTATCGGGACGTCCGTATAGCAGATCGCATCCGGGACATAGGCCATGCGCCAGCCGGCCCGCCGCAATCTCAGCGTGACATCCAGATCCTCGCCACCGCCTACGTCGAACCCCCCAACCCCCAAAAGGGCTTTGCGCCTGAAGGCGCTGAACGCTCCCGAAATGCAAACGACCTGATCGAGAGCTCCAGCAATACGCTTTCCGACCGAAATCGACTGTAAATATTCGATCTCCTGAAACTGGGCGACGATACTCGCGTGGCCGTTGCGCGGTGCAATATCGCCGCATGCCGCTCCAACCGCTGGATCCGAAAAGGGACCGAGAATATTCTCGATCGCGTACCGATCAAACGAACAGTCGCAATCGACATTGATCAGTATGTCGCCTTTGGCTACGCGGCACGCCAGATTGATCCCGCTCGCCTTGCCGCCCCTCAGATCCGTCGAAATGATGCGCGAGGCATAACCTTTCTTGACCAGAGCTTGCGAGACCCTGCTCATCCGATCGGTCGAACCATCACTGACAATGACAACTTCGAAGTCATTGAAAGACTGTTCCCGCAACGAGCGGACGCAGGTTTCGATGGACTCAGCCTCATTATGGCCAACCAGAATGATGCTTACATTGGGCCGTAATGGTCGCTCATGCTCAATCGAACCCGCGGCATCACGCGAACGCATGGTCACAGCGGCCGCGACGAACGGAATGATGTAGCGGGGGAACTCAAAGACCAGCGTGTACCAGAAAACGGAGGCCAGGCTCGCCGTCGATTGAGCTAGCAGGAACGCAAATCCGAGTTCGAGATCATTCAACGCGAGGCTTGCCCCGTTTTGGTCGCCACCCGAGGGCGAGGGTCAAGCTTTTCGCCCAAAGACGCCTCGCAGATTGAAAGCATTGCCGATATCTGCTCCGACAATGTCTCGTCGCCCTTCGCCGTCATGATGAAATAGTCGGCGGCGGCGCCTTTGTGCACCGATCCTGTCTCCGCAAGGTAATTGCTCAGGTTTTCGATGAAGAGACGGCGCAGTTTCTCAAACACGTCCTGGCCCTTTGATTTTATGAGCGAATCTCGTGCTCCGTAACGCAATTCCGTGACCGCCAACGGCGGGCCCTTCGCTCCGGTCATGCGTGCGCGGTCGAGTTCCTGAACCAGGGATGGCGGCAACCCCAACAAGGACGTTGGCAGCTTTTTCTCCGGACTGGTGAGCAGAGACAGCGCCTGATCCGTGAGTGCGTAGGAAAAAAAGTCGATACGTTTAACGCTGTCGCCATCAGCCCGCGCATCACAATCCTGGCAGACGAATCCAACAGCCGGCTCCGATGTCGAATCCTTGCACCTCCTGCAGATTTGCGAGTGGCCGGGCTTGTCATAGTCCTTTCCATAGTGACGCAATTGCTGGCTGCATTTGGGGCAGACCAGTGCGCTTCCCTGCCGAAAATCGCCTTCAGGACGAAGAGCCGCGCAACGATAATGATGAATAAGCTCGGCCTCGAACATATCGGCCGAACGGCAGGAGGGACATTCCTCGCGAACGGTAAGCCGCCGCGACCCGCAGGCGCCGCACTCATGCACGCGGTCGAAGAAGGTCTTAAGCAGAAGTCCGCGATGGGAGAGATCTTCGGCGATCGGGATCGTCTTGGCCGCCGACGGAAAGCCCGGATAGCTTATGGAGGCCGACGTCATCGGATAGCGCTTGGCTTCGATGCTTCTGCCGGCGACGAAGGCATGCGCAAGAAAGCGCGTTTCGGGCGTATTTGTCGAACGGATGTGCGCGGCAAGCTGTTCGCGGCGGCGGCGAAAATCGAGAATGCATTTTGCCGTCTCCGCCCAAGTCGTTTGCTGCATCAGATCGAAATGTACATCCGCGAACCGGCCGGCACGGCCGCCCAGATCGATGACAGGCACCATCGCCAGCGGAATGTGGTCACGCAGGTTGTCCAGCGGCGAGTTACGCCGCTCATCGGCCAGAAGAACGGCATCGATGTCCCCTTCCGACGAGGAGTCGAACATCGTGCGGTAGATCGCCGAATGCAGAACGACCACGCGTGGGAACCATTCGACGGCAGGCTTCCAGGACAATCCCATTCTGGCCCAGAGTGCCAGGCAAAGGTCGGTGAGTTCATGGCTTGCGGTGGAAGCCGTCGGTGCCGGCAGTTGCACAACGGATTTCGCAACAGGTTCTGCGGGCATGTCGGCCTCCATTTGCCCGGCGCTCGCAAAGGAACGCCGCCACAGGTACGACTTGCAGCCTGGGTGGAGGATCCAAGGGCAACGTCACATTTACTGAAAGGATTGTTGCAGGACGAGATATGCGGAAAACGCGGGATCGCATGCGACACCGGATGGCCAGCTACGTCCCCCCACGACGTTCCTGACCAGCGACCAAGTCAATCAACTCGAATACGTCAAATGTTATTCGTTGATTGTTAGCGGATGCTTAATTGGCAGCAAGAATTTGTGTGTCGGACTCAGGTAGTCGAATTAACGAAGTTTGATGAATCGCCTTTTCCACGACATGGCTTTCCCTACAGTTCAACGTTGAACCCGCTTCATGCGGTTCGAACAGGGGGAGTTCCATGACCAGGAAAGCTTCTTCCTTCGCCATTGCCGGCCTGACCATGCTCGGCACAATGTCGGAAACGGCGGCCGGCGGACGCGCGGTCGAATGCTACGAGCAGGTCAATCGGCCGGCCGTCTACGACACCGTCTACGAGGATGTGCTCGTCAGCCCAGCCGGCCAGCAGGTGGAATACGAGGCGCCAATCTACGGGACGCGCGAGCGCGTGGTGCAGATCGCGCCGGCGCGCGTCAGCTACGAGATCGTGCCCGCCATCACCCGCACCATCTACCGGTCCGTGAGGGTCGATGACGGCGGCTATTCCTGGGAATGGCGCATCATCAATGGCCGCAAGGTGCTGTGCAAGGTCAGGCACAAGGCGCGCTATGAACGCGTGGCCGAGATCGTCGTGATTGAGCCGGAACGCCGGCGGCGCGTTGTCCTGCCCGCCGAATACGAGAGCGTCGCCGAAGAGGTTCTCGTGCGGCCGGAGCAACAGCGCATCGTCGACATTCCGGCGTCTTATCAGACAGTGGCTCGCCGCGTGGTGGTCAGGGAGGGCTCATCCAGCTGGCGGCGCGTGCACATCCCACGCCACTGCCGGTACTAGCAGCCGCTCAGGCCACCTCTGCCCTGAGCCATTTCTTCAGGCCGTCGACATCGCCATTGCCGACGCAGGCCGCAACCCTTCTGCCGACTGCCGCGCCGAACTTGTAGCCGTGGCCGGAGCAGGCCGAGACGACCAGGCATCTGCCTTTCTGGTGTGCCAGAAATTTCTCGTCGGCGGTGAATGTGTAGGCGCAGGTGACCACCTCGGTGACCTTATACTCCTCGATACGGGCAAGCGGCGGCGAAAACAGGTTGCGGATCGCCTCACCCTCGCCCGGCACCGGCTGACGGTTCCAGTCGGCATCGCTGGTCGGCACCCTGTGCAGGCCCGAGCCGAATTTCATGCCGGCGCCGCCTGTCGGCGGGATTGCGTAGCCGTCGACAGTGCCGCCAATGTCGAGGACAACCGGCGCTGCCTGCCAGGCTGCCTGCAGATCCGCTGGCGGTTCGACATAGGCGAGCGCGGTGCGCCAGGTTTTCAGCTCGCCGTCCAGCTCCGGGAACAGTTTCAGCACCCAGGCGCCGGCAGCGACGACGATCCGGTCGGCCTGCATCGTTTCGCCGCCTGCCAGCACGATATGCCCGGCCTCGGCGTCGATCTCGACCACCTTGCTGTTCTCGTAGACATTGGCGCCGTTCGCGCGCAGCCACCTGGCGAGGCCGGCGGCGATCTTGCGGCAGTGCAGCGCGCCGCCGTCCGGCGAAAAATACGCATAGCGGAATGAACCAGGTTCCAGGAACGGCCAGCGTTCGACCGCGGCATCCGGCTCGAACAATTCGAACGGGTAGTTCCCGGCTTCCATGCCTTCTCGGTATTCCTCGGCCTCATCTCCCGGCTGGCGCGAAATGCAGATGAAGCCGCGCGGATCGAGATGGCTTTCGCCGAGATCGGCCCACATCTCATCCCAGGCTTCATAGGCTTCGGTGATCAGCCGGCCGTAGCCCGTTCCGGCCCGGTAGGCGCGGCGGATGATGCGGTGATGATCGCCCGAGGCGGCGAGCGGATTGGGGATCGGTCCCTGCTCGACGATCGAGACGAGGTGCCCGGCCCTGACCAGTGACCACGCCGTGGATAGCCCGGCAATGCCTGCACCGACCACGATCACATTCATGAAAACCGTCCTTCCGCAACCGCTTCGGCGGCTCACCTCACTGGAGGGCCAACATACGGTCTGGCACCAGACTGGCAAGCCGCGCTAATGATCTGGCATGACCGAATTGAAGCCGCCCTACCTTGCTTTTGATCCAGCCACGCGTCGCCTGCGGCTCGATCCGCACGAGCCGGCGTTCTTCCAGAATCCGTACGAAGCCTACGCCTTCCTGCATGGCGCATCGAACGCCTTCTTCTGGGAGGAGTTTGGTTTCTGGTGCTTTGGCGGCTTCGACGACGTCAACCGGCTGCTGCGCGATCGCCGCTTCGGCCGGCAGAACCCGGCCGGCATTCCGGACAGCCGAGGCATCGGTCAGGACCGCACGCACCTCAGCGCGTTCGACGGCATCGAGGCCAATTCGATGCTGGAGCTGGAGCCGCCTGTCCACACACGGCTCAGAATGCTGGTCAACCGCGCCTTCGTCTCGCGCCAGGTCGAGCGGCTCAGGCCACGTGTCGAGGCGCTGGCCAACGAACTGATCGACCGTTTCGAACCAGGAGGAGTCGACCTGCTGCCGGCATTCGCAGCTCCCTTGCCGATCACCATCATTGCGGAAATGCTCGGCGTGCCGGTCGACATGGGGCCGCAGCTGCTCGACTGGTCGCATCGGATGGTCGCCATGTACATGCATGGCCGCACCCGCGAGACGGAGGACACGGCCAATCGCGCCGCGCGCGACTTTTCCGATTTTCTGCGCGGCTACGTCGCCGAGCGGCGAAAGAGGCCGGGCGAGGATCTTCTGTCGCTGCTGATTGCGGCACAGGAGGACGGCCAGAAACTGTCGGAGAACGAGCTGGTATCCTCGGCCATCCTTTTGCTCAATGCCGGCCATGAAGCAACTGTCCACCAGACCGGCAATGCGGTGCGCTCGATCCTTGCGCAAGGCGGCGACCCGCGCCGCTTTTTCGCCTCACCGGAAGCAACAGCCGCGACGGTCGAAGAGTGCCTGCGCTTCGACGCGCCGCTACACATGTTCACGCGCTACGCCTATCAGGAGGTCGAGGCCGGGCCGGGGATCATCGTCCAGCCGGGCGAGACGATCGGTCTGCTGCTCGGCATGGCCAATCGCGACCCTACTGCGTTTGCCGAGCCCCTCGCCTTCAGGCCGGACCGTGCCGACCAGAAGAACGTGTCGTTCGGCGCCGGCATCCATTTCTGCATCGGCGCGCCGCTCGCCCGGCTCGAACTGCAGGTGTCGCTGAAAACCTTGTTCGAACGCCTGCCGCGGCTCCAAATGGCCGAACAGCCGCGCTTCCGTGACACGTATCATTTCCACGGGCTGGAAACGCTTGCCGTCAGAATCTGAGGACGGCTTCCGACGACAGGCTTCGAAGCCGGCTCCGGCGAATTCCGGTCAAATAGGTAACATCTCAAGGCCGCGAGTGCCAAATAATCGCTGATTGAACGATGAAGCTACCGGAAGCAGGACCTCACACTAACAATCCCGGATGCCTATAGAAATTCGGTCATGAAGCTTGAAGAGAGACGGGATTTGAATCTTTTTGCGTCGTCTCGCGGACGATGTCGAGGAAGGCCTTCAGCACCGGCGAGGGTTGTTCATGCCGGTAGATGATTGAAGTGTCGATAGACAAGGTTCGTCCCTGGATAGGGCGATAAACGACGCCGCTCCGGCGCAAATTTTGCAGACAGGCGGGCAGCAGCGAGACGCCCAGCCCGACGGATACAAGTCCGATGATTGTCTGCTTCGGCGTTGCTTCTCGAACGATCCTCGGGCTGAACCCGGATGAACGGCACAACCCGACGATCTCGTCATAGAGGGATGGATTGATGCTGCGCGGGAACTGAATCAACGCTTCGGAGGCCAAGTCGGCTAGCGCGACCTCTGCTTCCGAGGCCAGCCGATGCGTTTCCGGCAAGGCCACGATCAGGGGTTCGACCAGTATGCTTTCGACCTTCAATGCGTTGTGAACGACGGGAGGATGAACAAAACCGATATCGAGCTGGCGTTCGGCCACAGCCCTGACTTGATTGGGAATGCGCAGGTCGGTCAGGCTCAACTCGACCTCGGGATAGCGCTTGGTGAAGCGTTGGACGACAGACGGCACCACGCTGTAGATAGCCGCGTCGATGAATCCGACAGCAAGATGGCCGGTTTCGCCACGATCGGCTTTGCGAGCAAGCTCCACCGCCTGCTCTGTCTGCTGAAGCACGGCCCTAACCTCATCAAGGAACACACGCCCCGCCGCAGTCAGTTCGACCTTGCGCTTGGTGCGCTCCAGCAAGCGCACACCCATCGCCTGTTCCAGTTGCTGGATCTGCTTTGTCAGGGGCGGCTGTGAGATATGCAAGCGCGCTGCCGCGCGCCCGAAATGCAGCTCTTCGGCGACGGCCATGAAGGACTGCATCAGCTTGTGGTTCATCTTCAGCCTTTAATTTCCCAAATAGAATTACCCATGGCTCAAACGATATTGGAGGGAAAGTATCGGAATCTGCAAAATCCGGAAAGCTGCAAAATCCGGGAGACGCGCTTTGAAAAATTCCGAGATTTCACGCCGCCAGATGCTGAAAGTGCCGCTCATCGGCGCGACGATCGCCGCGACATCTCAATCCGGTCTTGTTTGCGAGGCCCTTGCCCAACCCGTTCCAGCTTCGTCGCCAGCGCCCCCTGGCGCTTTCGCCCACAATGTCGAAGCAGTGGGCTATACCGATCTCGATCATCGCCCAGCCTTCAAAATGGCGATCAGGCAGGTTGGCGAACGTTGGTATCTCTACACTGGGCACTTCTGGCACTCCGGCTGGAGCATCGTGGACGTGACCGACCCGGCCAAGCCCGAGGCGGTCAAGTTCGTGCCCTATCTCGGCACGAATACTTGGACTCTACAAATAGATTTGTCCGGCGACACGATGGTGACCGCCCTCGAAAAGCCCTTTGCTAATTTCGGCGGTGACCCCGACGCACCGTTCGGCGAAGGCGTTCTGATCTGGGATATCGCAGACCCCATCAATCCGAAACAACTCAGTCACTACCGCGCCGGCGGAAACGGCACGCATCGCAACCTCTATCCCGGTGGACGTTATGTCCACCTTGCCGCCGACATGCCGGGTTACAGGGGCAACATCTACGTCATCCTCGATATTTCGGATCGCTCGAATCCGCGCGAAGCCGGACGCTGGTGGGTGCCGGGCCAGCACGAGGCCGGCGGCGAGAGCTTTGCGGCTGCGAAGCCCGCCGCCGACCAGGAGACCGCCGATCGCTACCGGTTGCGACTGAAGCCGCAATGCATGTGCGGCGCCTTCTGCGCCAGCACGGGCGAAGATGTCTCGCTGCACGGCCCGCCTTATGTCACTGGCGATCTTGTCTATTTGCCTTATGGTGCGGCGGGAATCGTTGTGCTCGATATTAGCGATGTCTCCCAGCCGAGGCAGGTCGGCGGCCTGAGCTTCAGCCCTCCGTTTCACTCGCGCTTCGGTGTGCATAGCGTGCTGCCGATTCCAGAGCGCGGCATTGCCTTCGCCAATTCGGAGAACGTCACCTATGGACGTGGTCCGATGCATCACGCTTCGATCGTCGATATTTCCGATTCCAGTGAACCCTTTCTGCTGTCGCTGTTGCCCGAACCAGTGCCACCCGAAGGCGCTCCCTATTCGGATTTCACAACTCGTGGCGGCTGGCGCGGACCGCACAACATCAACCACCACCAGCATCATCCCGATGTCCAGAAACAAGGCGATCTGTTCTATATCGCGCACTTCAACGCTGGGCTCAGGGTCTATGACGTCTCGAATACTCGGCTTCCGCGCGAGGTCGGCTACTTCATCCCGCCGGAGCCAGTCCGACGCTACGGCCCTATGCCGGAAGACAAGCTGGTTGTTCAGACCGAGGACGTGGTCGTGGACCGGCGCGGCTTCATTTACATAACTGACAAGAACCAGGGGCTCTGGATTGTCCGCTACACCGGCCCGCGGCCGGAAACGGATCGAACGTGACGGTCACATTCACCCTGCAGTTTCATGGCACCGCGACATGATGAGCCGATACGGATTTTCCGACGCGGACATCGATCGCCTTTTGTAAAGTCCGGCGCGATGCGAGATCAAAGCTTGATTACATACTCCTTGCGCGTCGTTTCAAGCACTTCCCAGCTTCCTCTAAAGCCCGGCCTGAGCACGAAGCTGTCGCCTGCCCTGACGGTGCGCGCATCGCCGCCGTCTTCGGCGATCACCGAAACCCCTGACAGGATGTGGCAGAACTCCCACTCATCATATTCGATGCGCCATTTGCCCGGCGTTGCTTCCCAGATGCCGGCATAAAGGCCACCGTCCTGTTCCTCGACATTCCAGGTGCGGAATTTCGGATCGCCCGAAATCAGGCGATCCGGCGCTGGTGCGCCAAGTTCCGGTTCGACGGTGTCGACGCCGACGGAAAGAAATTTCGGCGTGGTCATGGCGATCAAACCTTGGCGAGAGCCTGTTCCAGATCGGCGACGATGTCGTTGACGTCCTCGATGCCGACCGAAAGCCTGACCGTGTCCGGTCCTGCCCCGGCATTGATCTTCTGCTCGTCGGAAAGCTGGCGATGCGTGGTCGATGCCGGGTGGATGACCAGCGACTTGGTGTCGCCGACATTGGCCAGATGCGAGAACAGTTCGAGCGCCTCGACGAACTTGATGCCCGCCGCATAGCCGCCCTTCAGCCCGAATGTGAACACCGCGCCGGCGCCAAGCGGCGAGTACTTCTTCTGCAGCGCATTGTTTTTGTCGCTGGGCAGCCCGGGATAGGACACCCAGGCGACCTTGGGATGATTGGAAAGCCATCCGGCGACCGCCGCCGCATTGTCGCAGTGGCGCTGCATCCTGAGCGGCAAGGTTTCCAGACCGGTCAGGATAAGGAATGCGTTGAACGGCGAAATCGCCGCGCCGATGTCGCGCAGGCCGAGCACGCGAGCAGCGATGGCGAAGGCGAAATTGCCGAAGGTCTCGTGCAGGACGAGGCCGCCATATTCGGGGCGCGGCTCCGACAGCATCGGATATTTGCCCGACTTCGACCAATCGAAGGTGCCGCCGTCGACAATGGCGCCGCCGATCGAGTTGCCGTGACCGCCGATGAACTTGGTCAGCGAATGCACGACGATGTCGGCGCCATGTTCGATCGGCCGCAGCAGATAGGGCGAGGCCAGCGTGTTGTCGACGATCAGCGGCAGGCCGTGCTTGCGGGCAATGTCGCCGATCTTCTCGATATCGACGAAGACGCCGCCCGGATTGGCCAGGCTCTCGATGAAGATTGCCTTGGTCCTGTCGTCGATCTGGCTCTCGAAGGTCGAGATGTCATTGGTGTCGGCCCAGCGCACCTGCCAACCGAAATTCTTGAAGGCGTGGCCGAATTGGTTGATCGAGCCGCCGTAAAGCTTTGTCGCTGAAACGAAATTGTCGCCGGGCTGCATCAGATTGTGGAAGACCAGCACCTGCGCGGCATGGCCGGAGGCTATCGCAAGGCCTGCCGTGCCGCCTTCGAGTGCCGCGATGCGCTCTTCCAGCACCGCCTGGGTCGGGTTCATGATGCGGGTGTAGATGTTGCCGAACGCCTTCAGCCCGAACAGCGAGGCGGCATGGTCGGCATCGTCGAAGACGAAGGAGGTGGTCTGGTAGATCGGCGTCGCTCGCGCGCCGGTCGCCGGATCCGGCTTGGCGCCGGCATGGACGGCGAGCGTGTTGAAACCGGGCGTGCGGGCCATCGAAAAACCTCCCTCAATGGTGAATAGTGAATGGTGAATGGTGAATGGTGAATGGTGAATGGCAAAGTCGGCCAGCCCCACCTTGATTGCAAGCGGCTCATATGCCGCCTTGCCGGCCTTCCAGAAAAATCCTTCTATTCACCATTCACCATTCATTACCTACTTCTGGCGAACGCCGAAACTCTGGAATCCCGGCCGCATGAGCGGCTTCTTCGAGGACAAGACGCCGGAATTGACGCCGGTCCAGCCGATCTCGCCGGACAGCTTGCCATATTCGATCTTGGGGCAACGGTTCATCACCACCTTGATGCCGGCGGCTTCGGCGCGTGCGGCCGCCTCGTCATGGCGTATGCCAAGCTGCATCCAGATGACCTTCGGCAGCGGATCGAGCCGCAACACCTCGTCGACAATGCCCGGCACGGCAGCGGAAGCGCGAAACACGTCGACCATATCGACAGGTTCCGGAACGTCGGCGAGCCTGGCATAGGTCATCTGGCCGAGGATCGCCTTGCCGGCCTGGCCGGGATTGATCGGGAACACCGAAAACCCCTTGCCGAGTAGATATTTCAGCACGAAATAGCTCGGCCGCACGTCATTGGCCGACGCGCCGACCATGGCGATGGTCTTCACCGAATTGAGGATGCCGGCAATATAGGCGTTGTCGTAGGCGTCGTGGTTCATGCCTCGTCATACAGCGCTTCGGAGTGAGGTGCCAACAGCCGAGCAAGTGGCTTGCAATGGGCCAGGGAGAACGTCGTCAGGCCGGCAGCGAGATCGTTCCGTCTTCCGCAATCGGAAAGGCCGGATTGTGCGCGACTTCCCAGACATGCCCGTCGGCATCGGCGAAATAGCCGTACCAGCCGCCCCAGAAGGCGCGCCCGGCCGGCTTGACGATCTTGCCGCCAGCCTTCTCAGCCGCCGCAAGCACTTCGTCGACCTCGGCGTCAGAGCGGGTGTTGTAGGCGAGGTAGACGGCCGACGGCGCCTTCGAGAAGCTGACGCCCGAATCCTCTTCGGCGCTTGGGCGCGGAAACAAGCCAAGAATGGCGCCGCCCATCTGGAAGAAGGCAACGCCGTCGGTGATCCCGGCATGGCGGGTCAGGCCCATCGCCTCATAGAAGCGCGTCGCACGGTCGAGATCGTCGGTGGCGATGGTGACGATGGAGATGCGCGGTTCCATATCCGCCTCCTACTCCTCCGGCCATTCCGGCTTGCGCTTGCCGATGAAGGCGCCAATGCCCTCTTCCGCATCGCGCGCCAGCATGTTCTCGACCATGACGCGCCCGGTGTAATCATAGGCCTCGGCCAGCCCCATTTCTGCCTGTTCGTAGAAGGCTTCCTTGCCGATCTTGACGACCAGAGAGGATTTGGACGCAATGGTTTGCGCGTATTTGGTGACAATCTGATTCAGATATTCGCGCGGCACGACGCGGTTGACCAAGCCGAATTCCTTGGCGGTTGCCGCATCGATCGTCTCGCCGGTCAAAAGCATTTCCAAGGCGTGCTTGCGCGAGACGTTGCGCGACAGCGCCACCATCGGCGTCGAGCAGAACAGTCCAATATTGACGCCAGGCGTGCAGAAGGTCGCCTCGTGCGAGGCGATGGCGAGATCGCAGCTGGCGACCAACTGCAACCCGGCCGCCGTCGCCAGGCCGTCGACTTCGGCGATCACCGGCTTAGGATGGCGAACGATCGCCTGCATCAGTGAAGCGCAGGCGGAAAACGTCTTTTCGAAGAAGCCCCTGCCGCGATCGGCATCGGCGCGGTGCGCGCTCAACTCCTTGAGGTCGTGTCCGGCGCAGAACACCTTGCCGACCGCCCCGAGGACGATGACGCGGACGGATTTGTCGGCCTTGGCGCGGTCGAGTTCCGCCGTCAGCGCCGCCATCACTGCAAGCGAAAGAGCATTGGCCGGCGGATTGGCGAGCGTCAGGCGCAGCACGCCGTTGTCCAGCCTGGAGACGACCGGCCCTTCGGCAACGGCAGGCTTGATGGCGACGATTTCGGCCATGATCATTCCTCTGCGATTCCGGATCGATGATGGACTAATCTAGTATGCCGCCTCGCTTCGTCCAACTCCCTCGTCCGCTTCTGCCATAATGAATGGGGTGTTGCCAGAAACGCCACGTCGCGTTCATACATGCAGGGCGCAAACCGGGAGACTGAAATGCCCGCCCACAGCAATCTCAAGCCGGTGCTGACGGCTGCCGAAATCAACGCGCTGATGGCGACCATTTTCCCGCAGCTCAACGACCAGTTCACCTTCTACGAGGCGTTGGAGGTGTTTCCAGGCGGCTGTGTCGTGCGGCTCAACGCCGACGAGCGCCATTTGCGTCCCGGCGGCACCGTGTCGGGTTCGGCGCTGTTCACGCTGGCCGACATAGGCGGCTATGTCTGCGTGCTCTCGCATGCCGGACCGGATGCGCTTTCGGTCACCACCAGTCTCAACATCAATTTCGTCCGCAAGGCCGAGGCCGGGCCGATCGACGGCCATTGCCGCATCCTCAAGCTCGGCAAGAGCCTGATGGTGTTCGATATCGACATCGTCGCCGGCCCGGAGGGACACACGGTAGCGCACGCAACGGGCACCTATTCGATCCCGCCAAAGCGGATTGACGGTGTGGTAAAATAATACCTTTCATCCAAGGCATTGTTTTTGCTGGATTTTGATAGCTCGCCGACATTTCACGCGCCTTGACGCAGTCGCCGTCCTCTCCTATAAGCCCTCACGGAACAGCGGCCCGCAAAGGCCGCCGTTTTGTTATTGGCGGCGGGCAAGCGCCTTTCGCCAATCCAAGCAACAAGAAACGCCTTCTTTTGAAGGTCCGAACCGAAAGCAACAATCCATGGCAACCTTTTCGCAGAAGCCTGCGGATGTGGTGAAGAAGTGGGTGCTGATCGACGCCGAGGGTCTCGTCGTCGGCCGTCTCGCCACTGTCATCGCCAATCATCTTCGCGGCAAACACAAGCCCACCTTCACCCCGCACGTCGACGACGGCGACAACGTCATCGTCATCAATGCCGACAAGGTGGTGTTCACCGGCAAGAAGTTCACCGACAAGGTCTATTACTGGCACACCGGCCATCCCGGCGGCGTCAAGGAGCGCACCGCGCGCCAGCTGCTCGAGGGTCGTTTCCCCGAACGTGTCGTCGAGAAGGCCGTCGAACGCATGATCCCGCGTGGCCCGCTCGGCCGTCGCCAGATGAAGAACCTCCGCGTCTATGCAGGCACGGAACATCCGCATGTCGCCCAGCAGCCCGTCGTCCTCGACGTGGCCAAGCTGAACGCCAAGAACAAGAAGGTTTCGTAAGATGGCTGAGCTTTCCTCGCTCGCAGAACTCGGAGCTGCCACCGGCAATACCAACACCCAGCCGGCCGCACCCGTCCACGTCCAGAAACTCGATAAGTCGGGCCGCGCCTACGCCACCGGCAAGCGCAAGAACGCCATCGCCCGCGTCTGGATGAAGCCCGGCTCCGGCAAGATCGTCGTCAACGACAAGGTGTTCGCCGAATATTTCGCGCGTCCGGTGCTGCAGATGATCCTCAACCAGCCGATTATCGCCGCCAATCGCGCCGGCCAGTACGACATCGTTGCCACCGTCATCGGCGGCGGCCTTTCCGGCCAGGCGGGTGCCGTGCGCCACGGCATCTCCAAGGCGCTGACCTATTACGAGCCGGCGCTGCGCGCCGTGCTCAAGAAGGGTGGCTTCCTGACCCGCGACAGCCGCGTCGTCGAGCGCAAGAAGTACGGCAAGGCGAAGGCCCGCCGCTCCTTCCAGTTCTCGAAGCGTTAAACAAAGACCGGTTTTCTATCGATTTTTTCAGAGGGGCTGCGTATTCGCAGCCCCCTTTTCTTTGTCGACATAGCAATCCCGCATCTTCAGGTGACCCTACGTAATATTAGTAGTATCTTAATTACAGGCGCGTTCCAGATCCCAGGCCAGCAGCCAACTCCACAGAGCGGGAGCTGTGCACGTTGCGACGCGCCGGTAACCCGACGCTCGCGAAGGAGGAGGCAATGCGCATCCATTCCAGCAGTGTGTTTCTGGCAGCTGTCGCCGCCACTTGGGCATTCGCCGCGCCTGCGGCCGACAAAAGCGACGAGCAGCTGATCGAGAATGCGATTACAGCGGCACCGGCGGCTGTCGGCAAAAACGCCGCCGTCGTGAATTGGGAGATGAAAACGTTGAGGAAGGGCACCAACGGTTTCACTTGCATCCCGGACGACCCGAGCACTCCCGCCGACGACCCAATGTGCACGGATGAGAACGGGATGGCGTGGATGCACGCGATCATGTCCAAGAAGGAGCCGCCTGCAGGGAAAGTTGCTTTCGCCTACATGCTAAAAGGAGGCGATGCGGCCAGCAATACCGACCCCTTTGCAACCAAGCCGCCGGAGGGGGCCGAATGGCTGCATGATGGTCCGCACGTGATGGTCATGAACGCACCAGACATGATGGCCTTGTATCCCCACGAGCCGAACCCCACACAACCATACGTCATGTTCCCCGACACGCCCTACGCGCACCTGATGATTCCAGTCAAATAGATCAAGCAAGACCTGCCGCGAAACGTAGTGGCGGGTCACCTGAGGGAAGGGAGCCGCGCTTATTTTCGGGCGCGGCTCTCCCGGGTGTCAGGGCTGGCCGGCGGACGCCTTGATGAAGTCAATGAACGCCCGCAACGGCGCCGGCACGAGGCGCCGGCCGGGATAGTAAAGGAACGGCCCGGAGAAGCTCTGCCACCAGGGTTCAAGCAGCGGTTCGAGCGCTCCGCTCTCGAAGTGAGGACGTAGCCAATCCTCGAACAGGCTGATGATGCCGGTGCCGGCGATGGCTGCATCGACTTTGAGGTCAGTCGCCCCGCCCAGGGTCACGAGAAGCGGCCCCGTCGGGTCGACCCGCACCACCTCGCCGTCGCGCTCGAATTCCCACGGCGGCATCGCACGGCTGGCAAAGCGGCCGCGCAGGCAGGCGTGGCCGAGCAGGTCGCGCGGGTGTTGCGGCCGGCCATGACGATCCAGGTAGGCCGGGCTGGCGGCGGTGGCGAAGCGCTGCACACGCGGTCCGATCGGCACAGCGATCATGTCCTGCTCCAGCCGCTCCCCATAGCGGATGCCGGCGTCGCACCCCGCCGCCAGCACATCGACGAAGCTCTCCTCCGAGATCACCTCCAACCGGATGCCCGGATAGGCGGCGAGAAAAGGCGGAACGATGCTGGGCAGTACCAGCCGCGCCGCGCTGACCGGCACATTGAGGCGCAACGTACCTGCCGGCCTGTCGCGAAAGCCGTTCACTACGTCGAGGGCCGACTCCACCTCGGTCAAGGCAGGACCGAGCCGCGCCAGCAGGCCTTCGCCGGCTTCCGTCAGGACAACGCTGCGGGTCGTCCGGTTGAGCAGCCTGACACCGAGCTGCGTCTCCAGCCGCCGCACCGCCTCGCTCAAGCCGGACGCACTGCCGCCGCTGGCGCGTGCCGCATCCCGAAAACCTTTGGCGCGCGCTACGGCCACGAAGGCGTTCAGGTCCCCGAGATCAATCTGCATTGTTCGTCGTTCCGCACAGCCCGTGCGAATTGTACCCAATTATCATGAGATCGGACAGCGTCTATCTGTGCACCGTTCCTGAAGGAGAAAGACCATGTCCAGCGTCGACCAGTCCGGCACATTCATCCTCGGCGACCGCCCAGTGAGACGGCTCGGCTACGGCGCCATGCAGCTCGCAGGGCCAGGCGTCTTCGGCCCACCAAAGGACCACGACGCGGCATTGGCCGTACTGCGCGAAGCCGTTGCACAAGGCGTCAACCACATCGACACCAGCGACTTCTATGGCCCGCACGTGACCAACCTGTTGATCCGCGAAGCGCTCGCACCCTATCCAGACGACCTCGTTATTGTCACCAAGATCGGTGCCCGACGTGGCACGGATGGCTCATGGCTGCCGGCCTTCTCGGCAGAAGAGCTGACACAGGCGGTGCAAGACAATCTGCACAATCTCGGACTCGACGTGCTGGAGGTGGTCAACCTTCGGGTCATGTTCGACGCGCATGGCCCCGCCGAAGGGTCGATCGAGGCGCCGCTTGCGACGCTTGCCGAGCTCCAGCGACAGGGCCTCGTGCGCCACATCGGGCTGAGCAACGTCACCGCTGCACAGATCGCCGAAGGCCGCCGGATTTGCAGGATTGTCTGCGTGCAGAACCAGTACAATCTGGCGCATCGGGGCGATGATGCCTTGATCGACGATCTGGCCCGCGACGGCACCGCCCATGTGCCGTTCTTCCCACTTGGCGGCTTCAACCCGTTGCAGTCGTCGACCTTGTCCAAGGTCGCCGCACGCCTCGGCGCCACGCCTATGCAGGTCGCGCTCGCCTGGCTGCTTCGCCGCGCGCCCAACATTCTTCTGATTCCCGGCACGTCTTCCGTCGCGCATCTCAGAGAGAACCTCGCCGCTGCCGACCTCGAACTGTCGGACGATGTCATCAAGGAGCTGGATGGTGTGGCAATGGCGGCCTGCGGGTAGATTGCCGAAGGCAGTGATGAGCCAATCTCCCCCAAGTGGGTTCCCTTGCGGGGGAGATTGCCGGCAGGACAGCGAAGGCGCGCGACCTTGCAGGCGGGACCGCCGAGGCGCTGAAGGATCGTCGCATTTTTCTGCTACTACGCCACATTTTGTTCTTGCTTTGTGCCGGCAGCTATGCTACTAATCTGGGTATGGTGCTAATTGGCTCCAGCGACCCGCCCACGGAGGCGGGTTTTCTGTTTCTGGGTTCCTTCGAAAGTTTGGCGCTGTCGGCCTGGGGTCGGCGGGACAGCGCCCTTCTGCCATGCCGGGCATCGTCACCACAAGAGGGAGATCCAATTCTCGCCGCGCCGGTCTAGTTGATGCTGGCCGTGTTGGCCGGCTCGGCCGGGCGCTTCTCACCGGCATAGGGCACGCGAAAACCGTTCGCCGCCAGCCAACTGATGGCGGCCTTCGGTTCGTCGGTCTGGATGATGGTGGCGCCGCGCTCGACCCAGAAGCCATAAGTCTCGCGCGGCAGGCTGGCCGCAACCGCCAGCTCGTCGCCGCGACCGCCGGCGAGGAAGCCTCCCGGCTTGTTGACGATGGCATAGGTGTCGGCCCAGATGTGCCAGTCGCCCCTCACCGCCAGCGCGCGCATGCGCGGGCTGAACAGCGGGCCGCCGGTCTCGGTCAGTGTCTCTGATCCGCTGCGCCAGTTGATCATCTCGACCGCGCGCATCGGGAAGGCCCGGCCCACTTTCTCGGCAAACATGGCGTCGCGAACCGCGTCATCGGCGATAATCGGCATGAACTGGAAGCCGCTGCCGATCGCGTCCATGGCGGCCTTGACGCTGGCAATCCGCTCCGCATTCCACAGGTTCTCCTTGACGATCACCTGTTCGGCCATGTCGAGGTCGCGCGCAACCGCGACCATGCCGACGAGGCTTTCGATATCGAGCTTGTTGTCGAGATTGATGAGGATCCTGTCCCTGGTCGTCATCAACATCTCGCGCAATGTCGAGACCGTCTCGCCCGTAACTGCGCCAGTGCCTTCGATCACCAACCGGCACGTCTTGAGTTCGGCCAATGTGTGCTTGTCGACCTCACCCTTGCAATTCGTCGTGCGGTCGAGCCAACTGTCATGCATGACGACGAACTGTCCGTCCTTCGAGCGCCTGATATCGACCTCGACGATTTCGGCGCCCATTGCGATCGACGCCTCGACGGCGGCGATCGAATTTTCGGGATAGAGCGTCTTGCCGGATTGCATGCCGCCGGCGCGGTGCGCGGCCACTATCACATGGTCGCGCCATTGGTTGGCGTGCTCGAAGCGGTCGAGAATCTGCCTGGCGCGCGTTTCGCCTGCCGATGCCTGGCCAAGGGAGAGCGCCAGCGCCGCGGCAAGCAGAAGACTCAGCCAAATCGTTCGCATGAGACAAGTCGTTCGCACGAGAATCGCTCCGTACCGGGATCGCACCCCGGTTAAGCGATGCCCGTGACAGGCAGGTGAACGAAGCCGGCTTGCAAAATGCCGGAAAATCAGGTCAGCGCCGGCCGAAGCAGTCTTCGGCGGCTACTTTCGGTTGCTTGCCAGGCAATCTCCTGGCGAGCCATGCCGGGTTCGCCTGGCGAGCAAGGATTTGTGACCGGATCGAATGGCCATGATCCTCCGCAGGGGTCGCAATTCTGAGAATTATGTCCAATAAGGTTGCGCGTCGACGCACAGGAGATCGCTTCATGCCGCCAAGGACCATCGATCATGCCTTCACCACCCGCTCCAGGACGGGTGCGTCGTTCGAGCCGACCTATGCCGGCGCCCTGTCGTTCATGCGGCGCAAATATTCGAAGGACGTGAAGGACGCCGATGCGGTGGTGTGGGGCATTCCCTTCGACGCTGCGGTCACCAATCGGCCGGGCGCCCGTTTCGGGCCGCAGGCAATCCGCCGCGCCTCGGCCATCCTCGACAACGACCCGCAATATCCGTTTTCGCGCGATCTGTTCGAACAGCTTGCCGTGGTCGATTATGGCGACTGCCTGCTCGACAGCGGCAATCACCAGAAGACGCCTGCCACGATCGAACGCGAAGCGGCCAAGATCCTGAAATCCGGCGCCTTTCTGCTGTCACTCGGTGGCGATCACTTCGTCACCTGGCCGCTGCTCAAGGCGCATGCCGCCATCCATGGCCCGCTGGCTCTGGTGCAGTTCGACGCACACCAGGACACCTGGCCCGACGACGGCAAGCGCATCGATCACGGCTCCTTCGTCGGCCGTGCAGTCAAGGAGGGCATCATCGACCCCGACCGGTCGATCCAGATCGGCATCCGCACCCATGCGCCCGACACGTTCGGTATCAAGATCCTGTACGGCCATGAAGTGGAGGAAATGCGTGCGTCCGACATCGCGTATGCCATCGTCGACCGTACGGGCGGGAAGAAGACCTATGTCACTTTCGACATCGATTGCCTGGACCCGGCTTTTGCGCCCGGCACCGGAACGCCGGTCGCGGGAGGCCCGTCTTCGGCAAAGATCCTGTCGGTGCTGCGCCAGATCAACCAGCTCGATATCGTCGGCGCCGACGTCGTCGAGGTTGCGCCAGCCTATGATCACGCCGATATAACGGCGATTGCCGGCTCGATGGTGGCCATGCACTATCTCGGGCTGCTGGCGGAACGAAAGGCCCGGCTCGAAGAAATGAACCAGGGCAATCACGGCGTTGCCGGATTGAATCAGGCAAGCGGCATATAGCTTTGAGATAACAGGAATTTTGGCAAGCAATGAAACCGAAAATCTTCATCGACGGCGAGCACGGCACCACCGGTCTGCAGATAAGGGCGCTGCTTGCCGAGCGTGGCGACCTGGAAATCATCTCCATCCCGACCGAGCGCCGCAAGGAAACGGCAGCGCGCGCCGAGTTCCTCAATGCTGCCGATGTCGCGATCCTCTGTTTGCCGGACGCAGCCGCCAAGGAAAGCGTTTCGCTGATCGCCAATGACACCACCAAAGTGATCGACGCCTCGACGGCGCATCGTGTCGCCGATGGGTGGGAATATGGTTTCGCCGAAATGGACAAGGACCAGGCGAAGAAGATCGCTTCGGCGAAGCGCGTCGCCAATCCGGGCTGCTGGCCGCAAGGACCAATCGCGACGCTGCGGCCGCTGGTTGCGGCGGGGCTGCTGCCGGCCGATTTTCCGGTCACCGTCAACGGCATTTCCGGCTATTCCGGCGGCGGCCGGCCGATGATCGAGGATTATGTCGGCAAGGGCGAGGATGCGCCGGAATTCCTGCCCTACGGGCTGACGCTGCAGCACAAGCACGTGCCTGAGCTCAGGACCTATGCCAGGCTTTCGCACGATCCGATCATGCAGCCGGCGGTCGGCAATTTCGCGCAAGGCATGATCACGGTGGTGCCGCTGCAACTCGGCGGCCTCGACCATGTGCCGACCGGCGCCGAGCTTCACGCGGCGATCGCCGATCATTTCGCTTCCATCGATGGCGGCGTGGTCGAGGTGGCACCGTATCTGCATCAGGAACGCATGCCCGACATCGATCCGGAGATCTATAATGGCACCAACCGGATGAAGCTCTACGTCTTCGCCAATGACGATCGAGCTCAGGCGCTGCTGCTTGCGGTCTATGACAATCTCGGCAAGGGCGCCTCGGGCGCCGCCGTGCAGAACATGGATCTGATGCTCGGCCTCTGAATGGATGTGCCGGCATTTCCAAAGCGCTGGAAGGTCGGCGCGCCCGAACTCATCGCCGAAACGTTCAGCAGCCGCATCTGGAAGGTTGCTCGCGAAAACGGCTCACCGGCAATCGTCAAGGATCTAAAGCCTTTCGACGATGTCGAGGACGAGTTGCGCGGCGAGCATTTCCTCGCCTGGCGACGCGGCGAAGGCGCGGTGCGGCTGCTGGGCCGCGATGGCCACCGCATGCTGCTCGAGTATGCCGGCGAAACCTCGCTGTCACAGATGATTGCGGATCAGGGCGACAATGCCGCCACCGCGATCGCGGCGGAGGTGATGGCAAGGCTGGTCTCGCCGTCGAAGCACCCTGCCCCGCCGGACCTTCAGCCGTTGCGGACCCGGTTTTCCAGCCTGTTCAAAAAGGCGAAGGCCGATCGCGCCGCCGGCGAAAAGAGCCTGTATGTCGAAGCTGCCGAAATCGCGGAACGGCTGTTGTCCAATCCGCACGACGTGCGGCCGCTGCATGGCGACCTGCATCACGACAACATCATGCACGGTCCGCCCGGCTGGCTGGCGATCGACCCGAAGGGCGTTCTCGGCGACCCCGGCTTCGATGCCGCCAATGTGTTCTACAACCCACTCGACCGAGACGATCTTTGCATCGATCCGCGGCGGATCGCGCATATGGCGCATGTCTTTGCCGCAACGCTCGGCCAGTCGCCGCCCGCGATACTGGACCACGCCATCGCCTATGGCTGCCTGTCGGCTGCATGGCATCATGAAGATCGCAATGCGGTCGACGAAAACCGCGAGCTGGCGATTGCCGCGGCATCCGGCGGGTGCGGCTCAGCCTCTGAGAGCGATCTCGTGGGGCAGCGGGTAAGCGCCCTTGGTACCGCGCCAATGCGCGGCGGCGAAGCCCAGCAGAACCAGCGCGAATGCCTGATGCGTCAGGGCCATGTGCAGCGGCACATGCATCAATAGGGTGCCGATGCCGATCGATGCCTGCACCGCGACAATCAGGAACAGAAGCGTCGCGCGTCGGGCATGCGTCGTGCCCGGCAGGCGCCGGCGTGTCGCAATCATGTGCCAGAGCGCGACCGCGAAGATCGTGTAGGCGCCGACCCGGTGGACGAATTGCACCGTCTTCGGGTTTTCGAAGAAATTGCGCCATGCCGGCTCGAGCAGCAGCAGGTCGTCGGGGACCAGCTTGCCGTCCATCAGCGGCCAGGTGTTGTAGCTCAAGCCGGCGTCTAGCCCTGCGACCAGCCCGCCGAGATAGATCTGGACCAGCGCCAGCAGCGCCAGGAAGCCGGCCAGACGTTGCGTCGAGCGGTCGGCGGCAGGTTCCGAGTGCGGCGCCAGCCCACGCGCGACCACCATGGTCGCCGTGAAGATCAGCGCCGCCAGCGTCAGATGCGTCGCCAGCCGGTATTGGCTGACCGAAACCCGGTCAACCAACCCGGACGCCACCATCCACCAGCCTATCGCGCCCTGCAGAGCGCCGAGAAGGAGGATGCCCGACAACTTCGTGCCGAGGCCCCGCTCGATGCGGCGCGTCGCCCAGAAGAACAGCAGCGGCAGGGCGAAGACCACGCCGACACTACGCGCCAGGATGCGGTGCACCCATTCCCACCAGAAGATCGATTTGAACGCCTCGATGCTCATGCCGTTGTTGAGTTCGGCATATTGCGGGGTCTGCTGGTAGCGCAGGAACTCCTCCTGCCACTCGGCATCATTGAGCGGCGGGATGACGCCGTGTATCGGCTGCCATTCGGTGATCGACAGGCCGGAATTGGTGAGCCTTGTAGCGCCGCCGACCAGTACCAGCGCAAACAGCACCAGGAGCACGACATAGAGCCAACCGCGTACCAGCGCGCGGTTGCGAAGGTCGCGATCGCGGGCGGCGAAAGGCGCGGCATCGGATATGGCAGCAGCCATGGATTTGTCCCGGCGGTTGAAGTCGCGGATTGGTGAACCATCGCAACCCGGCTTGCAAGACCGGACAGCGCGGCACGCCGTCGCGCCGTTTCTGGCGGGTTGCGCGTATTGGCTGTTCGGCCTAAGCGATAGCGATCAACGAGATCGCGCCATGCCCATTCGCCTGAAAAAGCTGATCGGAAGCTTCCTGCTGGTAGTGCTGGTCATAGTCTATGCGCTGGTCGCCTCGATTGTGGCGGTCGCCCAATTGTCGCAGTCCGGGCCGCTGGCGCACTTCATCTTCTTCCTGCTCAGCGGGCTTTTGTGGGTGCTGCCGGCGATGGGCATCATCAAATGGCTGATCCTGGAGCCGCGGCCGAAGGGGCGAGGCAACAGTTAGATCGTCACCACCGTCTTGCCGGCATTGGCCAGCGGCGTCGTCACGCCCGACAACATTGTTCGGATGTGGGCGACGCTCTGGTAACGGCCATTGACCGAAATGCGCGGCAGGGCGTGCAGGAAGCCGGCATGCTCGGCGCGGAGTATGCCGTGGCGGGTCGTCACCGCCGAGGCGTAGCCGGCATCGCGAACTAGGCCTACTTCGCGGCGGCCGACGGCACTGGCATAACCGTAGGGATAGGCGAAATGGCGCGGCTCCTCGCCGAGTTTGGCCTGCAATATGCGCTTGACATCGCCGATCTCATGTCGCGCATCGCTCTCGGAAAGCCGCTTCAGATTGCAGTGATTGACGCTATGTGCGCCGATCGTCACCAGCGGGTGCCCGGCCATGGTGCGGATCTCGTCCCAGTTCATCAGCGTGCTCGGGCGCGGACCACCCAACTCGATGCCGTTCGAGCGCGCCAGATCCCGCAACACCGCACGCTGGTCCTGCTCGCGCACCTTCAGCGTCAGATGAGCGTGCAGGCGCGCATTGGCCTGGACCTTTTTTCCCGGACTCGAGCAGTCGATTGTCACCGGGCCATCCGGCGTCGTCAGCGTCAGGCGATCGCGCGCATTGACGATGTCCTCGACC
This sequence comes from Mesorhizobium sp. M1169, assembly GCF_040318345.1. Taxonomy (NCBI): domain Bacteria; kingdom Pseudomonadati; phylum Pseudomonadota; class Alphaproteobacteria; order Hyphomicrobiales; family Phyllobacteriaceae; genus Mesorhizobium; species Mesorhizobium sp. M1169. Next base: position 86,397 of record NZ_JAMYME010000010.1, on the reverse strand, counting down.
ACGTCCCACCACAAATCGGCAGCGCCGTCGATCAGCCCCGGCGCGACGTAGATGGTGATCGGCGCGCCGTGTTTCTCCAGCACCGGCAGCGCCTCGGTCATGTTGTCTCGATAGGCGTCGTCGGCGGTGATTGTCGCAAACTGGCCGTCCTTGTCGCCAGCCTTGATGCGCTCGATCGCCTCGTCAAGCGTGACGAAACTGTAGCCGTTCGCCTTCATGTCGGCGATCACGGTGTCGAGGAACCCGGGCGCGATGTTCAAGTGGCGGTTGACGCCGTTCGGCTTTTCCGGCGTCGCGGTAACCCGATGCAGCATCAGGATGGCGCCAAGGCCGCCGATAAACGGCTTGGCCAGCGGCGCGAGACCGGAATAGCGGGCGATATTGAGCGCCAGTTTGCGGATTGCCTCGCCCCCGTCGATCATTCATTCACCTTTTGCGCCTAAGCTCATCAAGCATGGAATGCGCCTGCGCGGGACCCCCAATCGCGACGAATACGCCCTAAGGATTGAGGTATGGTTGACGCCACCGCGTCATTTGACGGCAATCGGCTGGCAAGCAGCGAGGCGTCGCCGTGTGCCTTGCCGGCCGGCAAAGCCGGCCTGTCAACCTCGGTCGCCGATAGTGCGGCGTTGGCGGCGTACGCAGAATTCTGCCATTCGGCGCTTTTTGCCCCTGCGCAAAGCGCAGGCTGGATCCTGAACTGGGCCGCACATACCGGCGCCGACGTTGTCGTTGCGACGCTGCGCGCCGAGGACAGGCCGGTTTTCTCACTGGCGCTGGAGGTCACTCGCAGTGGAGCGTTCCGCGTCGCCCGTTTCATGGGCGGCCGCCATGCAAACGGCAATTTTGCCGCCGCCGACCCGCAATGGCTGGCGAATGCCGATAGCGCGGCGATCCGCTCGATGCTGGCTGCGATTGCCAAGGCGCGGCGCGACATCGATCTTGTTGCGCTGGAGCGGTTGCTGCCCGATCTCGACGGCGTTGCCAACCCGCTCTCCGCCTTGCCGCATTTTTCGAGCCCCAATCTGTCGCTGGCCGCCGGTCTTGTGGGAGGATTTGACGCACTGCTCACCCGCGTGAGCGGCAAGCGCAGGCGCAAGAAGCATCGCTCGCAGGCGCGCAAGTTCGAGGCCGTTGGCAGCTATCGTCGCATCGAGGCGAGAACTTCGGACGAGGTGCACATGCTGCTCGATGCCTTTTTTGAGATGAAGGAATTCCGCTTCCGCAAGATGGGCATCGCCAATGTTTTCGGTGAGGCGGAGGTGCGCGCTTTTTTCCGCTCGCTGTTTGCCGACGCGCTTCAAGAGGAAGATCCGTCCTTCGTCCTGCATGGGCTGGAAGTCGCCGGCAAACTTCGTGCAGTCACCGGGTCGAGCCGCTCGGGCAAGCGGCTGATCTGCGAATTCGGGGCGATTGCCGAGGACGACCTCGCACACACCAGCCCGGGCGACTTCCTGTTCTTCGAGAACATCCAGGAAGCCTCCGAGGCGGGTTTCGAAATCTATGATTTCTCGGTTGGCGACGAACCCTACAAGCGATTGTGGTGCGATGTCGAAACGCAGCATTTCGAGGTGCTGGTTCCGCTGACGCCGAAAGGTCGTGCGCTGGCGCTGGCGCTCAGGCAGGGAGCAAGCCTGAAGGCATTCATCAAGCACAGCCCAATGGTCTGGAAGCTGACCAAGCTGCTGCGCCGCAAAGCCGTGGGGCGGACAGCACCGGCCGCAGGCGAAGACGACAGCTGATTTCGATTTGAGAGAAAACTGCCTCAGGCGGCCGAGCGCCGTCCCGGCATTGGGCCCGGCGCCACATGGCCGATGGGCGTGACCAGCGTCAGGTCGGGATAGCCACTCTCGATGAGCGCGACCGCGGCCTGCGTCACCTCGTCGTCCGGTTCAAGCATGGAGAGCAAAACCTCGGTCCCCTCGCCCACCAGGCGGCTGATGCCTTGCGCGTCGGCCGGTCCGCATTCGACCACGACCAAATCATAGGCGGTGGTCAGCGACTGCATGATGATCGGCAGCCGGTCGGCGGCGCGCATGGCGCGGACCGGATCGGCTGTGCCGACGGGAATCACGTGGCAGTCCGAATAGAGATCGGGGTGGATCACATCGCTGAACTGCGCTTGTGAGGCGAGCAGATCGGTGATGCCCGGAAACAGCCCGCTGTCCAGCATCGGCCGCGAGGCAGCACCCGAAGCGGTGAGATCAAGCAGCAGCACGCGAAGCCCGGCGTCGGAGACTGCGCGCGCCACCAGCACTGCCGAGGCGGCCGCCTCGTCGCCTTCCGGTGACACGAATATGGCGCGGGCGGCACCGGTGGCGATCAGTTTTTCCGCGGCCTTGTCGATGTCGACCTCGCCGAGGATAGAACGTGCCGGTTCAATGTCTCCAGCTGCCATTTCAGAGTACTCCGGTTCGATTTTCTCGGCAGCCGCTTCCGCCACCGCGACGGGTTCCGGCTCCACTTTGCTTTCAATGATATTGTCGTCGTCGGCCTCATCGATCTCAACGACTGCCGGTTCGGACCGGCCAACCGACGGGTCGGGCTCGGCCATCACGCGTTCGGCCTGGACAGCCGGCATCGCAACCTGCTCGATGCGCTCGAAATGGGCACCGGCGGCCGGACGCATGGCGCGGCCGGAAAACAGTTCCTGCAGCAGCGTGACGATCGCCATGATGAGCAACGAGCCGACAAAGGCCGCACTGACAATCGGACCAATCTTGGGGAAATAAGGTTCGGCCGGCACCTGGGCCTCCGAAAATACGCGAGCGTCGACGGGCAGATAGTTGCGATCCTTGCGTGCGGCCGCCTGGAGATAGCTGGATGAATAGAGATCGAGCTGCTGACGCTTGGTCGCGGCATCACGCTGCAGCGCATCGAGTTCCACCTGCTCTTCGCCGGCGCGGGCGGACGCCGCCTTCAGCGTGTTGACGTCTGCCACGAGTTGAGCCTCTCGCGCCTTCGCCGTCTCGGCCTGCGCCATCAGACCTTTCATGATCTTTTCCGCTTCGTTGCGGATCTGGCGGTCGAGATCCGCGAGCTGCGACTTCAGCGCGCGGATGCGCGGATGGTTGTCGAGCAAGGTGGTGGAAAGGTCGGCGATGTTGTTCTTGAGTTCGACTTGCCGCTCGCGCAGGCGCTGGATCAGTTCGGAAGACAACACCTCCGGAACGGCATCCAGCGAGCCGCCATTGCGCAACGCCCTGCGCACGCTGTCAGCGGTCGCTTCCGCCGAAGCGCGATTGGCGCGCACGCGTGACAGTTCGCTCGACAATTCGGACAGCTGCTGGGTGGCAAGCACCGAATTGTTGCCGCCCATCAAAAGATCGGACTGCGCACGGAATGCGGCAACCTTGGCTTCCGCCTCCTTCACCCGGTTCTGCAGATCCGCGATTTCGGGCGCCAGAAAGTCGGTGGCGGCGGAATTAGATTCGAGCTTGGCATTGCCCTTGGAGGCGATATAGGCGTTTGCAATGGCGTTCGGGATCGCGGCGGCAAGCTTTGGATCCTCTGACGAGAACTCGATTGCGATCGCGCGGGTTTTTTCAACGCCATAGACGTTGAGCTTCTCATGCATTGCGTCCAGCACGCGCTCTTCCAGCGGAATCTCGAACGGATCGCTTTTCAAGCCAACAAGGACAAGGGCGCGGCTCAGCGCCGACATCTTCAGCGCCTCGTCGAATTCGGGCAATTTCGCCAGGTTGAGCTTCGCCGCCACCTGCTTGAGGATGTCGGGGGACGAGATGATCTGGACCTCGGTGGCCACAGCCTCTTCGTCGGGAATCGACCGCTCGTTGCCGTTGGCCCCGGCTGGCCGCGTGAACTCCGATTCTCGAGGCCCGATCTCCAGCTTGGCTGCCGCCTTGTATTCGGGCGTTGCAAGCCAGGCGAGCGCAAAGGCCAGACCGGTTACAACCAGTGCGACGACAAGGATGCGCAGCCAGTTTCGCGCCAGGCTGGCGAAAAGCTGCCTGAGATCGACGTCGACATCTGCGGCCGCGGATTGAACGGACATGCATCCCTGCTCCGGTACTGAGTCAGCATGCACCGTAAACAACTATGGTAACTCAGCCGTTAATATCGCGGTAAGAACCTGTCAGGCTCTATTAACAAGCCGCAAACAAGAGGCTGAAAACCATCTGCATTCGTCGATCCGGCCCGCATCGGCCGCGCGCCTTTACCGGCCATTAACCCTAACAGGATGATAACCGAGCTCGATCGTTAAGGTTTGCCGCAGAGTCGCCGGCTATTCAAAGGTACGTGTCCGCTCATGAAAAGCACTGCTCCCCTTTTCCGCGCGCTGCTTGCCGTATCGATGCTTTCGGGCTGCTCCAGCTACCGGCCGACGCCGGCCGCATTCCATGAAGTTCTCGACCAGCCCTATCGCCTCGGCGCCGGCGACCGCGTCCGCGTAACCGTGTTCGAGCAGGAAGGACTGACCAATACCTACAGCGTCGATCAGTCCGGCTATCTCTCGCTGCCGCTCGTTGGCAACGTGCCGGCGCGCGGCCACACCGCCCAACAGCTTGAAAGCGAGATCGCCGAGAAACTGCGCCAGGGTTATTTGCGGGATCCCGATGTTTCGGTAGAAATCGATCGCTACCGGCCGATCTTCGTCATGGGTGAAGTGGGTGCGGCGGGGCAGTATTCCTACGTTCCAGGCCTGACCGTGCAGAAAGCCGTCGCCATCGCCGGCGGGTTCACGCCACGCGCCAACCAGGAAAGCGTCGACATTACCCGCGACATCAACGGCAAGGTGATAACCGGACGCGTGGTGATCTCCGACCCGCTGCTGCCCGGCGATACAGTCTATGTTCGCGAACGCCTGTTTTGATGTGCTGACAAAGTGGCGGACACACTCAGGATCGTCCACTGCTTTCGCTCACCGGTCGGAGGCATCTTCCGGCATGTGCGCGACCTGACCGAGGCTCAGGTCGCCGCCGGCCATGCCGTCGGCATCGTCTGCGATTCGACGACGGGCGGCGATTTCGAGGAACAGCTGTTCGAACAGATGAAAGGCAGCCTGGCACTCGGCATTCACCGCACCCCGATGCAGCGGCATGTCGGGCCAGGCGATCTCGCCTCGGCCCGGCGCACCTATAGGATCATAAAAGAATTGCGGCCGGACGTGCTGCACGGGCATGGCGCCAAAGGTGGCGCCTATGCCCGTCTGTTCGGCTCATTGTTACGGGTATCCAGGTCTCGCGTAGCCCGCCTTTATTCGCCGCATGGCGGCTCGCTTCACTATGACGAGACCACCGCCATGGGGAAGCTGTTCTTCGCGCTCGAGCGCTTCATGGCTCGCTTCACCGATTGCCTGCTGTTTGTTTCCGATTATGAGCGGCGGACTTATCGCAGGAAGGTCGGCGAGCCGCCCATTCCGAACGCTCTCGTCCACAACGGCCTGCGCGCCGCCGAGTTCGAGCCGGTGCGGACCGAGCACAATGCGGTTGACCTCCTCTATATCGGCATGATGCGCGATCTCAAGGGCCCGGACATCTTCATCGATGCGCTGGGGCTAGCCGCGACACGGCTCGGCCGCCCATTGAAAGCGCTGATGGTCGGCGACGGCGACGACCTGGCGCGCTATCGCGCCCAGGTGAATCAGCTCGGCCTCGAGGTCAGCTTCCTGGCGCCGATGCCGGCCAGGCTCGCCTTCAGGCTGGCCGAACTGGTCGTCGTTCCCTCGCGTGCGGAAGCCATGCCCTATATAGTTCTGGAAGCGCTCGCCGCCGGCAAGCCGATCATCGCGACGGCGGTCGGCGGCATACCGGAAATCTTCGACACCGGCTCACCTGTCCTGATCCGGCCCGACCCGCGCGAACTTGGCGACAAGATAAGCGCCGCATTGGCCGATCTCGACACCTACAAAGGCCTGATGCCCGGCCTCGCCGACCTCAAGGCACGCTTCGGCGCCGATGTAATGGCCGCCGAAATCGAAAAGGCCTATTTCGCCGCGCTCAAAAAATAGAGCAACGGGTTTCCACCGGGCTGCTCCTGGTGAAAGCGTCTCCAAAGCCATCCGTTGTTTCAAGGGTTTCTTAGCTCTCTTTTGCTATTCACCTGAGGGAAACCTGCGGACGCCCCATGAACGAAATCGACCCAGCGCGCCGTTTTTCGCTAGACGCGGTGCGCAAATTCGACGCCCCTGCCGAGAACAATACGGCCGGCGGCATGAACGATGTTGCCCGCCAGGTCGCCTCGCAATACCGGCGCGATACGATGTCGCCGATCATGGTGAGCGGCGTCCTGCGCATGGTGGAATTCGCGCTGCTGTTGGTGTCAGGTCTTGCCGTCTATTTCTATTATGTCGGCTTTTTCAACTATCTTGCCTGGCAATACTCACTGACGATCGCCGCCACTTCGTTCCTCGCGGTCGTTCTGTTCGACGTCACCGACCGCTACCAGATCGTCGCGCTGATGCTGCCGATCGCCAATTTCGGCCGTCTCCTGCTGGTCTGGGCCGGAACATTCGCCTTGATGGCGCTCACCGCCTTCACCATGAAAATGTCGGAAGACTATTCGCGCCTGCTCTTCGGCACATGGTTCGTCGTCGGTTTCGTGCTGATCCTGGGTCTCCGACTGGTGATGTCGAAGCTGATCCGGCGCTGGGCGCGCGACGGGCGGATGGAGCGCCGCGCCGTCATCGTCGGCGGCGGCAAGGCGGCGGAGGTATTGATCCGCTCGGTCGAAAGGCAGCCCTACAACGACATCCGCATCTGCGGCATCTTCGACGACCGCGGCGACAAGCGGTCGCCGCCGGTTGTCGCCGGTTATCCCAAGCTCGGTACAATTTCCGAACTCATCGAATTTGCCCGCATCGCGCGCATCGACATGCTGATCGTATCGCTGCCGCTGACCGCCGAATCGCGCGTGCTGCAGTTATTGAAGAAGCTGTGGGTGCTGCCGGTCGACATCCGGCTATCGGCGCATTCGAACGCGCTGCAGTTCAGGCCGCGCGCCTATTCCTACATCGGCTCGGTGCCGATGCTCGATATTTTCGACAAGCCGATCAACGACTGGGATTCGGTCGCCAAGCGCGCCTTCGACATTGTCTTTTCGATCATCGGCATCATCGTGTTCTCGCCGGTGATGCTGGCGACCGCAATCGCGATCAAACTCGACAGCAAGGGGCCGGTGCTGTTCCATCAGAAGCGGCACGGCTTCAACAACGAGATCATCGACGTCTACAAGTTCCGTTCGATGTATACCGACAAGGCGGACCCGACGGCCAAACAGACCGTGACCAAGAACGATCCGCGCGTCACCCGCGTCGGCCGCTTCATCCGCAAGACCTCGATCGACGAACTGCCGCAGTTTTTCAATTCGCTGTTCGGTTCGCTGTCGCTGGTCGGGCCGCGCCCGCACGCCATTGCCGCGCAGTCGCACAACCTCCTCTACAATGAAGTGGTCGACGGCTATTTCGCCCGCCACAAGGTCAAACCCGGTGTGACCGGCTGGGCGCAGATCAATGGCTGGCGCGGCGAGATGGACACCAACGAGAAGATTCGCATGCGGACGGAATACGACCTCTATTACATCGAGAACTGGTCGCTCTTGTTCGACCTCAGAATCCTGTTCCTGACGCCGATCCGCCTGCTCAATACGGAAAACGCGTATTGAGCGCGACGGCCTATGAATTGCCCGCGACGGCGGTCAACGCCAAGCTGATTGCATTGATTGCTTCGGGGGCGGTTTTCCTCGGTGTTTTCCTGTCGGGCTTCGTCATCGATGAACCGGCGCCATACGACCTCTATATGGTCGGGCTGATCGTGGTGTGGCCCTTGTTCGGCCTGCGCATACAACGCGCGGCGGTGCCGCTGCTGGTGCTGCTGGTGATCATGAACATCGGCGGCATGATCTCGATGACGCAGATGTCGGACCTCGCCGGCACGCCGCTCTATCTCGCCGTCTCGCTGTTCCTGGCCTTAACCGCGGTTTTTTTCGCTTCGGTAACGGCGGTCCGGCCCAGTCTCTACCGGGTGATCTTCGTCGCCTATGTGGTATCGGCAGTGCTGACTTCGCTGGTCGGCATAGCCGGCTATTTCCATGCCTTTCCAGGAGCGGAGATCTTCACCAAATACGACCGTGCCGCCGGCGCCTTCCAGGACCCGAACGTGTTCGGTCCGTTCCTGGTGCTGCCGGGCATCTACCTGCTCTATCTGCTGCTTACCGGCTCGGTCGCGCGCATGCCTCTATTGGCTATGCCGCTGCTGATCATCACCGCCGGCATCTTCTTTTCCTTTTCGCGCGGCGCCTGGGGCATGTTCGCCGTTTCGGCGATCCTTTTGACCGGTGCGTTGTTCCTGCAGAGCGCCAGCGGCAAGTTCAGGCTGCGCGTCGTCGTCATGACCCTCGCCGCCGTCGGACTGCTGATCATCGCAATGATCGTCATCCTGCAACTGCCAGGCGTCGCCGAAATGTTCTCGAACCGCGCACAGCTCGAACAAAGCTACGACACCGCCCGGCTCGGCCGCTTCGCCCGCTATACGATCGGCTTTCAGATGGCACTGGAGCATCCTTTCGGCATCGGCCCGCTCGTCTTCGGCAAGATCTTCGGCGAGGACACGCACGACATCTGGCTGAAGATGCTGATGGATTACGGCTGGCCCGGCTTCGTGTCGTTCCTGACGCTGACGTGCTGGACGATCGCCGCCGGCTTCCGCATTCTGCTGCGCGACCGGCCGTGGCAGCCTTATCTTCTATGCGCCTACGTCGCCTTCATCGGCAATATCGGGCTCGGCACCTTCATCGACATCGACCACTGGCGCCATGTCTACCTGCTGCTCGGCTTGATCTGGGGTGCCATCGCGCTCGAATACCGCCACCAGTGGCAGCTGCGGGCGACGCAGCGACCGGCAATCCCCGTCGCGGTTGCTTCAGGCAGGACAGCAACCGAATTCGGTTGACCGGACCCGGTCTATCACGATACATCGCGACCGGTCCGGAGTGTAGCGCAGCCCGGTAGCGCACTTGACTGGGGGTCAAGGGGTCGTCGGTTCGAATCCGGCCACTCCGACCATTAAAATCCAAAGGCTTAGCCAGTTTTCCCCCAAACTGGCTGTACAGACAATAGCCGCACTGCAACCAGCGCAACATACGCAGGCGCGTGATCTCATCGAGGGAACCGATCACGCATCACTCGTGCGCGAGGCACGGAGGCTGGCGTCTAGCCAGAAGCCCACCGAGAAACCGCGCGGTAATGGCTAGGTAAGCTTTGCTGCGTACGCCAACCTTTATCGTGAGCCCGTATTCCAGCTTCAATAAGAAAAGGTCCCGCCGCACATGCCAGAACGGCGGGACTCGATCAGGCGCCTTGCATCAGGCAGGGTGACTCGGGGGTTGGGCATGCCCGGTGCGCGCGGATCGTACTGGACCCTAGGCGCATCAGCTGCAATGCGTCCACCAACCGTCGGTTGGAAAGAACTAATTCAATCCCGACGGCTGGCCTGGCCTGAACAGGCGCGCGCTCAAGGCTCAGTTTCTTCCCGGGGAGGAGCTTTTTGGTCAGGACAATCAGGATAGGGCAATTCTTCACACGGAGAGGGCCTGTCGCCAACGCTGCGATAATGTTCCGCGAGTTTTGCGAAACCGTAGGCGAAGGCGAAAAGAAGCGCGAGGACAACCGCTATTCGGACGGCCATACCGTATTGTAGCAGGATCCTCCCATTGGAGCGCGCGGCGTTTTGGTACGTTTGAATGTTGAGTTCGAAAAAGGTTGGCTGTAGTTGAACTGCCGTCGTCCGCAGTTGTAAGGGCGAGCGGACGCTTCGAAGATGCCACGCGCTTTCGCCCTTTCCGGGAGAGATGCAATGTCGCTTCAAGGGGTTGCCTGTCCTGCCGATCTGACCATGTTGACCAAGGCACTCGATGCCCGATGCCGTGAATTAGGCCTCGCTGATGGAGATCCAGGCAGAGAGCTGCTCGGCCGCAGGGTGATGGATTTATTTGAAAGTGGTCAGCTCAGCGCCGAAGATTTGAGACTGGCTCTGAGCGGCGAGATCTTTAACGCCAAAAATCCTCCGGCCGGAACCAGTGGGCTTTGATACGGCAAGCGGGCTACCGCGCAACCATTTGAATTACTGGCCCAGCGTCGGCTTCCGTGTGCGCAGGAGCGCGTGTGAACAAATGTGATTTTGCGGTCGGTGCCAGACGGGCTAACTTTACCCATCGAACGAAAGAGGAGAATGATCATGAAGACATTCCTCGCAATAGCCGCGGCACTGACCATGTCCATATCAGCTGCCTCTGCGGATTGCCCCGCGCATTCCAAGGTCCAGGCATCGGTCGACACGCAGACGAAGACAGCAAGCGTCGAGAAGGCCGATATGTCGACTGTCACGGACGCTCAGACGATCAAGAAAGAAGAGCCACAGAAGACCGAATAGCGGTAACGCTCAGCGGATCCCACGACCCGGATAAATGGCTACTGGCACACATCCACCCACTCGGCGTCGACGAGTTCGGCCAGGCGTTGCGGGCTGAGCCGCACGGCGGCATTCGTCGCGCCTGCCGCCGGGACGACCTCGTCAAAGGCGCGCAGCGAGATGTCGCAGTAGACCGGGAGCGGCGCCGGTAGGCCGAACGGGCACACCCCACCGACGGGATGATCGGTCGCGGCGAGCACCTGCTCGGCGTCCAGCATTCGCGCCTTGCCACCAAACCGGTCCTTGAATTTGCGATTGTCCAGCCTGGAGATCCCGCTGGCCACGATCAGCATCGTCTGGTCGCCGGCGCGCAAGCAGATCGTCTTGGCAATCTGCGCCGGCGCTACGCCATGCGCTTCGGCGGCCAAAGGCACCGTCGCCGAGCTTGCCTCCGTGACGATGACATCAATTTCGGGCGCGTGTGCGGCGAAAAAGGCGCGAACGGATTCGAGGCTCATCTCCGGCAATTTCCGTCTGGCGTCGCCGTGGCGGCCGACAAGTCCACTACGTGGCCGAAAAAACGAAGCCCGCCAGGGCGACCCATGGCGAGCTCGTGGAATAAAAGCATGACACGTCGCTACGACACGGATCGCCTTTTGGCAGGCAACACGGCTTCATCAAACAGAGCGCTTTCCGGAAGTTGAAGCGCGGAGGCAATACGCCGACGTTTCGAGGGATCGGCATCCTTGCCGCTTTCAATGTCGGCAATCTCATAGGCTGCCAGCCCGCACGCCAGGGACAGTTCTTCGATGCTGTATCCACGGGCTTCCCGGGCGGTTCGGACGGCACTGCGTTCAGGCGTAACCGCGCTCGCCGCCAGTTCGGAGTAAGGTTCGCGTTTTGCTATTTGGGGCATTGGCAACTCCGTGGGATGAAAGAGTTAGATCAAATCATGTTGTTGCCTGAGACGATCGGGAGAATGCCCGCTCGGCGGTGATTTGCCAAGCATCAAAGATAGCGTCACGGCATCGTGAACCGACGCCGGAATGGATGGCGGATGCCGGCGAGCTGACATCTGGCCGGATCGTCAGCAGACACAGTTCGGAAACGAAATTCTACAGGCCGGAAAAACTGCCGAAAAACTCCAAGGCGATAGTCCCAACCGCAGCGCTCGAGTCACCGACCTGAATCAGTGACGCTCAAATTCCGCCTGCGCAAAAAGGAAACGATGTCATGACGAAGCCTCTTCTCTCCGCCCTTGGACTTGCAATCGCACTTGCCCTCTCGATGCCGATCATCGGCGCAAGCAGCGCGAATGCGACGACGATGCACACCACCGTCAAGAAGCATCACCGCCATCACTACCATCACCGCGCCCACCACTACCGCCACCATCACAAGAAGGTTGTCGCGAAGAAGTACTGAAAACACCCTCGGGCGAACAACCCGCAGTCAGCCGTTCTGGTCCTGGATCAAGGGCGGCGCGCTTGCCGGGTTTGCCGTGTCGGCGAAAAATGGCGGCGGTCCGCTGACCACCGCCATTTGCTTTTCTTAACGTGCCGACCTTGAACGCGCTCGCGGTGCTTGTTGCTGCCGGCCGCCGAGGAACAGACTGGCGACGAGCCCGACCAGAACCAGCCCGACAGCGGCCGCCGTCGCCGGGTGATCTCGGGCGGTCTTCTCGATCGCCCGGCTTTGCCTTCTGATTGCCGGCAAGGCGTCGCCGAGGCGCTCAGTGATATCCGAATAATAATCCGACGCGGTATCGCGCCCGTCTTCGTAAAAGGCGCCGCCCTGCTTCAACACGGCTTTCTTCAAGGTGGCCAGTTCCCTGGCCAAGGCCGCGACCTGCTTGTTGAGATCGGTGTCGGAGATGCTCGAAAGCGATGCCATGACGTGCTTCCTTCATCTGCAGAAGGAAGCCTAACGCATGACCCTGAAGACCGTTCCGGTCAACCCGGCGGGCTCTAGCGAACCTGATCGAGCAGGCGCTTGCATTCCAGGAGGTCGAACAGCGCCTCCTGCAGCAACGCGCGATTGTCACGGGAAAGTTTTGACGTGTCCGGCGGAACCGGACCTTCCTCGTCGGTCTTGCCTATACCGAAAAAACGACGGCTGGGTTTCACCCTCGGCTGGCCAACCAGCATTTCGTCGTCCGGGCCGCGCGGCTGCGCCGCTTGCGTCAGCGGTACCGTGTCGGCCTGTCGGCGCTGCGAGATCGCCTCGACCGCCGCCATGTCGCCACTGCCGACGGCGATCAGAAACTGGTTGCCGTTCTCGCGCAACAGCTTCTGCACGCCCTTGATCGTATAGCCCTGGTCGTAGAGCATATGACGAATACCCTTGATCAGTTCGACGTCCTGCGGACGGTAGTAGCGGCGACCGCCGCCGCGCTTCATCGGCTTGATCTGGTTGAAACGCGTCTCCCAGAAGCGCAGCACGTGCTGCGGCAAATCCAGATCCTCCGCGACCTCGCTGATGGTGCGGAAAGCATCAGGGCTCTTGTCCATGGACGAATCCTCACGCTAGAGCATGATCGCGAAAGGCGGGAACCGGGTTCGGGCGACATCACGCTTAACAAAGAGAGTAGCTTTCCGTCCCGGCGGAACGGATCACACCCAAATACCGATCCGGCCTACCGAATCGCATCTTATTTCAGCGGTTTATGAAACAATATTCAAGCCCGGCGCAAAAGCAGGGTTCATTTTTCAACCGAAGCCTGGAGCATGATTCTTGGCAAAGGGGGATTGGGCGGCTACTTGCTGCCCTTGGCTTTGCTGTTTTGATGGGAGCGCAGGATACGGTTCTTCAGTACGTTCGACGACTTGAAGGTCATCACCCGGCGCGGCAGGATCGGCACTTCCTCACCGGTCTTGGGATTGCGCCCGATGCGCTCGTTCTTGGAGCGGACGTGGAAAGTCGCGAAGGACGACAGCTTCACCGTCTCGCCGCGAACGATCGCCTCGCAGATCTCATTCAGCACCGCCTCGACAAGCTCGGCCGATTCAGTACGTGACAGCCCAACCTTGCGGTAAACGGCTTCGGCGAGGTCGGCGCGCGTAAGTGTCTTTCCCCCCATACGAACCGTCCCATCAGCTCAAAAACATAAATCGATACAAGCAACGGCAGAACCTAAGTAATTGATCCGTCAAGGTCAAGGACCCGAACCCGATAGTTCGGCACTTACCAGCGGAGCAGGACGGCACCCCAGGTGAAGCCGCCGCCCATCGCCTCGAGCAGTACCAGGTCACCCTTTCTGATGCGACCGTCGGCGACGGCTGCGGACAGTGCCAGCGGCACGGAAGCCGCCGAGGTATTACCGTGCAAATCGACGGTCACCACCACCTTCCGCTCCTCTATCCCAAGCTTTTTGGCCGAAGCGTCAATAATTCGTTTATTGGCTTGATGCGGCACGAACCAGTCGAGATCGGCGGCGCCGATGCCGGCCTGTGCGAACGTCGCCTCGATGACGTCGGTGATCATGCCGACCGCATGCTTGAACACTTCGCGGCCTTCCATCCTGAGGTACCCGACGGTTCCGGTGGTCGACGGCCCACCGTCGACAAAAAGCTTGTCCTTGTGGATGCCGTCGGAGCGCAGGCTGGCCGCCAGAACGCCTCGGTCGGCGATGCCGCCTGCCCCCGTGCCTGCTTCCAGCACCATCGCGCCGGCGCCGTCGCCGAACAAAACGCAGGTCGAGCGGTCGTTCCAGTCGAGAATACGCGAAAATGTTTCCGAGCCGATCACCAGTACCCGTCTGGCCAAGCCGCCGCGGATATAGAGGTCCGCGGTCGTCACTGCATAGACGAAGCCGGAGCAGACCGCCTGCAGGTCGAAGGCAAAACCGTGGTGCATGCCGAGCCGGTTCTGGATCTCGACCGCGGTCGCGGGAAAGGTGTTGTTGGGCGTCGAGGTCGCCAGCACGATCAGGTCGATGTCGTCAGCCGTCAGGCCGGCACTGTCGAGGGCCGCGCGCGCTGCCGCCTCGCCCAGCGAGGCCGTCGTCTCGTCGTCGGCCGCAATGTGGCGCTGGCGAATGCCGGTGCGCTGGACGATCCACTCGTCCGACGTCTCGACCATGCCTTCGAAATCGGCATTCTTCATAATGCGGCGGGGCAGCGCGGCGCCCGTGCCGCGCACGACTGATCTGATCAATGCTCTTTCCTATTCCTTTGCGTCGATGACGACGTCGGATTTCCGGATTGTCTGGGCATTCGGATTGCGGGCATGGAACAGGTCGAGATCCGCTTCGATGCGGTCAAGCAGATTGTTGCGCACCATGTCGTAGCCAAGCTCGATCGCCGCCGCGAAGCCATCCGAATCAGCCCCGCCATGGCTCTTCACCACGATGCCGTTCAATCCGAGGAAGACGCCGCCATTGGAGCGGCCGACATCCATCTTCTCGCGCAGGCGATCGAAGGCGGTCTTGGCGAAGATATAGCCGATCCTGGCCATCAGCGTCCGGTTCATCGCCGCGCGCAGATAGCCGGCGATCTGCCTGACGGTGCCTTCCGCCGTCTTCAGCGCAATGTTGCCGGCAAATCCCTCGGTAACGACGACGTCGACACTGCCCTTGCCGATGTCGTCACCCTCGACAAAGCCATGGTAGTTCATCGAGGCCATGTTGGCCTCGCGCAACATACGACCCGCCTCCTTGACCTCTTCCTGACCCTTGATCTCCTCGACGCCGACATTGAGCAGCCCGACGCTCGGCCGTTCGATGCCGAAAACCGAGCGCGCCATGCCGGTGCCCAGAATGGCAAAATCAACCAGTTGATGCGCATCCGCGCCAATGGTGGCGCCGACGTCCAGCACTACGCTCTCGCCGCGCAATGTCGGCCAGAGCGCCGCGATTGCCGGGCGATCGATGGTCGCCATGGTGCGAAGGCAGAATCTGGACATTGCCATCAGCGCGCCGGTATTGCCGGCCGAGATGCAGGCGTCGGCAGTGCCTGCCTTGACCGCCTCGACGGCCTTCCACATCGATGACTTCCAGCGGCCATGGCGCAGCGCCTGGCTCGGCTTGTCGTCCATCCGCACTGCGATCTCGCAGTGCACGAACTCACTCACTTCCGCCAGCTTGGGGAATTTGGCGAGTTCGGGCCGTACCACTTCTTCGCGCCCATAAATGACGAAGCGTATATCCGGACGGCGGGTGGCGACAGTCATGAGCGCCGGGATGACCACGCTTGGCCCGTGATCGCCGCCCATGGCATCGATGGAAATCCTGATCACGCGGTGTTCATCTCACGGTTGATTGGCCAGCGGGCTTGCCAAGGTGCGGGGCTCGCGAAGGTTCGGCGAAAATAACGGTTTTGGGCTGCCGCACAACCAACTTTTCTCAAATTGGGTCAGCCATCAGGATTTTCCCAACAGTGATCTGAGCTTTTGCTGGAATTCATTCTCCACAGGCTCGGCATCGCCGGCGGCCTCCAGCGATACACCCGGCTTGCGCGGATATGGATCGATCGCCAAGCCAAAGAACTGCTCGGCAAGCGCCCCGACGTCGATCGCATCGCCGGAAAAGGTTTCCGGGCTGTCGGGGCCTTCGGCGTCGAGCAGAATCTCACCGCCGCCGTCGAAACCTTGCCGCCCGAGCTTGGATTGCTCCGGCAGGAACAGCGCTTCGACCGGCTCGTCGATATGCGCCTCGACCGGGTCGAGGGTGACGATGCAGGCCTGCGTTATATCGGCCTCGACATGGCCGCTGACTTTCACTCCGTTGCGTTTCCAGGGCTCGACCAGGAGTTCGGCGCGATAGTTCTCGACCGAAAGCAGCTCGTGCTCGAGGGCCAGCAGGGCGCGCTGCCCAGCGTCGGCATCGATCACCACCGGCAGCCCCTTTTGCGGCAGCCGGGCGACATTTGCCAGGAATGACACTGGGCTGTGGGTATCAGGGTGTTTCATCTTCGCCTCCACTTCGCCACCTTCATCGGCCTGCCGTCGCTCAAGCGTTGGCCACGGGAAATGACACCGTTCCGGAAACGATCGATTCGGTCGGCTGTTCCGCGAGTTGCCTTGATGCATCGGCGGCATAGAGTGCCAGTTGCGACGCTTGCGGCCAGGCGCCGGCATCCGGCCTGACATTGCGGGCAAGGGCGACGGCGAGTGCATCATGGTCATTTCTTTGCAGCGCATCATCATAGGCGGCGGTACGGCCATAGAACATTTTCGCCAGTTTCCGCATTCGCTTCGGCACGCCGACGTCGCCAATGCCCAATTCACGCAACGAATGTTCGACATCCATGAAGAACTCGTCGATCAGCACCTGCGCAACCTCTGCCGCAGCACCGCCCTCGCCGCGCAACCGGTGCTGGAACAGGAACATGTGCAACGACAGCATCTCGAAGCGGCCGAGCGGCGTGTCCGGTACGTTCCAGGCGGAATAAAACACCGTTTGCCGCGCCGCCGCCACGATTTGTGCGTAAAGCGCCTCGGTGATGGCGCGGTTGGCATGTCGTTCGCGGCCAAAGAGGCGCTGGAACATTTGAGGGTGGTCTCCCGGGACCGTTTGTTGAAGTGGCCTTGTTGCATCGGCAAGCAAGCTGGTTTACCGGTTTTGCGGCCCAGCGCAAGTTGCGGCCAGCTTATGGAGTTGTAGTTGCGCGCGCTGAAATTCAAGTCGACTTTCCTGCCCAGGCCCGGCGGTGCGGTTTCGCTGCTGGTGATCGCTGCGGCACTTTCCGCCTGCAATTCGTCCAAGATGATCGGCGATCTCAATCCGAGCGAGACGCTGACGCAAGGCTACGTCATAGACCAGCAGGCGATCGACCTGGTGCCGGTCGGCTCAAGCCGCGAACAGGTGCTGCTGGCGCTCGGCACTCCCTCGACGAAGGCGACCTTCGATAACGAGGCCTTTTATTACATTTCTCAGACGCGCAAGCGCTATGTCGCCTTCGACAAGCCGCGGCTGGTCGACCAGCATGTGCTGGCGGTCTATTTTGGCGATGACGGGCGCGTCACCCAGATCGCCAATTACGGCTTGAAGGACGGCAAGGTGTTCGACTTCATCTCGCGCACCACGCCGACCGGCGGCAAGGACCAGAACTTCCTCAGCCAGATCATCAGTGGCGCCAGCAAGCTGGCGCCTGGTATTCCCGGCGCCAGCGGCGGCAGCACGCTCGGCGGCAGCTGATCCACCCGAGGGTGTCGGCTTCCTTCCGTTCCTTTCGCTTCCCTGTAAGCGGCATATCTCAGGCAATGAAGAACCCGCGGGAGCGATCCCGCGGGTTTTGTTTTAAGGCCATAGCGACCGAGCTTAGCCGTGCGCGAGAACGGCCAGTAACAGCAGCGCGACGATGTTGGTGATCTTGATCGCCGGGTTGACCGCTGGGCCGGCGGTATCCTTGTAGGGATCGCCGACCGTGTCGCCGGTCACCGAAGCCTTGTGCGCTTCGGAGCCCTTGATGTGCTTGAGGCCGTCCTTGTCGACGAAACCATCTTCGAACGACTTCTTGGCGTTGTCCCAGGCGCCGCCGCCGGAG
The DNA here is from genome assembly GCF_040318345.1 of Mesorhizobium sp. M1169. Lineage (NCBI taxonomy): Bacteria > Pseudomonadati > Pseudomonadota > Alphaproteobacteria > Hyphomicrobiales > Phyllobacteriaceae > Mesorhizobium > Mesorhizobium sp. M1169. The sequence continues at coordinate 68,546 of NZ_JAMYME010000010.1, read as the reverse complement.
GTCATCGAGATGGCGACGAACAGGCCGTTGACGATGACGCCGAGCAGCGAGGCGCCAAGCGCGGCAAAGGCGGATGCCTTCGAACCGGAGATCAGGAGGACGCCGAAATAGACCACCAGCGGCGCCAGCACCGGCAGCAATGACGGAACGATCATCTCCCGGATCGCTGCCTTGGTCAGAAGGTCGACGGCGCGCGCATAGTTCGGCTTCGAGGTGCCTGCCATGATGCCCGGATCCTCCCGGAACTGCTTGCGCACCTCCTGGACGATAGCACCCGCGGCGCGGCCGACGGCGGTCATGGCGATGCCGCCGAACAGATACGGGATCAGGCCACCGAAGATCAGGCCGGCGACGACGTAAGGATTGGAGAGGTCGAAGGAGACGTCGCCCATGCCCTGGAAGTAGGGGTATTTGTCGCCATTGGCGGCAAAGAACTTCAGGTCGTTAGAGTAGGCCGCGAACAGCACCAGCGCGCCGAGGCCGGCCGAACCGATGGCGTAGCCCTTGGTTACCGCCTTGGTGGTGTTGCCGACAGCGTCGAGCGCGTCGGTTGACTGGCGCACTTCCTTGGGTAGGCCGGCCATTTCGGCAATGCCGCCGGCATTGTCAGTGACCGGGCCGAAGGCATCGAGCGCGACGATCATGCCGGCGAGGCCAAGCATCGTCGTCACCGCGATCGCCGTGCCGTAGAGGCCGGCGAGCTGGTATGTCGAGATGATGCCGCCGACGATGACGATCGCCGGCAACGCCGTCGCTTCCAGCGAGACCGCGAGGCCCTGGATGACATTGGTGCCGTGACCGGTGACCGAGGCCTGGGCGATGGAGTTCACCGGACGCTTGTTGGTGCCGGTATAATATTCGGTGATCACCACGATGAGGCCGGTCACCGCAAGGCCGACAAGGCCGCAGATGAACAGGTTCGTGCCGGTGATGGTCATGCCGGCGACGGTGCCGATCTCACCCCAGCCGATGCATGCCGAGGTGGCCACGGCAAGGCCGACAATTGACAGCAGGCCGGTGACGATCAGGCCCTTGTAGAGCGCGCCCATGATCGAGCCGCTGGAACCGAGCTTGACGAAGAAAGTGCCGACGATCGAGGTGAGAATGCAGGCGCCGCAGATGGCCAGCGGATAGAGCATGGCCGCGCCGAGAACGTCGGTGCCACCGAAGAAGATGGCGGCGAGGACCATGGTGGCGACCACGGTCACCGCATAGGTCTCGAACAGGTCGGCGGCCATGCCGGCGCAATCGCCGACATTGTCGCCGACATTGTCGGCAATGGTGGCCGGATTGCGTGGATCGTCCTCGGGAATGCCGGCTTCAACCTTGCCGACAAGATCGCCGCCGACGTCGGCGCCTTTTGTGAAGATGCCGCCGCCGAGACGGGCGAAGATCGAGATCAGCGAGGCGCCGAAGCCGAGCGAAACAAGCGAGTCGATGACGACGCGATCGTTTGGCTGCAGACCCATGAACTGGGTCAGGATCAGGTAGTAGATCGAGACGCCGAGCAGGGCCAGGCCAGCAACCAGCATGCCAGTGATGGCGCCGGACTTGAAGGCGATCTCGAGGCCGGCAGCGAGGCTGTTGGAAGCCGCCTGCGCGGTACGCACATTAGCGCGCACCGAGACGTGCATGCCGATGAAGCCAGCGGCACCCGATAGAACGGCGCCGATCAGGAAGCCGATGGCGGCGGTGATCGAAAGCAGCCACCAGGCAAGCAGCAGGACCACGACGCCGACGATGGCGATGGTGGTGTACTGGCGCGCCAGATAAGCCTGAGCGCCTTCGCGGATGGCCGCGGAAATTTCCTGCATGCGTGCATTGCCCTGATCGGCCGCGAGGACCGAACGTGTCGCCCAGATGGCGTAAAGGACTGAAAGCAGACCGCAGGCGATGACAGCTGAAATTATGGTCATTGCCGAATTTTCCTCGATTGGTGGCCCAAAAGAACCCCTCCCCGGGCCGTTGAGACAGGGGACGAATTTTCCGCAACCGGAATCCGTCCCTTCGCAGCGGCTTATGCGAAACAGGGCTCGGAACGTCAAGATATTGTTCCGTTCCTGTCCGGCTTTCGCCCAAAAGATCCCGGGTTTCGCCCAAAAGGCTGGACGGCAGCGCCTGTCGACACTGCCATCCGGTTAGATCGGTTGAAATCGGCGAACAGTGGTCAGGCTTGACGCGGGTCGCCGTCCGGCTGGACGACGAAGACCAGCACCAGCAGCATGGTGATGTAAAATTTGAACGCCGCCTCCTGACCATTCCAAGTCGAAGACTGCCACATGGCGAACCACTCGCCGCCAACGACCATGAAGCCGAAATACCAAACGAGGAAGCCCATTGTGGCGGCAATGATGGCGAACTTCTTGGCATCGTTGAAAGCCTGTCCGCTGGCGTTGCGCGCCTGCCAGAGTTGCCAGGCGGCGATTAGGTAAAGCAGGCAGGTCAGAGCCTCGCCAATGATGATCAGCCAGTAGCCAGCCGTCCACAGCGACGGGTTGATGATCGAGCGGTACATCAGTGCATTGCCGGGAAAGGTCGTATCCATGCTCAGCACATGCTGGACAAAGGCGAAGTTTGAGCCGTAATCGGTGATGTTGCCGAAGGCGACGAGGAAGGCGAAAGCCGCCAGACACAAACACATGACGATCTTGGAGAAACGCGCGGTCATGGCAAGAACTCCTGCTGAAAGATCGGGGCATCGCACTCATCAATCGCCGAGTCCCGAAGATCGCGCAACGGGTGGGCCAGTGATCATCGTGCTCACAGCCATCGCGAGACATTATGCCGGCAAGCAAGACATTGCCGAGACTGTCGAAGCCCTCGATCTCGACAGTGATTGCGCGGTGGGCGACTTGGTCTCTGTGGTTAGAGCCGACACACAGCACGATTTCGCCATCATCCGCCGCCGCTGGATCACCGGCGAGACGGGCACAACGCTGGAACTGACGCTCGATCATCCGACGCGGTCGACCGGCCACTGAAAAAAGAGCGAACTTCGCCCCGAGACGCTACTCGGGCTCGCGTCCCATGCGCCGGGCGGTGTAGCGCTCGACCGCCGACAGCCCGTCATAGATCAGCACGGCAAGGGCGGCGACGATCAGGCCACCCTGCAGGATGAAGGCGAGGTTGTTCGACAGCAGGCCTGCGATGATCACCTCGCCCAGTGTCCTCGCCGCTACCGTCGAGCCGATGGTCGCGGTGGCGAGGCTGATCACCACCGACAGCCGGATACCACCGAGAATGATCGGCGCGCTGAGCGGCAGCTCGACCTTGACCAGTCTTTGCCAACCGGTCATGCCGGCGCCACGCGCCGCCTCGACTACGTTGGCCGGCAGCGTCGTCAGGCCGGTCAGCGCATTCTCGAAGATCGGCAGCAGTCCGTAGAGAAACAGCGCAATCAGCGTCGGCTTTTCGCCGAAGCCGACGGCCGGCACGGCAAGCGCCAGCACCGCCACCGGCGGAAAGGTCTGGCCGATATTGACCAGGCTGCGCGACAGCGGCAGGAATTCGGCGCCGGCTGGCCTGGTGACCAGAATGGCCAGCGCGACCGCAACGACCGTCGCGGCAACGGTCGCGATCAGCACGGTCCGCAGATGCAGCAGCGTCAACGTCAAAAGGCTGCCCTGATTGTAGATTACCGGCGCGTTGTTCTCTGTCAGCGGCTTCAGCAGCGGTTCGAACCAGCCGGGATTGGTGACGAAGGCAATAAGCACCACCACCAGGGCAAGCCTGAGCAGCAAGGGAAGCCAGGCTTTCATGCCGGCCTCGCCGCTCGCTTAACCAGCCCGTCCACAGTGACGCGGCCAAGTGGCTTGCCGTCGGTATCTTTCACCGGAAGTGCCGGGCGGCCCGACCACAGGAGTTCGGCGAGCGCGTCGCGTTGGCTGGCGTCACCGGGGATCGCCTCGCCTTCGGCCGTGCCTTTTTCCACCGCGTCGCGCACCCGGCCAAGCGACAACAGCCGGAACGGTTTTTCACTGGCGCCAACCAGGGTCTCGACAAACGCGCTGGCCGGTTTCGCCAGTATCTCGGCCGGCGCGGCATATTGCACTACTTTGCCGCCATCCATCACCGCGATCTTGTCGCCCATGTGAACGGCCTCTTCCATGTCATGGGTGACGAGGATGATGGTGGTGCCGAAGCGTTTCTGGATCGCCAGCAGATCCTCCTGCGCCTTGTTGCGGATGATCGGATCGAGCGCGCCGAACGGCTCATCCATCAACAGCACGTTGGGTTCCGCGGCAAGCGCCCGGGCGACGCCGACGCGCTGCTGCTGACCGCCGGAAAGCTCATGCGGATAGCGTGGCCCGTAGGCTTGCGGGTCGAGCTGGTATAGCGTCATCAGCTCGTCGACGCGGGCCTTGATGCGGTTGGCGTCCCAGCCGAGCAATACCGGCACAGTGGCGATGTTCTGCGCCACCGTGCGATGCGGAAACAGCCCGTGGCCCTGGATGGCATAGCCGATGCTGCGGCGCAGCTCATAATCCGGGACCGAGCGGTTGTCGACGCCGTCGAGCTTGATCACGCCCGATGTCGGCTCGACCAGCCGGTTTATCATGCGAAGCAGCGTCGTCTTGCCGGAGCCGGAGGTGCCGACGATGACGGCGATGCTGCGCGGCTCGATTACTATCGACACGTCGTCGACGACTGTCGTCTCGCCGTAGCGCTTGGTGATGCCTTCGATCTCGATCATGCCGTCTCAACCCTGCGCTTGCTTGCGCTCATTTCGATCACTGCATCGAGGATGATGGCAGCGGCGAAGGCCAGCACCACCGTCGGAACAGCACCGAGCAGCACCAGGTCCATCGCCGTCTGGCCGACCCCTTGGAATACGAACACGCCAAAGCCGCCGCCGCCGATCAACGCGGCAATCGTGGCGAGGCCGATATTCTGCACCAGCACGATGCGGATGCCGGTGAGGATCACCGGGAAGGCCAGCGGAAACTCGACGCCGAACAGCCGCTGGCGGTCGGTCATGCCCATGCCGCGCGCTGCGTCGTTGGCGGCACGCGGCACACCGGCAAGGCCGACCACGGTGTTGGCCACTACCGGCAACAGTGAATAGAGGAACAAAGCGACGAAAGCCGGCGCTGTGCCGATGCCGCGAATGCCGAGCGCGGCAGCACCCGGCACATGCGAAGCGACCCAGCCGAGTGGTGCGATCAAGAGGCCGAACAGCGCGATCGAAGGAATGGTCTGGATGATGTTCAGCACGTTGAGCACGCCGGCCCGCAATTTCTCGACGCGATGGCAGAGGATGCCGAGCGGCAGGCCGATAATCACCGCAGCCGCCAGCGAACCCAGCGCCAGCGTCACGTGCTTGGAGCCTTCCGCCCAAAAACTATCAGCGCGATTGAAATATTCCTTGAGGATCGACAGGCTGTTCCAGCTTCCCGAGACGAGCAGCAGCCCGATCGCCGCGGCGGCGACAACAAGCACGCCGATGCGTGCCTGCGGCGACAGGTTCAGCCGCGTAAGCACGTCGGCGAGCAGAAGCGTGAAGGCGAAGATAAGCAGCCAAAAGCCCGAAGCCGGCGAGATACGGGCGAAGGTGTTGCCGGCGGGTGTCAGGAAACTGCCGGCGACGCCGATCAGCAGCGCCAGCGCTGCAAGCGCAACCACACTGGCGGCGAGGCGCAGAGCAAGCGGCGTTTTCAGCAGCGCAATGAGCGCCGCTGCGACGACAATCGCCATCAACAGCGGACCGACCGTCGCAGGCAAAGATTCGAGGATCGAGCGCGCCTCGCCGGGTACGATGCGATTGGCGCGGAAGGTGGCGAATGGCGCCGCAAAAGCCGCATAGGCCGATATCGCCGCGATGACCACGCCGAGCTTGTCGAACCGGATGCGCACGCCCTCCCCCATCGGCCGATCCGGCGCACCTCGAAAGCGGAGCGCCGGAATCGCCTTACTTCAGGAAGCCGTTCTTTTTCAAAAAGTCCTCGGCGACGCCCTTGACCGGCTCGCCGCCAACCTGCACGCGACCATTCAACTCCTGCAACGTGACGAGATCGAGCTTGGCGAACACCGGCTTCAGCAGCGTCTCGATCTCCGGATGCTCCTTCAGCACCGCCTCGCGGATGATCGGCGCCGGCTGGTAGACCGGCTGCACACCCTTGTCGTCCTCAAGCACGACGAGGCCGGAGGGCGCGATGCCGCCGTCGGTGCCATAGACCATGGCGGCGTTGGCGCCGTTGGTCTGGTTGGCTGCGGCGGCAATTGTCGCCGCCGTGTCGCCGCCCGACAGCGTGATCAACTGGTCCGGCTTCAGCGTGAAGCCATAGGTCTTCTGGAAAGCGGGCAGCGCGGCCGCCGAATTGACGAACTCGGCGGAGGCCGCCAGCACCACCTTGCCGCCGCCCGAGACATATTTGCCGAAGTCGGAAAGGGTGACGAGCTTATTGGTATCGGCGACCTCCTTGCGCAGGGCGATCGCCCAGGTATTGTTCGCCGGTGACGGTGACAGCCAGACGATCTTGTTGGCGTCGTAGTCGAGCTTCTTGGCAGTCTCGTAGGCCTTGGCGGCGTCTTTCCACACCGGATCATCGGCCTTCTCGAAGAAGAAGGCGGCGTTGCCGGTGTATTCCGGATAGATGTCTATCTCGCCGGCTGTAATCGCCTTGCGCACCACAGGTGTGCCGCCGAGTTGGATGCGGTCGGTGGTCTGGATATCGTTGGCGTTCAGCACCAGTTGGATGATATTGCCGAGCACGCCGCCCTCGGTGTCGATCTTCGACGACACCACCACCTGGGCACTCGCCGAGGCCAACGCAACTCCGAGCGCCAGTACAGCGCCGGCCAGAACCTTGATTGAAAACATCTCACAAATCCCTTGCTGTGAACCGGAATACGGCTGCCGCATATGAGCATGGCTTCGATGCCCCGTCGGGGTACACGGTTTCATAAGAAAGGGGATGGGCGCAATAATTTTGTTCGGATGCGAGTGACTCCGCCGTTGCCTCGTCCCGACAGCGTGACGTCAGCTGGCCGCGCGCAAGCCCGTCATCTTCAACACGCCCAGTGCCACGAAGCACAGCACGACGACCGGGAAAATCATCCAGTTCAACATCTCCCAGCCCCAGGCATTGTAGACCGCCCCCGACATCAGCGAGGCGAAGGCGACGGAGCCGAACAGGACGAAATCGTGAAACCCCTGGACCTTGCCTTTTTCGGATGACTGGTAGCTGTCGGCCACCATGGCGGTGGCACCGATGAAGCTGAAGTTCCAGCCAAGGCCGAGCAGGATCAGCGCCGTCCAGAACTGCCACAGTGCCAACCCTGACAGCGCCACTGTGGCGCAGCCAATCAGCAGCACCAGGCCGATCGCCACGATCCGCTCAGCGCCGAAGCGATAGATCAGCGACCCCGTGAAGAAGCTCGGCGCGAACATCGCCATCACATGCCAGGAAATGCCGAGCGTGGCGTCGTCGGTCGAAAGGCCGCAGCCGACCATGGCCAGCGGCGCGCCCGTCATGACGAAGCTCATCAGCGCGTAGCTGCCGACGGCGCAAAACAGCGCTGCGACGAAGCGCGGCCTGGTGACGATTTCCGAGAGCGGCCGGGCGTCGCTGTCGGCGATTTCCACCTTGTCGGTTGCCTTGGCCGGGATGCGCAACAAAGAGAGAATGGCGGCGCCGACCGCCGCCAGCACCAGGATGGACGCAAACGAGCCGGCAAACTTCACCGGCGAGAACAGGTCGCCGGTGAAGATGACGATCTGCGGTCCAAGGATGGCGGTGACGATGCCGCCGGCCAGCACGAAGGAGATGGCGCGCGCCTTGAATTCAGGCGGCGCATTGTCGGCGGCGGCAAAGCGGAACTGCTGGACGAAGGCGCCTCCGATGCCGATCACGGCCAAGCCGAAAGCGAATAGCCAGAAGCTGGCATGAAACAGCGCCAGCGTGGCGACCAGCCCGCCAAGCGCCGTGACCGCTGTGCCGGTCATGAAGCCGTCGCGCTGGCCGAGCCGGCGGATGATCGCCGCGGCCGGCAAGGAACCGAGCGCCACGCCGACATTGAAACCGGTGATCGGCGCGGTTGCCAGCGACTTGTCAGCATCGAGCAGGTACTGCCCCGCCAATCCGCCCATGGAAATGGCGATGGGTGCGGCCGAGCCGATGATCGCCTGCGAGGCTGCGAGGATGAAGGCGGTGCGACGCGCTTCCTTGCCCGCCCCAACGGCGACGATAGCAGTCATGAGGCGTCCTTGCCGCGGCCCTCGCCACGCACCCGGCGCGACACGCGATCAAGCACCGCATTGACCAGTTTCGGCTCGTCTTCCTCGTAAAATGCCTTGGCGATGTCGACATATTCGGAGACGATAACCGCCACCGGCACGTCCTCGCGCTGCATCAGCTCGTAGACGCCGGCGCGCAATATGGCGCGCAATGTGGAATCGAGCCTCGACAGAGGCCAGTCCTCGGTCAGCGCCTGTCGGATGACTGGATCGATGGTCTTCTGGTGCTCGACAACGCCGGCAAGAATGGCGCGAAACCATTGCGCGTCGGCCTCGCGATAGAGCGCGCCGTCGACTTCCTTGCCGAGCCTGAACGCCTCGTACTCGGCGGTGATCTCGAAGACGCCGCTGCCGGCGACATCCATCTGGTAGAGCGCCTGCACGGCGGCCAGACGGGCAGCACCGCGCTTGTTGGCGTGGCGCACCGTGGGCTGGCCGGGCGAAGCGGGTTCGCTCACGAGGGCGCTCCCAGCTGTTCCTTTAGAGCGATCATGGTCAGCGCCGCACGCGCCGCAAAGCCGCCCTTGTCGCCTTCCGAACGCCTGGCGCGTGTCCAGGCCTGTTCGTCGTTTTCGGTGGTCAGGATGCCGTTGCCGATGCAGACCGCATCCTGCACGGACAGGTCCATCAGGGCACGGCTGGATTCATTGGCGACGATATCGAAATGATAGGTGTCGCCGCGGACCACCGTGCCGAGGGCGACGAAGCCGTCATAGTTCGTCCCGCCTTCGGAGGCACCGTCGAGCGCGAAGGAAATCACCGCCGGGATTTCGAGCGAGCCCGGAACGGTGACGACATCGTATGTCGCGCCCGCTTCCTCGAGGGCCTTTGTCGCGCCTTCGAGCAACGCGTCGGCAAGGTCGTCGTGAAAGCGCGCCTCGATGACAAGAAGGTGGGCCTTCTTCTTCGGACGGATGAACGCTTTGCCGTGTTGGGATGTGCCTGCCATAGATGTCTCCGGGGATCGCCGGTGACTTAGGCCGAAGCCGGTTTGATCGCAAGCGGAAGATTGCCGAAGGAACTTTCAAGGCCAACTCGGCGGCGGTCGCACCAGGGAATGGGCTTTATGGACGAGCGCCTCAAAGCCCCTCTTTAGCCGCCTCCACCAGTCGCGCCGCATAGCGGGCCATGGTGTCGATCTCGAGATTGACGCGATCGCCGACCTGGCGTTCGCCCCAGGTGGTGACCGTCAGTGAGTGGTGGATCAACAGCACGTCGAAGCGGCTGCCTTCGACCTTGTTGACGGTCAGCGAAGTGCCGTCGAGCGCGACGGAGCCCTTGGGGGCGATGAATTTTGCCAGGTCGCGCGGTGCTTCCAGGGTGAAGCGAACGGCGTCGCCCTCTTCCTTGCGCGCCACGATCTCGGCCATGTCGTCGACATGGCCGGACACTAGATGGCCGCCAAGCTCGTCGCCGATCTTCAGCGCCCGCTCCAGGTTGATGCGCGTGCCGGATTTCCAGCCCATCGCGGTCGTCAGCCTGAGTGCTTCTTCCCAGGCCTCGACCTCGAACCAGCGTGCGTTGGCGCCGTCTTCCGGCAATCCCGTCACCGTCAGGCAGACGCCGCCACAGGAAATCGAGGCACCGATGGCAATGGTCTGCGGATCGTAAGCGGTGTCGATACGCAAACCGACGCCTTCCCTGAGCGGCTTCACGGCAGCGACGGTGCCGACATCGGTGACGATTCCAGTGAACATTAGTTTGGCCCCGTGAACATCAGGTCGGTCCTAGATGTCTCTTATCCATTCCGCATATGTATCTTCGCCGAAACGCATGTTGCGCAATTTGCGAAATCCCGGCGGGATATTGTTGGCATCGATCGGCGATACAATGCCGCCCTCGCCGATCGCGTCCGGCCCCTGAAACAGCACGATACGATCGACCAGTTGTTCGTCGAGGAACGCCTTGGCCACCCTCGCGCCGCCCTCGACCAGGACGCTTGCCATGCCGAGCGCCGCCAGATCCTCGAGCAGTTCCGGCAGCGCAATATCGCCTTCATAGGTCTCAGTACCGATGAAGCGAACGCCGGCACGTTCGAGCGCGGCGCGCCGGTGCGGATCGGCCTCGGCGCAGGCAGCGACATAGAGCGGCACACGATCGACGCCGGCGACCAGTTTCGAGGTCTCGGGTAGCCTGATCTGACGGTCGAGTACGATGCGCGCCGGCGAACGGCTCTCCAGTCCCGGAAGCCGAACCGTGAGCGCCGGATCGTCCTCCAGTGCCGTGCCGATGCCGATCAATATGCCATCGGCTTCGGCGCGCATCAGATAGACTTCGCGTCGGGCGATATCGCCGGTGATGGAGAGCTGTCCCTCGCCTTTGACGCCGATCTTGTTGTCGCTCGAAAGCGCAAGTTTCAGGATCACTTCCGGGCGTTTTTTCAGAGATCGAATTAAATAGCCGGCCATCTGCTCCGCAGCCTCGGCCGCCAACACTTTTTCCACCACTTCGACGCCGGCGGCACGCAAGATTGCATAGCCCTTGCCGGAAACACGCGGGTCAGGATCGCTGGCAGCGCCGACCACACGCGCCACGCCGGCACTGACCAGCGCATTGGCGCAAGGCGGCGTGCGGCCGTGATGGGCGCAGGGCTCCAGCGTTACATAGGCGGTGGCGCCGCGCGCCAGTTCGCCGGCCTCTGCCAAAGCCTCGGTCTCGGCATGCGGCCGGCCGCCGACGGCGGTGACGCCGCTGCCGACGATCATCGGCCCGTCGCCGTCATCGCGCACGATCAGCGTGCCGACGGAAGGGTTGGTCGAGGTCCGCCCGGCATTCTTGCGCGACAGCCTGAGGGCTGCCGCCATATAGCGGCGATCGAGGACCTCTTGTTCAGCCGTGCTGCGTCCGGACCCTGCCATGCTCAGCTGGCGTCCTCTTCGCTCTTCAGCTCTTCGCCCCTGGGCTCGTCGGCTTTGAGCTCGTCGCCTTTGAGTTCGCCCAACACGTCGTGGAAATCCTTGGCCTCGCGGAAATTGCGGTAGACGGAGGCAAAGCGCACATAGGCGACATCATCGAGCGACTTAAGCGCCTCCATGACCAGCCGGCCGACTTCCCCCGAGGCCACCTCGGTCTCGCCCGAGCTTTCGAGCTGGCGCACGATGCCGGTCACCGCCCGATCGATACGTTCCGGGTCGACATTGCGCTTGCGTACCGCGATCTCGACTGAGCGCAGCAACTTGTCGCGGTCGAACGGCACCTTGCGCCCAGACTTCTTCACCACGACGAGATCGCGCAATTGGACGCGCTCGAAAGTGGTGAAGCGGCCGCCGCAATCCGGGCAGACGCGCCGCCTGCGGATCGCTGCACCGTCTTCGGCAGGGCGCGAATCCTTCACCTGCGTATCTTCGGACTGACAGTAGGGACAGCGCATGGAGAGCCTTCGGTTCGCGATTCTCGTAGTGCGAACGGCTTAGAGGTTTTTGCCACGATGGCAAAGTATGGCCGATGACCGATCGCGCCTCAGAGATAGCGAGGCACGAGGAAAATTGCGAGAGCGGCAATCAGTTGGACGGCAATACGCCAATCAGGGAGCGACGTCGCCGGTCGGGAAGCCGCAGGACGTGCCGAGATAGCGATAGGCCTTGGTGAAGCCGTCCATCGATATAGTCGCGACCGGCTTGTCGGCGAAGCTGACATCGAGGGCGCTGGTACGGCGCATGGCACGCAGTATGGCAAGCGTGGTCTCGGGTTTGTTGTCCATCATCCACTGTCCGTCGGCGATAATATGAAAACCAGCCTTGATCTTGTCGTTGACGTCACGGAACACCGCCGGGATGTTGTCCCCCTTGGGCAAGTCACTGTTTCTCACGGCGATGATGAGGCTCGGATAGCCCTCGGGTGGCAGTACGTCGCCATTCGAGATGGCCAGCGTGAGGGTGCCACTGGTGCCGTTAGCGTCGAAAAAGACCGTCGAGGCGGCGCAGGTCTTGCGCACGTCCTCACCGGTGTTGACCTCGTCCACCGTGGTGGACCACCTGACGAAGGTCTCTGTCTTGGGTGCTGCCGGCGTCGGCTCGGTCTGCGCCAAGGCCGCGCCGAGTAGCTGAGAGGTGGCTAAGGTGAGCAAGGCAGCGCCAACACTGGTGAAACGGAAAATTCGCATCATCATCAAGCGTCTCCGAGATGCAGCCGTGGCCAGTTGATCGGCGCCGTCACAGTTGGGGACCGACGCCCTGCGTCAACCAAGATACGGGTAAAGCGGAAAACGATCCGTCAATGCCGCCACCTTGGCCTTCACGGTTGCCTCGACGGCCGCATTGCCTTCGTCGGAATTGGCGACCTTCAGTCCATCCAGCACTTCAGCGATCAGCTTGCCGATCTCGCGGAACTCGGCCTGACCGAAGCCGCGCGTGGTGCCGGCCGGCGTGCCGAGCCGAACGCCCGATGTCACGAAAGGCTTTTCCGGATCGAAGGGGATGCCGTTCTTGTTGCAGGTGATGTTGGCGCGGCCAAGGGCAGCCTCGGCGCGCTTGCCGGTGGCGTTCTTGGGACGCAGGTCGACCAACATCAGATGGTTGTCGGTGCCGCCGGAGACGATGTCGAGACCGGTTTCCTGCAGACTGGAGGCCAGCGCCTTGGCATTGGCGACGACGCTCTCCGCATAGATCTTGAAGCTCGGCTTCAGCGCCTCGCCCAGAGCCACCGCCTTGGCGGCGATCACATGCATCAGCGGTCCACCCTGCAGGCCGGGGAAGACGGCCGAATTCATCTTCTTGGCAACATCCTCGTCATTGCAAAGGATCATGCCGCCGCGCGGCCCGCGCAGCGATTTGTGCGTCGTGGTGGTGACCACATGGGCATGCGGCAGCGGAGACGGATGCATGCCGCCGGCGACCAGGCCGGCGATGTGGGCCATGTCGACCATCAGATAGGCACCGATCGAATCGGCGATCTCGCGAAAACGCTTCCAGTCCCAGACACGTGAATAGGCTGTGCCGCCGGCCAGGATCAATTTCGGCCTGGTCTCATGGGCGGTCTTCTCGATCGCATCCATGTCGAGCAGATGATCGTCCCGGCGCACGCCATAGGAGACGACCTTGAACCATTTGCCGCTCATATTGACCGGCGAGCCATGTGTCAGGTGTCCGCCGGAATTGAGGTCGAGGCCCATGAAGGTGTCGCCGGGCTGCAGCAACGCCAGGAACACCGCCTGGTTCATCTGGCTACCGGAATTCGGCTGGACGTTGGCGAAGTTGCAGCCGAACAGCTTTTTCGCGCGTTCGATGGCCAGTTCCTCGGCGACATCGACGAATTGGCAGCCGCCATAGTAGCGCTTGCCCGGATAGCCCTCGGCATATTTGTTGGTCATGATCGACCCCTGTGCCTCGAGCACGGCACGCGAGACGATATTTTCCGAGGCAATCAGCTCGATTTCGTGGCGCTGGCGGCCGAGTTCGTTGCGGATTGCGCCGAAAATCTCGGGGTCGGCATCGGCAAGCGTGGTTTCGAAAAAGGATTCGAATTTGTTCGACACTGCCGCTGCTGTTGCCATGGGCTGAAATCCTCAAGGTTCGGGGTCTGTCGCGCCATTAACACAGTTGCTTTCGGCCCGCCACGTTTGCAGCGCGAAATTTGCTGGCCGGATTGCGCCAGAGAGACTGGCAGCCTCTATTTCCTTGCCTGCCGGCCCTTCAGCAGGGCCTCGGTGAGCGTGATCTCGGTGAACAGCGCCTGCATCGTATGGTCGTTAATCTGGCCGCTGCGAAACATTGCGCGAACCGCTGCGCGTTCGGCCTCAATGCCCGCCAGCCTCAATTCGAGCTCCAGCCGTCCGGCCTCGCGGGCCTCGGCGCGCGCCTCGTCGGCCTCGTCGGAGGCAGCGATGCGGCGACGGTAACCGGCGACGATGCTGTCGGCGGCGGCAAGCCGGGCGCCGGGTATTTCCCCTTCATCGCCGTCGGTCGCGCCGGCCATGCTCTCGATGCGGGCGATGGCGGCCTTGGCCGCGCCCACGCGCGCAAGACGCTCCTCGGCAGCGCCAGGATCCTCGCCCGGCTCGACCAGCCCCCGTGCCACCTTGGGCAAGGCAAGGCTGGCTATGAGCAATGAGCAGATGATGACGCCTGCGGCGAGGAAGATCACCACGTCGCGCGCCGGAAAGGGCGAACCATTCGGCATGGTGAGCGGCAGCGACAGGATGCCGGCCAGCGTGATGGCACCGCGCACGCCGGCAACAGAGCCGGCGATCCGGACGCGCAGCCCGAACGGCTCGGCCTTCTGCTCGCGTAATCGCGCTGAGACGCGCGTCGCGATGTCGCCGACCCAGATCCACAGGAAGCGCAGCCCGATCAGGCATAGTGTCAGCGCGACCACCGTGGCGATTGGCTGGATGACCGGATAGCGGCTGCCGAGCTCAGACGGCACGTTGCCGATGATGTCGGGAAGCTGCAACCCGAGCAGGATGAACAGCGCGCCGTTGAAGACGAAGGATAGCGTCGTCCACAGCGATACGGTCTGTATGCGCGCCGAGACGCCGAGAAAGCGGAAAATCCCGGAGCCGCCGGTGAGCACTCCGGCCGTGACCGCCGCCAGAATGCCCGAGGCGCCGACATTCTCGGCGCCGAGATAGGCGATGAACGGCAGCAGGACCATGACCAGCACCTGCGCCTCGGACGGCACGCCGCCGATACGGTTCAGCAATTGCAGCACCTTGGCGGCGACGAACAAGGCAGCCACGCCGGCCAGGATGCCGGCAGCGACGGCATAGAGGAAAGTCACGGATGCCGCGACGAAGGAGAAGCTGCCGGTCAAGGCAGCTGCCACCGCAAAGCGGAACATCACGAGGCCCGACGCATCGTTGAGCAGCGCCTCGCCCTCCAGGATGTGCATCAGCCGGGCCGGGACCAGGCTCTTGTCGACGATCGAGGAGACGGCCACCGCATCCGTCGGGGACAGCACCGCAGCAAGTGCGAAAGCGACGACGAGCGGGATGCTCGGGACAAGCCAGTGCAAAGCGTAGCCGAAGCCGACAATGGTGAAGAAGACCAGCCCGATGGCGAGGTCGAGGATCGGCCCGCGCAGCGCGATCAGTTCGCGCTTGGGCGCACCATAGGCGTCGCTGAACAGCAGCGGCGGGATGAACACCAGCAGGAACAGCTCGGGATCGATCTCGACATGCATTCCGCGCACCGGCCAAGCCAGTGCCGCGCCGATGGCGATCTGCAGTACCGGCAGCGGCACCCGCACCAGCCGGACCAGCGCGCCCGAAACGGCGACGAAGATGAGCACGACCAGAATGAACATTGCGACATGCATGATGCGATTTCCGACTACAGCGCCGCGCGTTCTTTGCCGGCAATCAGTCCAGCAAAGCTTGCCGCGAAAGACCCCGGCAACGAAAAAGGCCGCCCTTCCGGCGGCCTTTTTGCAAATGAACTCAGCTGCTTAGAGCGCGGATGTGATCTGCAGCTCGTTGGCCCCGTCGAGGCCGTAAATGTCGTCACGGAACTGGACCACGCCCGGCCCTGTCGACCAGGCCGAGACGTAGAGAAAATAAACCGGCACCGGATTGGTGACCTGCACCGGCGTGTTCTCCCCGGTCTTGATCGCCGCCTCGAAATGCTGGCGATCCCAGCCCGGTGTGTCGCGCAGAATCCAGGTGACGAGGTCGCGCACGTTCTGAACCCGCACGCAGCCAGAGGAATCGAAGCGCATCAGCTTGCCGAACAGGCTCTGCTGCGGCGTGTCGTGCATGTAGACGCCGTCCGGGCTGGGAAAATTGATCTTGACTGAGGCCATCGCGTTGCCGGAACCGGGATCCTGGCGGAAGCGGTATTTGGCGGCATCATCGGTCGACCAGTCGACCGTCATTGGGTCGACCTCGCTGCCGTCCGGCGCAAACAGGCGGATATGGCTATCCTTGAGATAGTCGGGGTCCTTCCGCATCAGCGGAATGATATCCTTGCGCACGATCGAGACCGGCGCGTTCCAGTACGGATTGACGATGATTTCGTTGATCTTGGAATTGACGATCGGCGTCTGGCGATCGATCTTGCCGACGATTGCGGTGTGGCGCAGCACAACGCGGTCGTTCTCGACAGCCTCGATCTGCGCCGCCGGGATGTCGACCAGAACATAGCGGTTGCCAAGCGTGCCGGCCCGCTCACGCAGCCGTTGCAGATTGGTCTGGAGCTGACCAAGCCGAACCGGCGCCGACACGTTCATTGCCGCGAAAGTATATTTGCCCGTGGTTCCGTCGGCCGGCAAGCCGTGCCGCAACTGGAAGCGCTTAAGCGCCGAGTCGACGTAAGAATCGAACGCTTCCGAGAGCCCGGCGCTCTGCGCCAGATCGCCCGATATCATCAAGCGCCTGCGCAGCGGCACCACATCGGGATCCTCGACGCCAAGCTGCAGCTTCTTGGTGTCTGGAACCTGCTCCCAGCCGCCTTGCGCGACGATATTCTGATACTGCATGATCGCCTGCTCGGTGAAGGACACCGTCTGCAGGCTGAAGATCGGCAGCGTCGAGGCAACCTTGCCGCCTTCGCTGGCACGCGCATCGAATTGGTCGTCCCAATTGCCGCGCGCCGAGGATTTCAGGATATCCCCGATCACATCCTGCGCACTGGCGCGGCCGGCGACCATTGCGGCTGCGAGCGCGGAGGCTCCTGAAAGGAAGAAACGGCGACTGGTTCTCATGGACGTTCCAGACATTCTTGCTACAATTCAACCCACCGGGCGGTCTCGCCCGCACTCTAGAGTTGGCTTCTTAACAATTAGCCAACCATGGCCCGCATCACTTCGGTGTAAAACCACATGGGAAGTGACTTGAGCACAGGACAAATGCACGGCTTTGGCCCCAGCATCACCCGCATCTTCGGTTCCATTGGAATATGGCGGCAACGTGGCTGTTGCTCGAATTTGGATCGGCCGGCCTGACGAAACGGCAAGACCGGTGCTTTTCGGCACCGGCCTTTGGTCCACTCCGCGGCAGCACTTCCGTAGTCCAGCCTCAGATCTAGATGCGGCGGATGCGATTACATCCGGTAGGCGATGGTATCGTTCCAGAACCGATCCAGGCGCTGCAGGGCGCGGTTCATCTGCTTGAACTCTTCCGTATTGATGCCGCCAACCTGCTCGATCGAACCGACATGGCGCTCGTAGAGGCCGGCGACGACTTCCGCCACCTCATTGCCCTTCGGCGTCAGCGAAACCCGTACCGAACGGCGGTCAATGCGCGAGCGCTGGTGGTTGATGAAGCCGAGATCGACCAGCTTCTTCAGATTGTAGGAGACATTCGAGCCGAGATAGTAGCCACGCGAGCGCAGTTCGCCGGCGGTCAGCTCCGAATTGCCGATGTTGAACAGGAGCAGCGCCTGGATGGCGTTGATGTCGGAGCGACCGTTGCGGTCGAATTCGTCCTTGATCACATCAAGCAGACGGCGATGCAGCCGCTCGACCAGCTGCAGCGATTCCATGTACAGCGAACGGATCGCCTCGCGGCGGTCATCGGATACGTTGGCGGTCTTCGCCGCCGGACGCGAATTGATCATTGTCTTTGCCTCTCGTTTGTCGCCCGGTGATTTTTTGTTCTTCACCTTGATCGCGACACTATCGAATACTCATAAAATTCGACTTAAACGCCAAGGCTAACAAGAGCTTACCGGTAAGGGGTTTCGAAAGAGGCTTAACGGACGGTCACCCGAGCAAGGATAATTAACCTAAAGATTTAGCCAACGATCCTGGCCGGAATTGCTATCGCCGGGGTTGCCGCTTCTGGATCCAGATCACCACGCGGAACACTATGTAGAGCAGCGCCACCGCAAGGTGCGAGGCGACG
Source organism: Mesorhizobium sp. M1169 (assembly GCF_040318345.1). Classification (NCBI taxonomy): domain Bacteria; kingdom Pseudomonadati; phylum Pseudomonadota; class Alphaproteobacteria; order Hyphomicrobiales; family Phyllobacteriaceae; genus Mesorhizobium; species Mesorhizobium sp. M1169. Next base: position 50,532 of record NZ_JAMYME010000010.1, on the reverse strand, counting down.
ATCAGCGGCCGGTGGCCGAACAACTCGGGGAAGCCAGCATACATGACGCACTCGGTCACCGCGCAGATGAACCAGATCACCGGCCCCCAGGACGCCAGCATCCACAGGCCGGCGGCAGCGAACGGAAAAAACACCGCCAGCACCACCGCCGCCACCTGCCAGTGTACCGGCATCAGGTCGAAGCGCCACAACGGGCCGGGGTAAACGCCGATCAGCCGGATCCAGTACAAGATGCCGAACAGCAGACAGTAGCCGGCGATGACGCGCTGGAACCAGGCGAAGATGACCTCGATCGTCGAGGGCTGCAGCACCACGCGTCTCGAGGCGACCTCGCTCACAGCTTCAGTTCCCGTTCGCCGAGCGGTGCGAAATAGGCGTCGACGTTGGCGGCGCTGACGTCATCGATACCTGCCGGCCGCCATTGCGGCGTCGAGCCTTTATCGATGATGGCGGCGCGGATACCTTCATAGAAGTCGTGCCCGGCAAGCATGCGGTTGAGGATACGGAACTCCATTTTCATGCACTCGTCCATCGACAACGTCTGCCCGGCGCTAATCTGGCGCCATGCAACATGCAGGCTGGTCGGTGAACGTGTGCGGATGGTGGCCAGCGTCTTCGCCGCGAACTCGTCGGCAGCGGCTGCCCGCTCCAGACTGGCGACGATATCGGCCAGCGACGGCTGCGCGAAATGCCGGGCGATGGCTTCCAGCGTCGGCCTGTCGGTCTCGCGCCTGGCCGGGATGAAGCAGCCGCGCAGCACCGATTCCGGGTCGCCGCTTTCCGCCAGACGGTCGAGGAAGCCGGCCTGGTCCTCCGCCTTGATCGTATGGGTGGCGAGGCCCGAGCACAAAGCATCGCCATAGCGGATGCGGTTGCCGGTCAGCGCCAGATACATGCCGAAGCTGCCGCCGAGATCCGGCAACAGATGGCTGGCGCCGACATCCGGGAAAAAGCCGATGCCGACCTCGGGCATGGCAAACTGGGCGTTCTCGGTCAGCACTCGCTGTGAACCATGGAAGGAGATACCTACGCCGCCGCCCATGACGATGCCGTCGATCACCGCGACATAGGGTTTCTTGAAGCGGGCGATGCGGGCGTTCAGCCGGTATTCATCGGCGAAGAAATCGACCGGAGGCCTTCCTGCGCGGCCGGCTTCGTAGATGTGGAGGATGTCGCCGCCCGCCGAAAATGCCCTGCCCTCGGCCTTGACGACGACAACGTCGACGCCGTCGTCGCGCTCCCAACTGCGCAGCGCCTTGTCCAGCGCCTTGACCATGCGGTGGGTTACGGCATTGAGCGCCTGCGGCCGCGTCAGCGTGACGACGCCAGCCCTGCCCAATCTTTCGAAGCGAATCTCGTCGCCTCCGCCAAAATCCATCGCCAGAGAATCCCTCCCCGCGCCCGCCGGGAGTGAAGTGCTAAAGCGTGGCGCATGGCCGCGTCAATGGCGGCGGCCAATCCGCTGCATGGTCGTCGGCGTCACCCAGTGCTAATGCTGGCGCTTTGAACCGGAAGGTTGAACCATGCCTTGGTTGCCGCGCCTTGCTGTTATGGTGGTCGGCCTGATCGCTGCGAACACTCCTCCCGTATCGGCCGAAACCGTCGACGAGCTCTATCAATCGCAGGCCATCGTCACCGGCCAGGGCGAGGTCAACAGGCAGATCGGCTTCAAGGCCTGCCTCGATGCGGTGCTGGTTCGTGTGTCCGGCGATCAGCGGCTGCCGAAGAGAACTGAGATGGCGGCGCTGCGCGACAAGGCCGGCAGCTTCGTTGCCGAATTCCGCTATCGCGACCGTCTCGAAGGCATTCCAATCCATGACGAACAAGGCACCCATGACCGGCCGCATGATCTCACTTGTCTGTACAGGCCTGACGTTATCGATCCGGTGCTTGCCGCGCTTGGCAGCAAACCATGGCTTGGCGAGCGGCCACGCCTGGCAATTTTCCTGGCGGCGGAGCAAGGCACAAGGCAGTTCGTGCTGACCGCCGACGATGAGCGCGGGGCGGCGATGCGCGAATCCTTCGTCAATGCCACCGGTCCGCTGGTCATGCCGATTGTGTTTCCCGAAGCGTCACTGCTGTCGGCCTCGAAGCTTGACGACCAGGCCCTGCGCCATGCCGATATCACGACGCTGGACCAGCTTGCCAGGAAGGCCGGAGCCGACCAGGCGCTCGCCGGCAGTATCGTCTGGAGCGACAAGGAACTGGGCTGGATAGCCGACTGGCGGCTTGCCTTGAATGGCAAGAGCTACAATTGGCAAGTGCGCGGCGTCAGCTTCGACGAGGCATTCCGCGTCGCCATGCGGGGTGCTGCGCAGATCCTGTCGGGCAATGGCCAACCAGAATAGCGCCCGACAGGGCCCTGGCACAATCGTGTCGCATTGGTCAGCAGCGGAGGCTCGTGGTAAAAGCCGCCCGATCCGGAGTTTTTGCGATGAACAAATTCACCCCTGCAAAGCCTGCCGGCGCGCGCAGCGTCGACGAGATCACCGGCAGCCGGCGTCTGCGGCGCATGCGCAAGGCCGATTGGTCGCGCCGCCTTGTCCAGGAGAACCGGCTCTCGGTCGACGATCTGATTTGGCCGATCTTCGTCGTCGACGGCAGACAAGTGCGCGAACCGATCGCCGCCATGCCCGGCGTGTTCCGCCTGTCGCTCGACCTCGCCGTCAAGGAGGCTGAGCGCGCGGCCAAGCTTGGCATTCCGGCGATCGCCACTTTCCCCAATGTGGAGCTCGGCCTGCGCGATCAGACCGGTTCGCACATCCTCGATCCGGAAAACATCATCAACCGCGCCACCCGCGCCATCAAGCGGGCGGTGCCGGAGATCGGCATCATCACCGACGCGGCGCTTGACCCGTTCACCTCGCATGGCCATGACGGCATCTTGCGCGAGGGCATTATCGTCAATGATGAAACGGTGGAGCAAGTGACGGCGGCGGCCGTCATCCAGGCGGCGGCGGGGGCCGACATCATTGCCCCCTCGGACATGATGGACGGCCGGATCGGTGCCATCCGCGATGCGCTCGACGCCAATGGGTTTCAGGATGTGGCGATCATGTCCTATGCGACCAAGTTCGCATCCGCTTTTTACGGCCCCTACCGTGAGGCGGTCGGCACCGCCGGCCTGCTCAAGGGCGACAAGAAGACCTATTATATCGATCACGCCAATTCCGACGAAGCGGTGCGCGAGGCCGAGCAGGATCTGGCCGAGGGCGCCGACATGCTGATGGTCAAGCCCGGCCTGCCCTATCTCGACATCATCCGCCGGCTGAAAGTCGAGTTGCAGATGCCGACCTTCGCCTATCAGGTCTCGGGCGAATATTCGATGATCAAGGCCGCCGCCGCCAATGGCTGGATCGACGGCGAAAAGGCGATGCTGGAATCGCTGCTCGCCTTCAAGCGCGCCGGCTGCGACGGCATCCTGACCTACTTCGCGCCGGAAGTGGCGGCGATGCTCAAGGGGTGATGCGCCTTTGTAGCGTCTACATCGAGTAGTGTTCGTTCGTCCAAAGCGCGACATGGAACGCCGCAGGACATCGCTTCAAGTTTACGCTGCCCCTCGTTGCCCTGCCCGGTATTTCTCCCCGTAAAGTGGCAGGGAGAAAGACGCGTTCGTAAAAGATTTTACCAATCTCCAGCGTTGCAAAAACATCGACGTTGCGGCCGGCCCCTTCTCCCCGTCACTATACAGGGAGAAGCTGCCGGCAGGCGGATGACGGGCGGCGCCGACATTGAGATTGGTTATTCCAACATGATTTGGAAGCGATTGCTCCGCCAGCAAAAATACCGCTTGCAAAATGCAATCAGTTAAGCTACCCCGATAACTGCTTGCATGTCACAATTGGTTATCGAGGAGGCTCTCATGTCCAAGCTTCGCGTCAGCGCTTTCACCCTGTCGATCGACGGCTTCGGCGCCGGTCCCGACCAAGACCTGAAGAACCCGCTGGGTGTTGGCGGAGAAGCCCTGCACGAATGGATGTTCGGCACCCGCACCTTCCGCAAGATGGTCCTCGGCAAGGATGGCGGGACCACGGACACCGACGAGGCGTTCGCGGCACGCAGCTTCGAAAATGTCGGCGCATGGATCCTCGGCCGCAACATGTTTGGGCCGATCCGCGGCGAATGGCCGGATGACAGCTGGAAAGGCTGGTGGGGTGACAACCCACCCTACCACGTGCCGGTCTTCGTGCTCACGCACCATGCGCGTGATCCTATTGTCATGGAGGGCGGCACGACCTTCTATTTCGTGACCGACGGCATCCACTCAGCGCTGGAGAAGGCGAAGGCAGTGGCTGACGGTAAGGATGTACGGCTGGGCGGCGGCGTTTCTACGATCCGGCAATATCTCAAGGAAAAGCTCATCGACGAAATGCATCTGGCGATCTCACCGGTCCTGCTAGGCGCCGGCGAGAGCCTTTTTGCCGGCATCGACATGCCCAAGCTCGGCTATCGCTGCAGCGAGCAGGTCGCGACGCCGAAGGCCACGCATGTCATCATCGAGCGCACCTAGCTTGTTGCAGGGTGCCGCCATGGAGCGGCGCCCTCCTCGCCGCTTTAGTCAGTACTTCTCCGGCACATACAGTTCGCGCGGCAGTACCTGGCGCTCGTATTCGGGATTGAAGACGCGCTCCGGCAGTGTGATCTCCTCGTGCGGCACCTCCTCATAGGGCATCTGCTTGAGGAGATGGTCGATGCAGTTCAGCCGTGCCCGTTTCTTGTCGTTGCCCTCGACGATGAACCACGGGGCTTCCGGGATATTGGTGCGGGCGAACGTTTCTTCCTTGGCCTTGGTGTACTGCTCCCAGCGCACGCGCGACTGGAGGTCCATCGGCGACAGTTTCCATTGCTTCATCGGGTCATGGATGCGCATCAAAAAGCGCATCTGCTGCTCTTCGTCGGTGATCGAAAACCAGTATTTGACAAGCGTAATGCCTGAGCGGACCAGCATGCGTTCGAAATCCGGAACGTCGCGGAAGAACTCCTCGACCTGATCCGGCTGGGCAAAGCCCATTACCCGCTCGACGCCGGAGCGGTTGTACCAGGAGCGGTCGAACAGCACGATCTCGCCGCCGGCCGGCAGATGCGGAACGTAGCGCTGGAAATACCATTGCGACTTCTCGCGCTCGGTCGGCGCCGGAAGTGCTGCGACGCGGCAGATGCGCGGATTAAGCCTCTGGGTGATGCGCTTGATAACACCACCCTTGCCCGCCGAGTCGCGGCCCTCGAAAACCACGACGAGCTTCTTCTTGTGATAGGCGACCCAGGACTGCAGCTTGATCAACTCGGATTGCAGCGTGATGAGATCGCGAAAATACTGCAGGCGGTCGATCGATGGCGGATGTGCATTCTTGTAGATCTTGGCGATCTCCATCGACAGCGCCGGCTCCGAGATTTCCAGCTCATAGTCTTCATCCAGCGTGTCGGCGAGTTCCGCTTCCAGCCAGTCCCTGGCCGGGGAATTCTGTTTTATCTCGGTCATTTACGCTGCTCCGCTTACAGGCCTTGCCGGCCGCTGTCAGGCGCTCTGCCGCCCGGCCCGGCGGCCGGAAATCGAAGCGCTGGACCGATGTTAGTATAGGCCGGCAATGACGGTTTTATTGCAGCCACTACTGAGCTGGCTGTGCGTTTCAATCCGCAAGATGTGATCGAGCTTGCCCTGCGGAACGGGCGACAAGCGGAACGAATTATCCTACAAATAGCTGGTTCATTGAGGGCTGTCGTCTGCAACGCCCTTTCCCGATAAATTGTGAGGATACGACATGGAATACCGCACTCTCGGCCGTTCCGGGCTGAAGGTTTCAACGCTGACCATGGGCACCATGACGTTCGGCGGCGGCGGCGCGTTTTCGGCGGTCGGCAAGACCGACCTCGACGAGGCGCGCCGGATGATCGACCTTTGCATCGATGCCGGCGTCAATGTCATCGACACCGCCAACGTCTATTCGAACGGCGTGTCGGAAGAGATCATCGGCGAGGCGCTCGGCGGCAAACGCAAGGGCGACGTGCTGATCGCCTCCAAGGCGCGCATGCGGATCGGCAAAGGCCCCAATGATGAAGGCCTGTCGCGCTACCATCTGATCCGCGAATGCGAGAGGAGCCTGAAGCGGCTCAGGACGGATGTCATCGACATCTATTTCCTGCACGAGTGGGATGGCCTGACACCGCTTGAGGCAACCATCGCCGCGCTCGACACGCTGGTCGCGCAGGGCAAGGTCCGTTATGTCGGCTGCTCCAATTATTCCGGCTGGCAAGTGATGAAGGGGCTGGGGATCAGCGACCGTCATCACCAGCCGCGCTTCGTCACCCAGCAGATCCATTACACGTTGGAAGCGCGCGAGGCCGAGTATGAATTGTTGCCGATCTCGGTCGACCAGGGGCTCGGCGTGCTGGTCTGGAGCCCGCTTGCCGGCGGGTTGCTGTCCGGCAAATACCACCGTGACCAGCCGACCGCCCGCCAGCTCAGCGGCTGGTCGGAACCGCCGATCCGCGACGAGGACCGGCTGTGGCGGATCGTCGACACGCTGATCGATATCGGCAATAATCACGGCGTGTCGGCGGCGCAGGTGGCGCTTGCCTGGCTGCTCGGCCGGCCCGCTGTCAGTTCGCTGGTGATCGGCGGACGAACCGAAGCCCATTTCAAAGACAATATCGCCGCTGCAAGCCTTGTGCTTGCCGATGAGGAGCGCACACGGCTCGATGTGGTCAGCAGGCCGCCCGTGCTCTATCCCTACTGGCACCAGCAATTCACGGCAAAGGACCGGTTCGGGCCGGCCGATCTCGTTCTCGACCGCGACGGCGCCTGAAAAGCCGGGCTCTCCGGACTGCGCCGAGATATGGAGCCCGATCGTGCCTTGCGGTGTTGTGTTTGCGGTCCAATGCTCCTAGGCAAAGGCCAAGCACAACGAAAGGAAACGATATGGCACGAGCACCGAACTACGGTCAGGAACGCAAGGAACGCGACCGGCAGAAGGCTGCCAAGAAGGCGGAAAAGCAGGCTGCCAAGGTCGCAGCCAAGGAGCGATCGAAGCCCGAGGGCGAGAGCGAGTCCCAAACCAAAACCGAAACGGCAGAGTGATGATATCCGGGCTGCCAGGCGGGCCGGGCCTCGGTCAAATCCCGCTATGCCTCAGGCAGGCGCCTTGTCGCTGACGAAGACGTTCACTTCACGAGCGGCGGCAATGAAGGCCCGTCTTGCGTTCATGGCCGGCTTGTCGCCGGCCAGCGCATCATGACAGGCTTGCAACGCTTCGCGGTGCTTGGGGCTGCGCTTGCCGGGCCAATTGTTGAGGAGGTAGTCGGAAGCCTCGCGGGCCGTACGCAAGAGCTGATTGCTTCCCGCCGCGCCCTTGACGGTCACGGGTGTGTCAAATCGGTTGTTTTCCATCGCCGCTCTTACGCCATCGGCATTTGCGAAGCGAGACCGAAAGTAGCATTCTTCGCTCATCTGCTCTTTTCGTGATCAATGGCAGCCGATCCTCACTCAAGCGACGACGGCAAATCCCCGGGCGCGCAGGCCGCGCCGGTCGTTGCGCAGCGAGGTCACCAGCCGGTCGCGGCTGCCGATGATATGGGCCGAAAGCAGGCGGGCGGCGGTATCGGCATCGCCGGCCCGCACCGCCGACAGAATGGCATGGTGTTCGGCCCAGGCGCGGCCGAGCGCTGCCTCGTCGCGAACCTCGAGCCAGCGGGCGCGCGACAGGCGCGTCATCGCATCGCGAACCGCTCTGAACAGGAACTCGTTGCCTGACAGGCGTGCCAGCTCGATATGAAAATCCCTGCCGACGCGATGCCATTCCTCGCGCGGCGTCTTGTCGTCGCAAGAATCGAGCATCGCCTCGATGATTTCGACGGCACTTCTGTCCTGCAAGGTGCAAGTCAGCCTGACTGCCGCGACCTCGACCGCCTCGCGATAGACGGCGATCTGCTCCAGCTCGGCAAGATTGATTGGCGAGACCGTCCAGCCGCGGCCGTCGCGGCAGATCAGGCCTTCTGTCTCGAGCCGCAGCAACGCAGCCCTGACCGGCGTGCGCGAGGCGCCGAAGCGGCTTTCGACCCAGCGCTCCGTCAGCCGCTCGCCGGGACCAATCTCGAGCCCGAGGATCATCTCGCGAAGCTGCTTTTCGACGTTCTGCATCTGCGACATTGGCGTTCCGTTCAGGTCATTCGTTCCGGCAATCGGGTCACTGGCCGGCGTTGGCCGATCACGCCGGCCTTTGTCGATCATGTTTGAGAGGCCCGCATTGACAGCGACGGGGCTTGCGTTCATGACAGATACCAGGTTGGTATCCCAGATTGGTATCCACAGCAAGTTTCATGCAAGCTGACCGGACAGGACAGACATGCCGCAAGACGCCAACCGCGCCACGCACAACGTCCACTGGCGCCGCAATCTCGCCGTGTGTTTTGCCGGCTCGTTCAGCACGCTTGTAGCGATGACGCTGCTGTTGCCCTTCCTGCCGCTTTACGTCGAGCAGCTGGGCGCAGAGGGCCATGCGGCGATCGTGCAGTGGTCGGGCGTCGCCTACGGCGCCACCTTCCTTGCCGCCGCGCTGGTCGCGCCCCTGTGGGGGCGGCTAGGCGACCGTTACGGCCGCAAACTGATGCTGGTGCGCGCCAGTTGCGGCATGGCGCTGTGCATGTCGCTGACCGGCATGGTGCAGACTGTCTGGCAATTGGTGCTCTTGCGCCTGCTGATCGGCTTTGCCGGCGGCTATTCTTCGGGCTCGACCATCCTGGTTGCCATGCAGACGCCGAAGGATCGCTCCGGCTGGGCGCTGGGCGTTCTGTCGGCCGGTATCACCGCCGGTGCCCTGGTCGGTCCGCTGCTTGGCGGCGCGCTGCCGCCGCTGATTGGCATACGCGCCACATTCCTGCTCGCCGGCGGCGTCATTTTCCTGGCTTTTCTGGCAACCACCTTGCTGATCAAGGAGGCGCCTCGCCCGGTTGCCGCCAAGGCCGCGTCAGAAGAAAAAGTGAAGGACAGCTGGTCGCAGATTCCCGACAAGCGCCCCGTCGTCGCCATGCTGGCGACCGGCATGCTGTTGAGTTTCGCCACCATGTCGATCGAGCCGATCATCACCGTCTATGTCCAGCAGCTCATCGAAGATCAGTGCCAGGTCACGCTGGTCTCCGGCATCGTCATGTCAGCGGCAGCGCTCGGCGCCATCCTGTCGGCGTCGCGGCTCGGCAATCTCGCCGACCGTATCGGCCACTGGAACGTCATCGTTGCCGCACTCGCCGTCTCGGCGCTGCTGCTGATCCCGCAGGCCTTCGTTACCCAGGGCTGGCAACTCGTCGGCCTGCGTTTCCTGATGGGCCTAGCGCTTGGCGGTCTTTTGCCCTGCATCACCAGCGTCATCCGCCACAATGTGCCCGACGGGGTCGGTGGCAATGTGCTGGGCTTGTCGATCTCGGCGCAATATGTCGGGCAGGTCGCCGGACCGTTGCTCGGCGGCTTTGCCGGCGGCCATTTCGGTATGCGCTCGGTGTTTCTCGGCACATCCATTCTGATGGCGGGCGGAGCGGCCTATAACTGGCTGGTCCAGTCGCGCCGCGAGCGCGACATGCTGGCGGAAGCCGGCAAATCCTGACACGGTTCGCAGCACTATCTCAGGCGGTCGCCAGGAATCACGGAGGCGTGGACATGAGCACGGATGAACACGCGGCAGGCGGCCGCATTCTGGTTTTTGCCGGCGGCCTATGCGGCGCGGCTGGCGTGGCGCTTTCGGCGGCGGCGGCGCATCTCGGCGGCGCTTTGGTCGGTACGGCCGCATCCTTCCTGCTCTTGCATGCGCCGGTCTTCCTTGCCGTCGGGCTGCTCGGTGGCAATAGCATCCTGCGAACCGGAAGCCTCATCCTTCTCGTCGGGCTTCTGCTGTTCTCGGGAGATCTTTTGGCCCGCGACTTCCTTGGCTCGCGGCTGTTCCCGATGTCGGCGCCGATCGGCGGCACGTTGCTCATCGGCGGCTGGCTGATGATGGCCGCCTCGGCGCTGGTGCGGCCGCGCCCTTGACGCGGCAGCCGGGTTCGCCGGTTCTGTCAGTCTTGGCGACGTTCGGGCCGGACTTGGCCGTCGCGTTTGGCCGTTTTGACCACACGCCGCCGCTCCGGCCGTTCGGTGGCCGGCGATATGCCCCAATAATTGCGATAGATGTCTTCGAACAGATGCTTGATCGGGTGCATGGCTTAATCTCCTTTTTGAATCGATCCAATCAGCGGGCACAAAAAATAGGCCGCCGATCAGCTCCGCTTGCGTCCTACGAGGAAACGCAGGTCGCGAATCCACGGACCGGTCCTGTCGCGCCCCTTGCGGGCCTCCGCGCTCGAGCGGATGCTCCAGTCGTTCCGGTAAATGTCCTCGAACAGATAATTGACGGGGTGCATGGCACTCTCCTCTTGTATCGATCCAATGTGCGGGCAAAACCGCTCTTGGATCGATTCAAGAATATGCGTCACAGCATAAATGTCAAGCAAAAATTTGAATCGATCCAAGGAAGATGTTAGGTAATCGGCACTACTGTCGGACAGGAGTCCTGGAGACGAACAAATGACATCACCCACCGAGGGCAGCAGGAGGCCCATCCGGCTGGCGGACATCGCCAAAGCCGCGGGCGTATCGCACGGCACTGCCTCCAATGCCTTCAGCCGTCCCGAAATCGTGCGCGAGGAAGTCCGCGAGCGGGTCAAGGCGGCGGCCGAGGCGCTGGGCTACGCCGGCCCGGATCCCAAGGGCCGGCTGCTGCGCGCCGGCAAGGTCAATGCAATCGGCGTCGCCACAACCGAGCCGCTGTCCTATTTCTTCGACGACCCGTTTGCCCGCGTGATGATGGCCGGCATCTCGGAAGCCTGCGACGCCACCGGCGCGGGGATAGCCCTCGTGTCGGCTGGCAACGAGGAAAAACTTGCCTGGAATATCCAGAGCGCCCTCGTGGATGGCTTCATCCTTTTCTGCATCGAGGGCGGTCCGCGTCTCGTTGAGCTGACGCGCGAACGAAAGCTCCCCTTCGTCGCGCTCGAGCTCGGCTCGCAGGACGAGACGGTCTCGGCGATCAGTATCGACAATGTTGCCGGCGGCCGGCTCGCGGCGCGCCATCTGGCGGAACTTGGACATCGCCGCTTCGCCGTGCTGTCGCTGGCCTTCGCCGACGACAGCACCGGTCTTGTCTCGCCCGAGCAGGTCCGGACCGCGGTCTATACCGGAACCCGTGACCGCCTCCTCGGCTATTTCGAAGAGCTTTCCCGGTTTGGTGTCGACACCGCCAAGGTGCCGGTCTACGAGACGGAAAACGATAAGGCGAGCACAAGGGCCGGTGTCGAAACCATCTTCGCCTCGGCGGAACCGCCGACCGCCATCCTGGCGATGTCGGACCGGATCGCGATGGTGGCATTGGAATGGCTCAACGCACGGGGCATCGCGGTTCCCCGCGATGTTTCCGTTGTCGGCTTCGACGGCGTGCCTGAAGCCGCAACTTGCGAGCCTCCGCTCACCACCATCGCCCAGCCGATCGCCGAGATCGGCCGCCGGGCAGCGCGAAGAATCCTCGACTTCGACGGCACCGTGCGGCGAGAAACGCTCGACGTCGAACTTGTCGTCAGGGCATCGTCCGGACCGCCGCCAAGTACAGGCTGACTGGGGCAGATCGGCTCCAAATCTTACCTATTGGCCGCCATGGGACCGATGCCAAAGGATGGACGGACAGGCGGCGCCTCGTTGCGGACCGGCTTGCCCTTGCCGGACCAGCCGATGGCGGACAGCCACTCTAGATAGAAGGCGAGCGCGAACTGCATGGCGATGCCGGCGGCGAGCAGCAGACTGTCATAGGCAATGCCGCCCGGGTTGATCAGCTTCATCACCTGCGCCGCCATGGCAATCACCGTGCCGGCAATGAAAACCGGCAGCGAGCGTTTGCCCAATATGGCGAGCGGATTGTCGCGGCCGGTGCGGAACAGGTTCGAGACGAAGGGCAAGGCGACGACCAGATAGCTCATCGCCAGGATGTGCAGCAGCCGCGGCAACGACAGGAACGTCTTGTCGAAACCGGTCAGCACCACCGGCAGGTCAAGCCATGACACATGCCCCCATAGCGGGCTGTGCACCCAGACGAGCGCCGTCAGCACATAAGCGGCCGCCGCGCCGACCAGCCAACGATTGACCGGGATGGTGCCGCCGCGCCGCACATGCAACACGCTGGCCATGCCGATATTGAACAGCAATTGCCATGACAGCGGATTGAGGAACCAGAAACCGGGCTCCGGGTAGTTCGGCGGCGCGATCTGGTAGATACCGGCAATCAGCCAAAGGGCTGCGGATACGGCAAGCGCCGCCAGCGGCCTGTAGCTGATGAACAGCAGGAAGGCCGGCGCCATCAACAGCAGGGCCGCATAGACCGGCAGTATGTTGTTGTAACCGAGCTGATGGCCGAGCGTGACGATGCCGACGAGGACTTGCGGCGGGTTCCTGACGAGCGGCTCGATGTTGATCAGGGTCAGAAGGTCCGGCCGTTTCGCAAACACCGCCGCTGCGCAGAAGATAGCCATGACCACCATCGTCGTGACGATGTGGGTGACATAGAGCACGCCGGCGCGGCGCCACATCTTCAGCGTTGCGACCAGCCGGTTTCCCGGCTGGAATTTGGTGCCGTAGGCAAGAGCGACGGACATGCCGGAGATCAGCACGAAGGCCTCGGCCGCATCCGAAAACCCGAAATTCTTGTAGGTCAGGGTTTCGAAAACGGTGCCCGGCACGTGGTCGATGAATATGGTCAGGAGGGCGAGAGCCCGGAACACGTCAATACGCGTATCGCGTTCCGGCGAAACTGGCATGGTCATCGATAAAAGGCCTTAAAGCTGGTTGTTTATGCCCGGCATGCGATCACTCGGGCGACCACCCGGCGCACACTGCTTCGATCCCCCCGCGGGGATTATATGGGCAAAGAAACGGACTGAAATGCGCCCGGTTCAATCAACTTTCGCGGAGCTTGAAAATATTTCGTTTTGAAGCCGGCAAATTAACGAAAGTAACGCGAAATCAAAAGGATGTGACTATGGCCGAGGAGAGCCTCGAAGACGGTATTCTGCAGGAAAATTCAGGCTTTTTCTACCGGCTCCTTCGACCCGCCAACTTACCCGGTGACTGGCTGTTCCTGTTGCATGGATCGGGTGTCGACGAGACGACCTTGCTGCCGCTTGGTCGGCAAATCGCGCCGCATGCTGTGCTGGTTGCGGTCCGTGGCCGCATTCCTCAGGAGGACGGGTTCCGTTGGTTCACGCGAATCACCCCGACGCGATTCGAGCAGGCAAGCATCCGCGCGGAGGCGGAGGCATTCGCGGGCTTCGTCGCCGGCGTCGCGAAGCGCCACAGCCTCGATCTCCGTCGCGCGACCTTTCTCGGTTATTCGAACGGCGCCAATTTGGTTTCAAGCGTCATGCTGCTGCATCCGGGCCTCATCGAGCGCGCCGCATTGCTGCGTCCGATGCCGGTGCTCGACGAGGTGCCGCCGGCCGACCTGTCGAAGGCGCGGGCGCTGATCATCGCCGGCGCCGCCGACCTGACCTACGTGCCATTCGCGCCGGTGCTGGCCGCTCTACTGAACTCGCATGGCGCCAAGGTCGAGGCCCACACCGTCGCCTCCGGCCATGAAATTGGCGATCCGGACGCCGACATCGTCAGGCAATGGCTGGCGGATCCTGCGGTCGCCGTTGCAGCGTCGGATCGATGAGCCCCGAAGCTACCCTCGCCCCATGCGGTTCCAGGCGTCCAGCCCGGCGATCTTGTAGGCTTCCGCCAGCGTCGGGTAGTTGAAGGTGTTGTTGACGAAGAAGTCGACTGTGCCGCCGAGATTGATGACCGCCTGGCCGATGTGGATGAGTTCGGTCGCGCCCTCGCCGACAATATGGGCGCCGAGCAGACGGCGTGTTTCGATCGAGAACAGAAGCTTCAGGAAACCGGTGTTGACACCCATGATGTGGCCGCGCGATGTCTCGCGGAACCGCGCCACGCCGACCTCGTAGGCGGCACCACTCTCGCGCACCTGCTCCTCGGATTGCCCGACGGTGGAGATTTCCGGCACGGCGTAGATGCCGTAGGGAAAGGTTTCGGGCGGGGGCGGCAAGGGCACGCCGAAGGCATGGCAGGCGGCCACCCTGCCCTGCTCCATCGAGGTCGATGCCAGGCTCGGAAAGCCGATGACATCGCCGGCGGCATAGATGTTGGGCGCGCTGGTCTGGAAGGTCTGCGGATCGACCTTGATGCGGCCTCGCGAATCAGCCTCGATGCCGACGGCGTCGAGCCCTAAATTGCCGACATTGCCGGTGCGTCCCGCGGCATAAAGCACGATCTCGGAACGTATGGTGCGGCCGTCGGCCAGCGTCACCTCAGCATAGTCGGGTTTCGAGGCGATCTCCTTGACGGCACTGCCCAATCGGATGGTCATGCCGCGGTCGCGCATCTGATGGATGAAGTCGTCGACGATCTCGCGGTCGACGAAATCCAACATCGTGTTGCGCGGCTCGACCAGTGTCACCGGAACGTCGAGTGCCGAAAAGATTGTCGCATATTCGACGCCGATGACGCCGGCGCCGATCACCGTCAGCGTGCGCGGTAGCCGATCGAGCTCCAGCATCTCGTCGCTGTCGAAGATCCGTGTCTTGTCGAACGGCACGTCGCGCGGCCGGTGCGGCCGGGTGCCGACCGCGATCAGCGCATGGGCGAAGCCAACCTCGCTGTAGTCGCCGGTGTCGGTGGTCAGGCTGACCTTGTTGGGGCCCAGGAATTTTACCGCGGCGCGCGCACTCTTGACCGTGTTGCGCATGAACTGGTGCTGCAGCACCTCGACCTCATGGTCGAGCGTCTTGTGCAGGCGCTCGACCAGATCGCCGACCGAAATGTCCTGCTTGACGCGGTAGCCGCGTCCATAAAAGCCGCGCTCGCGCCAGCCGGAGAGGTTGAGCACCGTCTCGCGCAACGTCTTCGACGGTATAGTGCCGGTATGCACCGAAACGCCGCCGAGACGCCGGCCCCTGTCGACCACCAGCACCGACTTGCCGAGCTTGGCCGACTGCACCGCGGCGCGGCGCCCGGATGGGCCGCTGCCGATGACCAGCATGTCGTAGTCCATGTCGCCCCGTCCCCTCGGCTCGGCGCGCTTTGTGCGCCGCAGCAAACTAACGCTATCCGCGCCGTGAATTCAACAAGTCAGACGGCCCCAGGCGCTCTGTCGCCATCTACACGGCGGCGAAAGGCTCGATCTTGATTCCGCCGCGAACCTTCACCATTTCATCAACAAGCGGCCCCGTGCATTAACCCGGGTTCGATTACGAGGAAATGACATGAACGCTCGCGTGCTCGACGGCGAAATCATCACCAACAGGCTCGAAGATATCAGCGCCTATGAGGGCGTGCGCACGCGGCGCATTCTCGCCTTCGTCATCGATTATTTCATCGTGGCGCTGCTCACCATTCCATTCGCGATCCTGGTGTTCCTGTTCGGGCTGTTGACGCTCGGCCTCGGCTGGATGCTGTTTTCCATTCTCGTGCCGGCCGTCGCCATCCTCTACATCTGGAACACGCTCGGCAGTAAAGACCAGGCCACCACCGGCATGAAGATAATGGGCATCCGGCTCGACCGACTCGACGGCAGCCCCATCGACGGGCTGACCGCCGTCGTGCATTCGGTGCTGTTTTGGGCCGGCAATGTCATCCTTTCGCCGCTGGTCCTACTGGTGAGCCTGTTTTCCGATCGCAAGCGCACGCTGCACGACCTGCTGCTCGGCACCGTCGTCAGCCGCAGCGGCCGCTGAGCAGACTTTTGAAGCGCGGCCGCAGCCTTTGCGCACAAATGTGAAGACGTCCAATCAACCAGGCTTTCACAATCCTGTTGAATTTTTCGGCGTCCGCGCCAAAGGTAGAGCGATTCGCAGGAGTGTTTCCAAGGCTCGATGACGCAGCACCCGACCCAGTCGCCGCAGTTCTTTCTGACCGCGCCCTCGCCATGTCCCTATCTCGAGGGCCAGTTCGAGCGCAAGGTGTTCACACACCTGGTCGGCGACAAGGCCCCGGAGATGAACGATCTGCTGACGCAGGGTGGATTCAGGCGGTCGCAGAACATCGCTTACAGGCCGGCTTGCGAGACCTGCCGCGCCTGTGTGTCGGTGCGCATCCTG
Source organism: Mesorhizobium sp. M1169 (assembly GCF_040318345.1). NCBI lineage: Bacteria > Pseudomonadati > Pseudomonadota > Alphaproteobacteria > Hyphomicrobiales > Phyllobacteriaceae > Mesorhizobium > Mesorhizobium sp. M1169. The sequence continues at coordinate 34,371 of NZ_JAMYME010000010.1, read as the reverse complement.
GCGCAGGAATTCACCGCCAGCCGAAACATGAAACGCGTCATACAGCATAATTCGGATCTGGTCGGCGCCATGCACGACGCCGAGCCCTCCACCGAGCAGTATTCGCTGTTTCGCAGCTATCTCGACGCCCGCCACCGCCGTGGCGGCATGTCCGACATGACCGTGCTCGACTACGCCATGATGGTCGAGGATACCCATGTCGACACCAAGGTCATCGAATACCGTCGCCGCGGACCCGACAGCTTCATCACCGGCAAGGGCCAGGGCGAGCTGATCGCCGTGGCGCTCACCGACAAGATGGCCGATGGCCTGTCGATGGTCTATTCCTACTTCAACCCGGACTTCGAGGACCGCTCGCTCGGCACCTTCATGATCCTCGATCACATCGCCCGCGCCAGGGCGATGGGCCTGCCCCATGTCTACCTGGGTTACTGGGTCAACGGCTCGCGCAAGATGAATTATAAGATGCGCTTCCAGCCGCAGGAGCATCTCGGCCCGAAAGGCTGGGAACGCTACAATCACGAAGCGGTTTCGCGCTGATCTTCGCTTTCGGTATTCACTCTTAAATTGTTTCGAGGAGGATGCCGCTGGGCTTCCGGCCGATCGGCTGGGAAACCGGGCGGGTCAATTTTGCGCCGCCAAGCCTACGCGAGAATTGCCGCATGTCTTCCCACAACGACCACCAGAGAGGCCTTCTGATCACCGCCATCGGCGGGCTGACGCTGACCGTCGACATTCCGCTGATCCGGCTCGCCGACGGCGAGGCGTGGACGATCCTGCTGTTGCGCACCGGCACGACCTTCGTCGCCACGCTTATCATCTGGGCCGCCTGGCGATCGCTGAGCGCAAAGGCACCGCAGCTTGTACCGGGCTGGTCAGGGCTCATCGTTGCCGGCCTCTACGGGCTCGGCTCGATCGCCTTCATCACCGGTGTCTACAATACCTCGACAGCCAACCTCGTTTTCATCCTGGCGTTCACAACCATGTTCGCGGCCCTTTTGTCATGGCTGTTCCTGAAGGAGAGGCCACGGCCCCTGACGCTTGCAGCGCTGGCACTTATGATCGTCGGCGTGACGATCATTGTCGGCGATTCCGTTGGAACCGGACATCTCTTCGGCGACCTGATGGCGCTATGCTCGGCTTTCATGATCGCCGCGGCCATCACCATCTCGCGCGCCAGCGGCAAGGATATGGGTTTCACGGCGCTGATCGGAGTGGTCCTGCCGCTGGCCGTCGCCACCCTGATGGTTTCCAAGGTGGGTTTTCACGTCAACGCGCCATGGTGGATCGTCTTCAACGGTGCCGTCATCATGCCGATCTCGTTCTTCTGCCTCGCCAACGGCCCGAAATACATCTCCGGGCCGGAGGTGGCGATGTTCTACCTGCTTGAAACCGTGCTGGCGCCGGTCTGGGTGTGGATGATCTTCGCCGAAACACCGACGCGCAACAGCCTGATCGGCGGCGCGATCCTCATCATGACCTTGATCGGCCATTCGCTCTGGCAGTTGCACGACGGGCGCAAGCGCCGCGCCACGTTCGCCGTCAGTCACCCGGCCTGATTCTTTTTCGCGGCGGCGCGTTCGGCAACAATTTCAATCTGCGGCGGTGCATCTTCCTGCTCCGCCGGTTCGGCGGCAGCGAGTTCATCGGTCAGTTCCACCTCGCGCAGCCATTCGCGCCAGATTGCGACCAGCAGGGCCATCAGCACCGGGCCGATGAACAGGCCGAGAAAACCCATTGTCTTGACGCCGCCGATCAGGCCGAAAAAGGTTGGCAGGAAGGGCAGCTTTATCGGCCCGCCGACCAGCTTCGGGCGCAATGTCTTGTCGACGATGAAGAGCTCGACCGCGCCCCAGACGAACAGCGCCAGCCCGGCCATCGGCGAGCCGCTGGCGGCGAGATAGATCGAGACCAGCGTGAACGACAGCGGCGCGCCGCCGGGGATAAGCGCCATGATGCCGGTCAGCGCGCCGAGCGTCACCGGCGACGGTACGCCGGCCAACCAGTAAGCGATGCCCAGCACCAGTCCTTCGCCGATGGCGATAACGGTCATACCGGTAACCGTCGACGAGATCGTCGCCGGCACCACGCGTGAGATCCGTTCCCATCTGGCCGGCAGGATGCGTTCGCCGAGGCGATCGACCTGCCCGGCGAAATGCTCGCCGTCGCGATAGGCAAAGAACAATGCGATCATCATGAACAGCAGCGTCAGCAAAAGTCCGAAGGCGCTGCCGCCGGCGGCAAGCGCGCCGCGATAGATGCTGCCGATATTGGCGCCGCTGATCAGCTGGATCAGTTCGCCGATACCGCCTGGATGGCCAACGTTGACCGTCCACTGTTCATTGAGCCATTCGCCTACTACAGGCAGCGTGGCGATCCAGTGCGGCGTCGGCGCGCCGTAGCGGTTGGTCTCGATAGCCCAGCCGACCCATTCGCGCACCTCGTTGATGGCGTAGGTGCCGGCAAGCGCGATCGGCACCACCAGGAATGTCAGGATGAACAGGATCGCAAGCGTAGCGGCAATCGTGCGGTTGCCGCCGACGCCTGCGAGCAGCCGCCGATAGAGCGGCCAACTGGCGAAAGCGATAACCAGGGCGGCAAGGACCGGGAACAGGAAGCCGTGGAAAAAATATACGCCGGCGGCGACGATCAGCACCAGGAGCCAGCGCGCCGCCGACAGCGGCGGAATGACAGCGGCCCTGAGCGGCGTCGACAGGCCAAACAGACGCTGTTGCCGCTCCGGCTTCTGGATCCTGATTTCCTTCAAGCGCCCAATTCTCCCTAGCCCATCGCATCGCTTATGCACTGATATAGTGCAGCAATCGTCACGACATTCCAAATGTTCGGGTGGCGCTGCTAATCTCCCCCCTTGAGGGGGAGATGTCGCCGAAGGCGACAGAGGGGGTCGGGACGTCCTGACGCGACCTTACCACGAACAAAGCAGGCTGGCGCTTCATGCGCGGGGACCCCCTCTGGCCTGCCGGCCATCTCCCCCTCGAGGGGGGAGATTACCGCTTCACCCGAACTTGCCAGTCCTCGGGAAACCCTTCGGCACCATGCGGCCGGCCGAGGCGCGGGCGCCGATCCATTCGGCAAGCTCGTCACGCGATTTGGTGAAGGTGCGGTCTGCCGAATCCTGCCAGGACAGGCCGCTTGCCAGCGTGAAGGTCTTGAGGTCGAGGACACCGCCATCCTTGTATTTCTGCAGGCGCACGCCCTTGCCGCGTCCCATCTCGGGGATCTCGGCCAGCGGGAACACCAGCATCTTGCGGTTCTCGCCGACAATGGCGAGATGGTCGCCGGCGACGCTCACACAGCGCTGGGCTTCGTCGGGCGCCTTGACGTTCATCACCTGCTTGCCCTTGCGGGTGTTGGCGACGACTTCTTCTTCCGGCACGATGAAACCGTTGCCGTCATGCGACACCAGCAGCAGCTTGCGCTTGGGATCATGGACGAAAGCGGTGACGATATCCTGGTCGTTGTCCATGTCGACGATGATGCGGATCGGCTCGCCGTGGCCACGCCCACCCGGCAGCCGGTCGGCGCCGATCGTGTAGAACTTGCCGCCGGTGGTGAAGACCAGCACCTTGTCGGTCGTCTGGGCGTGGAAGGCGAGCTTGAGGCTGTCGCCTTCCTTGAAGGTCAGGGCCGAATGGTCGGTCAGATGACCTTTCATGGCCCTCAGCCAGCCCTTTTCCGAAACGACCACGGTGACCGGCTCGCGCTCGATCATGGCGTGGGCGATATCGGTCAGGTCATGCTCGGGTGCGTCGGCGAACTCGGTGCGGCGCTTGCCGATCTCGGTGTCGGGCCCGTATTTCTGGCGAACATTGGCGACTTCCCACTTGATCGTCGCCCACTGCTTGGCGTCGGACGCAAGCAGTGCCTCGATCTGCTTCTTCTCGCCGGTCAGGCCATTGAATTCCTCGCGGATTTCGAATTCCTCGAGCTTGCGCAGCGCTCTCAGCCGCATGTTGAGGATGGCTTCAGCCTGGGTGTCGGTCAGCGACCAGCGCACCATCATCACCTGCTTGGGCTCGTCCTCCTCGCGGATGATCCTGATCACCTCGTCGATGTTGAGGTAGGCGATCAAATAGCCGGCGAGGATCTCCAGCCGCCTTTCGATCTCGCCGAGGCGGTGCTTGGAGCGGCGGATCAGGACGTCGCGGCGGTGCTCCAGCCATTCCTTGAGCACACCTTTCAGCGACAGCACGTTCGGCACCTTGCCGCGCGACAACACGTTCATGTTGAGCGGAAAGCGGCTTTCGAGCTCGGTCAGCTTGAACAGCGATTCCATCATGATGCCGGGATCGACCGAGCGGCTCTTCGGCACCAGCACGACGCGGATGTCCTCAGCGCTCTCGTCGCGGATATCCTCGAGCAACGGAAGCTTGCGCGCCATCAAGAGCTCGGCGATCTTTTCGATCAGTCTGGCCTTCTGGACGCCGTAAGGGATTTCGGTGACGACTATGTTCCAGGTGCCCCTGCCCTGGTCCTCCTGGCTCCACTTCGCCCTGACGCGAAAGCCGCCGCGACCCGTTTCGTAGGCTTCGAGGATCGAGGCTCGGCTGTCGACGATGATGCCGCCGGTCGGGAAATCCGGACCTTGCACGAAATCCATCAGCTTGGTGACGGGCGCATCCGGATGATCGATCAGGTGAAGCGCGGCGTCGCAGAGCTCGGCCGCATTGTGCGGCGGGATCGAGGTCGCCATGCCGACGGCGATGCCGGACGAGCCGTTGGCGAGCAGGTTCGGGAAGGCGCCGGGCAGCACGGCCGGCTCCTCGTCTTCCTCGTTGTAGGTCGGGCGGAAATCGACGGCGTCCTCGGTGATGCCTTCCAGCAGCAGCGTCGACACTTCGGTCATGCGCGCTTCGGTGTAGCGCATGGCGGCGGCGTTATCGCCGTCGATATTGCCGAAATTGCCCTGCCCGTCGACCAGCGGGTAGCGCATCGAAAAATCCTGCGCCAACCGCACCAACGCGTCGTAGATCGACTGGTCGCCATGCGGATGGAATTTGCCCATCACCTCGCCGACGATGCGGGCGCATTTGGCAAAACCCTGGTCGGGGTTGAGCCGCAACAGGCGCATGGCATGCATGATGCGACGATGCACCGGCTTCAATCCGTCGCGCACGTCCGGCAGCGCCCGGTGCATGATGGTCGACAGCGCGTAGGCGAGATAGCGCTCTTCCAGCGCCTTCTTCAGATCGACCGGCTCGATATTGTCGCCGCCGCCACTCTCGGGCGGCAAAAGCCTTTTTCCCATGGGCTGGCACTAGCCGAGCGGGTGATTCGCGGCAAGAGGCACACCGGTATGCGTGCTCCTAAAGCGCATCGCGTTCGACCGGCCCATGCGACGCTTTAGGCCCTTGTTTTGATGCATGTCGTTACCGCAAAACCGTTGCGCGACATCCATTATGCAACAGGATTGGAAGCGTCGCGACGCCGGCCAACATCAATCCGTTACATCCTGCTTCTATCGCAAGGCTGATGGATCGGGTTTGCCTTTGGCCGCGATTTTCGACCATTGTGCCGAGGCCCGCCTTTTTCCGGTCCAGTTCGTCACCGAATGGTGACGACGCGACGATTTGAAAAGAATTTCAGGACACTCTCAGGGGAGCTCTCGATGACGATCAGACACTCGACACTTATTAAGAGACTGGCTTTTTCGACCTTTTTGCTGACGCTGCCGCTGAATGCGGCGTTCGCGCAGGATACCGCGGTCGCCGACCGGCTGAAGGCTGCCCTCGCCGCGCAGGGTGTCGACCTCTCCTGGACCGGAGTAACCGGCGACACCTCCAGCATGGTTCTGCAAGGCGTAGCGGTCAAACCGGCGGCCGAAAAGGAGGCGCTCAAGATCGGCGACGTCAAGCTCGAAGGTGTGACCGAAGCCAGTGGCGGCTATCAAATCGCGACCGTATCGACGTCGCCGTTCGAACACAGCGAAGATGGCGTCACGCTCAATCTCAGCCCCTTCGTCATCCACGACATGACGGTTCCGGCCGAAGGCGCAACCGGTCCGCTGGGCTCGCTGATGATGTACAAATCGGCCGAGCTCGACAACATGACAGTCAAAGTGGCTGACAAAACTGCTTTCTCGATGGACGGGCTTGCCATCGCAATCACGCCGCCGGCCGACGGCAAGGCCATGGCGTTTTCCGGCACTACGGAAAAATTCGCTGCCGACCTGACCCTGGTCGAAGATCCGAAATCCAAGGAAGTCATCAACGCACTCGGCTACCAGAACATAACAGGCAATCTTGAGATGGGAGGCACCTGGCAGCCTACCGACGGCAGGATGGACTTGTCGAAATACGAAATATCGGTCGACAATGCCGGCACGCTCGGCATGACCTTCGATCTCGGCGGCTACACGCTGGACGTCATCAAATCACTGCAGGAGATGCAGAAGAAGATGGCGGCGCAGCCCGAAGGCGCCGACAATTCGGCGCAAGGCATGGCCATGCTCGGGCTGCTGCAGCAGCTTTCGTTCAACAGCGCCTCGATCCGCTTCGACGACGATTCGTTGACCAAAAAGGTGCTCGATTATGCCGGCAAGCAGCAAGGCATGTCCGGCAAGGACATCGCCAACCAGGCCAAGGCGATCGTGCCCTTCGGCATGGCGCAGCTCAACAATCCGGAACTGACCGCGCAGGTTTCGGCCGCGGTCAACAAGTTCCTCGACGATCCGCAAAGCATCGAGGTCTCGGCCGAGCCGCCGGCAGCGGTGCCGTTCGCGCTGATCATGGCGGGCGCCATGTCCAACCCGCTCGACCTGCCGAAAACGCTCGGCGTGACGGTTACGGCAAACGAAGACTGACCGAGACAGGCTTCAAGCAAAAAGCCCGGCAGCGATGCCGGGCTTTTTTATGAATCAACAGCACCGGTTCGGAGCGTTTTTTAAACCTCTTTCTTCGTCGCCACCACGCGCAGCGACAATTCGCGAAGCTGCTGCGGGCTGGCTTCCGACGGCGCGCTCATCAACAGGTCGTAGGCCTGCTGGTTCATCGGGAACATAGTCACTTCGCGCAGGTTCCTGGCGCCGACCAGAAGCATGACGACGCGGTCGATGCCGGCCGCCATGCCGCCATGCGGCGGCGCGCCATACTGGAAGGCGCGATAAAGGCCGCCGAAGCGCTCTTCGACCGTCGCGCGGTCCAGCCCGACGGTTTCGAACGCCTTGACCATGGTTTCGGGCAGATGGTTGCGGATGCCGCCGGAGGCGATCTCGAAACCGTTACAGACCATGTCGTACTGGAACGCCTTGATGCCGAGCAGATCCTCGCCGTTAAGCGCATCGATGCCGCCTTGTGGCATCGAGAAAGGATTGTGCGCGAAGTCGATCTTCATCTCCTCCTCGTTCCATTCGAAGAACGGGAAGTCGACGATCCAGCACAATTCGAAGCGGTCGCGGTCGACAAGATTGAGCTCCTCGCCGGCGCGGCTGCGCGCCGCTCCCGCGAAGGAGACGAACTTCTTCGGATCACCGGCGACGAAGAAGGCGGCATCGCCATCGGCGAGGCCGAGTTGTTGTCGGATCGCCTCGGTGCGCTCCTCGCCGATGTTCTTGGCCAGCGGCCCGGCGCCTTCAAGCTTCTCGCCCTCCTTGCGCCAGAAGATGTAGCCGAGGCCGGGCTGGCCCTCGCCTTGCGCCCATGAGTTCATGCGGTCGCAGAAGGCGCGCGACCCGCCGGTCTTGGCCGGAATGGCCCAGACCTCGGCCTTCGGATCGTTGGCAAGGATGTTGGCAAATACCTTGAAGCCAGAGCCGCGAAAATGATCCGAGACGGCCTGCATCTCGATCGGGTTACGCAGGTCCGGCTTGTCGGTGCCGTATTTGCGCATGGCGACATCATAGGCAATGCGCGGAAACTTCTCCGTCACCGGCTTGCCGGCGGCAAAGGTCTCGAACACCCCCCGCATCACCGGCTCCATGGTGGTGAACACATCCTCCTGCTCGACGAAGCTCATCTCAACGTCGAGCTGGTAGAATTCACCCGGCAGACGGTCGGCGCGCGGGTCCTCGTCGCGGAAGCACGGCGCAATCTGGAAGTAGCGGTCGAAGCCGGACACCATGATCAGCTGCTTATATATCTGCGGTGCCTGCGGCAGCGCATAGAAAGTGCCGGGGTGGATGCGCGACGGCACCAGAAAGTCGCGCGCCCCTTCCGGCGACGAGGCGGTCAGGATCGGCGTCGAGAATTCGGTGAAGCCGACCTCGCCCATCAGCTTGCGCATCTCGGCGATGATTTTGGTGCGCGCGACGATGTTCTTGTGCAGGGTATCGCGGCGCAGGTCGAGGAAGCGGTATTTGAGGCGGATGTCCTCTGGGTAATCCGGCTCGCCGAAGACCGGCAGGGGCAATTCCCTGGCGGCCGACAGTACCTCGATCTCGCGCGCGAAGACTTCGATCTCGCCGGTTGGCAAATTAGGGTTCACGGTGTCGGCGAGGCGCGCCTTGACCTCGCCGTCGACGCGGACGACCCATTCGCCGCGCAGGGTCTCGGCAATCTTGAAGGCGGGCGAATCCGGATCGGCGACGATCTGGGTCAGGCCGTAATGGTCGCGCAAATCGATGAACAGCAGGCCGCCATGGTCGCGCACGCGATGCACCCAGCCCGACAAGCGAACGGTCGAGCCGACGTCGAGCTTCCTCAATTGGGCACAGGTATGGCTGCGGTAACGATGCATTGTCATTCTTAAAGTCCGGATGTTGGGTTGCGGCCAAGGCATGATGGCCCAGCCTGAAAATTTGCGCGAAAAGCACATGAGAGGGTGCATTTGTCAAGGCAAGCGGCAGCCGGGTCGAGTTCGCGTTCTTCCCGCCCCTTTCCCACCGGCATCAATTTATGCTCGAGGCGTCAATCTGAGTTCGCTGCTCTGTGCCCGCAGTTCAACTATGCACTCACCCCTTCACCCCGCCCGCCGTGAGACCGGAAATGATCTTGCGCTGGAAGATGAGAACGAGGACGACGAGCGGCACGGTGACGATCACCGATGCGGCCATGATGTTGCCCCACGGGATCTCGAACTGCGAGCTGCCGGAGAGCAGCGCGATCGCCACCGGCACGGTTCGCTGCTCGTTGCTGGAAGTAAACGTAAGGGCGAACAGGAACTCGTTCCAAGCGCCGATGAAGGCGAGAAGCCCGGTGGTCGCCAGCGCCGGCCACATGAGCGGCAGGAAGACGCGGCTGATGATGATCCAGGGCGTGGCGCCATCGAGGATCGCCGCTTCCTCCAGCTCGATCGGCAGGTCGCGAACGAAGGCGGTGAGCACCCAGACGGTGAACGGCAAGGTGAAGATCATGTAGGACAAGATCAGCGCGAACGGCGAATTGTAGAGGCCGAAGATGCGGATCAGCTCGAAAAGACCGGCAAGCACCGCCAATTGCGGGAACATCGAAACGGACAGGATAGTGAGGAGCAGAGCCGAGCGACCGCGAAAGCGGATGCGCGCCAGCGCATAGGCAGCGGTGACACCGAGGAACAGCGAAATGACGACAACGGCGCTCGAGATGAACAGCGAGTTCACGAGGTTGCGCAGGAAGGTCCCCTCGGTGAACACGGTCCTGTAATTGCTGAAGATAATCGTCTTCGGCCAATAGTCGATCTGGAAGAGCGCCGTCCCCGATTTCAGGCTGGTGATGATGGCGTAGTAGAACGGGAACACCGCGACGACGACGATAACGGCGACGAGGAGGTAGAAAGCCGTGCGCTTGACGATCCACATGGTCAGTAGTCCCCCATGATCAATAGTCCTTGTCCAGTCTTATCCGGCCGAGCCAAAGAACGAGCATGGTCAGCAGAGCGAGGATAAGGAAGAGAAGCGTCGAGGCGGCGGAACCGGAAGCGAACTTGTCGAACTCAAACAGGCTCTCGCGGGCAAACACCGACATCGACTTGGTGTGTATGTTGTTTGGCGTAAGCACGTAGATCAGATCGAAGATGCGCAGGGCATCGAGACCGCGAAAGATCATGGCCACCATCAACGCCGGTCGGATGAGCGGCAAAGTGATCTTCCAGAAAATTCTCCACGCGCCGACGCCGTCGAGCTTGGCGACCTCGTAGATTTCTTGTGGAAGCATCTGGAGGCCGGCGAGAATGAGAAGCGCCATGAAGGGGGTCGCCTTCCAGATGTCGACAACAAGGACGGCGACCATCGCCGTGTCGGCGCTGGCCGTCCAGGCGATCTTGGTGCTGATCAGGCCGAGCTTGAGCAGGACGTCGTTGATGATGCCGAACTGGTCGTTGAGCATCCACTGCCACATTTTCGCCGAGACGATCGTCGGGATCGCCCAAGGGATGAGGATCGCGGCGCGCACGATGCCGCGGCCGCGAAACCTGGCGTTGAGCACCAGCGCGACGATCATGCCGAGCACCGTCTCGCAGGTCACCGAAATCACCGCGAAGCGCACCGTGTTCCAGACGGCGCGCCACCAGACCGGATCGGCGAGCAGCCCGTCATAGACGACGCGGCCGCTCGGCATTTGCACGACGGAGAAATAGTTGGCGAAGCCAACCCAGCGGCGGGCTTCGAGGTCGGCGAGCGAGGCGTCGGTGAAGCCGAAATAGATCGTGCGCATCAACGGCCAACCGGCAACGGCGGCGAGCACGATGAGCATCGGAGCAAGCAGCAGCCATGCCGAGCGCACACGCTGACGCGCCAGCAGCGAGCCTGAGCGCGGCGAGGTCACCAGGCGGTGCCCTTGAGCCTGGTCAAGGAGAACTCCAGATCGGCAAGGTTGTCGGCGGCTGTGCCCTCGCCGGAAATGGTGTTGTGGACGGCGGTCCAGAACTCGCTCGATGCCTCATTGTACCGGCTCTTGGCTTGGGCCGAGGGACGCGGCACCGCGTTGAGGACGACTTCCTTCCAGCGCGGAATCACCGGCTGGGCGCTGGCGATGTCGGCATCGTCATAGAGTGCCTGGATGGTCGGCAGATATGCCCCCTTCAAGGCGCGGTACTTCTGCATCTGAGGCGAGGCGATCCATTTGACCAGCTCGATCGCTGCATCCGGGTTCTTCGAATATTTGGAAACCGCGAGATTCCAGCCGCCAAGCGTTGCTGCCGGGTGCGCGCCCTCACCAGACCCCGGCGGCAGCGTCGTCACCTCGAACTTGCCTTTGATGGGGGAGCTTTCGCTGTTGCCAAGCGCGTAGGCGTAGGGCCAGTTGCGCATGAAGACGGCGTTGCCGGTCTGCCAGACTCCGCGCGACTCTTCTTCCTGGTAGGCCAGAACGCCGGGCGGTGAGATGGTTCCCACCCAGCTCCTCGCCATTTCCAGCGCCGCAGCTGCTTGCGGATTGTTGATGGAGATGGTGCCGTCCGGCTCGATAATCTGGCCGCCGCCGTTCGACTTCACCCATTCGAGTGCATCGCAGGTCAGCCCCTCATAGGCGTTGCCCTGGAAAACGAAACCCCACATGTCCTTGTTGCCGGCCGCGCGCTCCTTATCCATGACAAGCTTGGCGGTATCGGCAAGTTCAGCCCAGCTGGCCGGGACCCTGGCGCCGTATTTGTCGAGGAGATCCTTGCGGTAGTAGAGCGCCGGAGCGTCGGTGAATATCGGCAAGGCGACGAGCTTGCCGTCCACGGTCTGCGATTTGATGATCGATGGGAAATGGGCGCCAACGACATCCTTGGTCGCTTCGGTCAGGTCGATGAACTGCCTTGCAAGCTGGGGGGCCCAGATGATGTCCGTTTGATAGACGTCGACGTCGCTGCTTCCGGCGGCAAGCCAGAGCCGGTATTGGCCAAACTGGTCCGTCGCCGAGGGGGGCAGCGGAACGACGCTAACCTTGTTGCCGGTCTTCTTCTCGTATTGATCGAGGATCTCGCGAAGGATTCTCTGGCCGTTGCCGGTATCTCCTGACACCATGGCGAGGTCGACAGCCCGCGCCGGCCCGGCCGCCAGAACTGCGGCCACGGCAAATGCCGCAAATGCGGAATGAAATTTCATGATGGCGGACCTCCCTTTGGAGCTTCAGGCCGGGCAGCAGAAACGACGTCGATGCTGACACCGTCTCCGCACACCGGCGGCTCACAAGACGCGTATTCGCCCACCAGCACTGAACTACAAAGATACGCCTTGGTTCCCAACACGGAGGGTCCGGCGCCACGCGGTAGCGCAAGTTCTCCCGCGGTAATGCACCTAAAACGTGTCGCGTTCGATCGGCCTCATGCGACGCGCTTTAGGTCCTTGTTTTTATACATGTCGTTATCGCAAAACCGCTGCACTTTTGCGCGACATGCATTAAGGCCCCCGGCTGGCCCCAACGCCACCGGGAATTGCCGCTGGCATTGGCGAAGCCGATGGTTCAAGAAGGATCAACGACAGGCTTTCCTTCATGTCCTCCATCCGCCCGCTGATCCCCCTCCTGATCGCCGCCGGCATCCTGCTCGGCGGCAACGGCCTGCAGAGCACGTTGATTGCGCTGCGTGGTGCGCAGGAAGGTTTTCCCGCTTCCTCGATCGGCCTGATGGGCACGTTCTATTTCGCCGGCTTCCTGCTCGGCTGCCTTGCCGTGACCCGCATCATGAAGTCCGTCGGCCATGTGCGCGCCTTTTCGGCACTCGCGGCGATCGCCTCGGCGGGAACGCTGCTTCTGGTGCTGGTCATCGATCCGGTGATGTGGTGCGCCGTGCGCTTTGCCGGCGGGTTCTGCTTTGCCGGCCTGTTCACCATCATGGAAGCCTGGCTGAATTCCGGCGTCACCAACACCGACCGGGCGCGGGTGCTTGCCATCTACCGGATGGTCGACATCGGCTCGGTGACGGGCGCCCAGTTCCTGATCCCGATCTTCGGCGCCGGCGGCTTTGCCATCTTCGCCATCATGTCGATGATGATCACCGTTTCGCTGGTGCCGGTTTCGCTCGGCGACCGCTCCAATCCGACGCCGCCGGAAGACGTCAAGCTCGATTTGGCGCGCGTCTGGCGGATCTCGCCGCTCGGCTGCTTCGGCTGTATCGCCGTCGGCGTCACAAACAGCGCCTTTCGCACCCTGTCGCCGGTCTATGCCGAGCAGATCGGCATGTCGGTCGCCGACGTCGTCACCTTCGTCAGCGTCGGCATTTTCGGCGGCGCCATCATCCAATACCCGCTTGGCTATCTCTCCGACCGCTGGGACCGGCGCTCGGTGCTGCTGATGACGACGTGCTGTGCGATGGTGGCGGCACTGGCGCTGGCATTCGTGGCAGGCGGCAGCCCGTTTCTCAACTTCCTGCTCGTCTTCATCTTCGGCTGCTTCGCCATGCCGCTCTATTCGTTGTCAGCGGCGCATTCCAACGACCGCGCCGACAAGGGCGAGTTCGTGCTGATCAACGCTGCCTTGATGCTGTTTTATTCCTTCGGCGCCATCGGCGGGCCGTTCGCAGCCTCGACGGTGATGCAATTTTTCGGGCCGAGCGCGCTGTTCGTGTTCAGCGCCACCGTCTATGCGATCTTCGTGGCCGTCATCCTTTACCGGATGCAGGCGCGCTCCGCCGTGCCGGCCACCCATCGCAGCCGTTTTACGGCGCTTTTGCGCACTTCGACGGTTTTTGCCCGGCTGGCGAAGCGGAATGCCGATCCCGATGAACCCGCAAAGCCTGGATAGAGGTGCTTGCGCTTGACGAAAGCGCGCGCGGCTGAAATTGAAAGAGACCCTATCCCTTGCCAAAAGCGATTTGATGCACGTCATCACCACCCAGAAAGAACTCGAGACCGCTATTGCCGCCTTCGAAAAGGCGGAATTCGTCACCGTCGATACCGAATTCATTCGCGAAACGACCTTCTGGCCGATCCTGTGCCTGATCCAGATGGCAGCGCCCGGGGTGACCGCGCTGATCGATCCGCTGTCGCCCGACATCGACCTGAAACCGTTCTTCAGGCTGATGGCCAACGAGGCGATCGTCAAAGTCTTCCATGCGGCGCGGCAGGACATCGAAATCATCGTGCATCTCGGCGATCTGGTGCCGCATCCGGTGTTCGACACCCAGGTCGCGGCAATGGTCTGCGGCTTCGGCGACAGCGTCTCCTACGACCAGCTGGTGCAGCGCATCACCGGAGCGCGGCTCGACAAGTCCTCGCGCTTCACCGACTGGCGCCACCGTCCGCTGTCCGAAAAGCAGCTCGACTACGCGCTCGCCGACGTCACCCACCTGATCGAGGTCTACAAGCATCTCAGCGCCGAGCTGGTGCGGGAAAACCGCGCCCACTGGCTGAACGAGGAGATGGACGTGCTGACCTCGCGCGAGACCTACGATCCGCATCCCGAGGATGCCTGGAAGAGGCTCAAGATGCGGCTGCGCAAGCCGCAGGAACTGGCGATCGTGCAGGCGGTGGCCGCCTGGCGCGAACGCGAAGCGCGCGAGCGCGACGTGCCGCGCGGCCGGGTGCTCAAGGACGATGCGATCTACGAAGTGGCGCAGCAGGCGCCGCGCGACGCTGCGGCGCTGAGCAAGCTGCGTACCACGCCGAAGGGCTGGGAGCGCTCGTCGACGGCGACGGCACTGCTTGGCGCGGTAAACGCTGCCCTTGCCCTGCCCAGGGAAGAGATGCCGAAGCTGCCGAAGAGCTTCCAGCCGCCGGAGGGGTCAAGCGCCGCGGCGGAGTTGCTGAAGGTGCTGCTGCGGATCGTTGCCGAAAAGGAAGGCGTCGCATCGAAGGTACTCGCCTCCAGTGACGACATCGACCGCATCGCTGCCGAGGGCGATGAAGCCGACGTGCCGGCATTGCAAGGCTGGCGGCGTGCCGTCTTCGGCGAGGCCGCGCTCAAGCTGGTGCGCGGTGAACTCGCCATCAGGTTCGACAAGCGCAAGATCGCTGTGTTCGATTTGTAAGCTTGAGCTTGCTCAGACCAAGCCGAGCAGATGCAGCGCTAGCCATATCCATCCAAGTGCAAGAACCACCGCGCCCAGGTAGAATGCCCTGCTGCGCAGGATCAGCTGATTGCTGGTCAAGTGGACCGATGCGTGAAGATAGCGGGAGACGACAAATATCCACATCAGTGCCAAGGTCAGATAATTGACGCCATTGGTCACGTGCAGCGTCAAGCATAAGACGTAGAAAAGCACCGGCAGTTCGAACTGGTTGCTCAGATTGTCGGTGACGCTGGAACCAGGCTCCGTCGAGCGCGTCTTGAACTGGCCGGCCTTGGCTTCGCCCGATCTGAACGCACCATGGCGGCGCCGGCCCATAACGACGTAGACGATATAGACCAGCAGCACCTGCGCCAGCATCGGCCAGAAGATCGCGGTCTGGTTCAAGATGCCCCCTGTCTCTGTCACCCAGCCTTCAAGACCGTTTCTGAGCCATCAGAGTGAAAGCCGCAGTGACGGTCACTGGTATCGCCAGTAGGGCGAATTTGGTGACGATCAGCGCCGAGGCGAAGGACAGCGAATCCGGATTGGCCGACAGAAAATCGGACAAAAGACGAGCCACGGCGATATTCTGGGCATAGTCGGTAAGCAGGTAGGGCAGCACCAGCACAACCGCGAATATCGACTGGGTTTGCGCAGGCAGTGCACGGAAATTCTTCAGCCGCCGGCCCGTGGCCAGGATCAGGCTGACCATCGTCAGCGACAGCAGCGCCGGAAACAGCAGGTCGAAGGTCAGGTAATGCCAGACGAGAATAATTTCGCTGCCGCGCCGGCCGAGTGCCGTCAGCCAGGCCATGCCCTCATCCGGGGTGAAACCGGCATAGCGCATGTCGAGCGACGGCAGACCGCCGCTCAATTGGCGAAAATAGAGGAACTCCATTGCCGTCATGATGATGAAAACCACCACGGTGGCGACACAGAGTGCGGCCGCGTGGCGCGACAGCCGCAGGATCATTGCCGCCAGATTGCGCCAAGACGCATGACGGTCAGGCTCCGCCAGGATAATTCGGGCTTTCGCGGGTAATCGTGACGTCATGGGCGTGGCTTTCACGAAGTCCGGCATTGGATATCCGCACAAAAGTGGCGCGCTCGCGGAAATCGGCAAGGTCGCGGCCACCGACATAACCCATAGCGGCTTTCAGGCCGCCTGCAAGCTGGTGCAGCACGCCAGACACAGGTCCTTTGTACGGCACCTGCCCTTCGATGCCTTCCGGGACCAGTTTCAGCGTGTCGCGCACCTCGGCCTGGAAATAACGATCGGCGGAGCCGCGCGCCATCGCGCCGACCGAGCCCATGCCGCGATAGGCTTTGAAGGAGCGGCCCTGGTGCAGATAGACCTCGCCCGGGCTCTCGTCCGTGCCGGCCAGCAGCGAGCCGATCATCGCAGCACTTGCGCCGGCGGCCAGTGCCTTGGCGAGATCGCCCGAATATTTGATGCCGCCATCGGCAATGACCGAAACGCCGGATTTCTGCGCCGTCTCGACCGCCGACATGATCGCCGAGAGCTGCGGCACGCCGACGCCGGCGACGATGCGGGTGGTGCAGATGGAGCCTGGTCCGATGCCGACCTTGACCGCGTCGGCGCCGGCATCGATCAGCGCCAAGGTGCCTTCCGCGGTGGCGACGTTGCCGGCCAGGATGCGAACCGAGTTGGACAGTTTCTTGGCCCGCGTCACCGCATCCAGAACGCGCTGCGAATGACCGTGCGCGGTGTCGATCACGAGAAGGTCGACGCCGGCGTCGATGAGGCGCTCGGCGCGTTCGAAACCGTCATCGCCGACGCTGGTGGCGGCGGCGGCGCGCAAACGCCCCTGCGCATCCTTGGTGGCGTGCGGGTTGAGCTGCGACTTCTCGATGTCCTTGACCGTGATCAGCCCGACGCAATTGCCGTCCCGATCGACCACAACAAGCTTCTCGATGCGGTGCTGATGGAGCAGCCGCTTGGCCTCGTCCTGATCGACGTTCTCCTTGACCGTGATCAGGTTCTCGCGGGTCATCAGCTCATAGACCTTTTGCGCCGGATCGGACGCGAAGCGGACGTCGCGGTTGGTCAGGATGCCGACGAGCCGGCCGACCGTGTGGCCGCCGGTGCCGCCGTTCTCGACCACCGGAATGCCCGAAATGCTGTAGGTGCGCATCAGACCCAGCGCATCGGCAAGCGTCGCCTCGGGACCGATGGTGACAGGGTTGACCACCATGCCGGATTCGAATTTCTTCACCTGCCGCACCTGCTCGGCCTGTTCGGCCGGCGAGAAATTGCGGTGGATGACGCCGATGCCGCCGGCCTGGGCCATGGCGATGGCGAGCCGCGCCTCGGTAACCGTGTCCATGGCGGCCGACAGGATCGGCACGTTGAGGTCGATGTCGCCGGCGATGCGGGTGCGGATGTCGGTCTCGCCGGGCATGACCTCGGAATGGCCCGGCTGCAGCAGCACGTCGTCAAAGGTCAGCGCCAATGCGCCGGTGGACGTCTCGATGATTTTTGCCATGGCCAGCCCTCGGAATGCAGGAAAGGCGCTCGCCCTGGATGGACAGCGCCGACTCGTCTTCTTCCCTTTCAGGATTGGCGCTGGCTCGTAACACGTCCCGTGGCCGTTGAAAAGCCGATGGTTGTGTAGTGGCGAAGCTGCATTTTGCCCCAGGGGCTGCGGGACTTGCGGTCGCACAAACGTGACAGCAAATTAATGCGACATCCGGGCCAAGCCATGATAACCGCCCTACCTGTCGGTTTGGCCCCAGGGCCGGCAAGCAATCGCGACGCACATTTCAAGGCCGGATCCATCGTGAACCGCACCATTCCGCTTATCCTGGCGGTCGCTCTATTCATGGAAAACATGGATTCGACCGTCATTGCGACATCGTTGCCGGCGATCGCCATCGACATCCACACCAGCCCGATCGCGCTCAAGCTGGCGCTGACCGCCTATCTGGTATCGCTGGCGATCTTCATTCCGATCAGCGGCTGGATGGCCGACCGCTTCGGCGCCAAGAATGTCTTCCGTGCCGCGATCGCCGTGTTCATCGTCGGTTCGGTCGCGTGCGCCATTTCCAATTCGCTGCCGGCTTTCGTGGTGTCACGTTTCCTGCAAGGTATTGGCGGCGCCATGATGACGCCGGTCGGCCGGCTGGTGCTGGTACGCGCGACGCCGAAAAGCGAGCTCGTCGCCGCCATGTCGTGGCTGACTGTCCCGGCTCTGGTCGGCCCCCTGGTCGGCCCGCCGGTCGGCGGCTTCATCACGACCTATTTTTCCTGGCACTGGATTTTTCTGATCAATGTGCCGATCGGGCTGATCGGCATCTGGCTGGCCACGCGTTTCCTGCCGAAGACCGACGCCGCGCAGACGCCGCCGCTCGATCTCATCGGTTTCGTGCTGAGCGGGCTGGCGGCATCGGGCATCGTGTTCGGCCTGTCAGTGGTCAGCCTGCCGGCTCTGCCGCCAGTTGCCGGCTTTATCACCGTTGCCGTCGGGCTGGCATCGGCGGTGCTTTACCTGCTGCACGCGCGCCGCGCCAAGAACCCGCTGCTGGCGCTCGAGCTGTTTCGCAATCGGGTGTTCCGCTCGTCGGTGCTCGGCGGCGGACTGTTCCGCATCGGCATTGGTGCCGTACCTTTCCTGTTGCCGCTGATGTTCCAGATCGGTTTCGGGCTGACGCCGTTCCAGTCCGGCATGATCACCTTCGTCTCGGCGATCGGCGCCATAGGCATGAAATTCGTCACTGCGCTGATCTTCAGGGTCGCCGGCTTCCGCCGGGTGCTGATTTCAGGCTCGCTCATCGCTGCCGCGTCCATCGCCATCAACGGCCTGTTCACACCCGACACGCCCTACGGGCTGATCCTCGCCATGCTGCTCGCCGGGGGCTTCATCCGCTCGATGTTCTTCACCGGCATCAATGCGCTTGCCTACGCCGAGATTTCGGCCGCCGACACCAGCAAGGCGACGCCGATCACGGCCGTGTTCCAGCAGTTGGCGATCGCGCTCGGTGTGGCGCTGGCCGGCGGCATCCTCGAAGTGTCGACCAAGATCCATGGCGGCCCGCTGACGCTGAGCGACTTCCACACCGCCTTCTTCATCGTAGCGGCGGTGTCGGCGGCAGCCTCGCTGTCGTTCATGCGGCTGGCGCCGGACGCCGGCAATGCCGTGTCTGGACATGGCCGGTTGACGCCGCCGAAGACACTGGAGCCGGTGAGCCCGCCGGGGAGTTGAGGACCCCTTCCCTTCTCCCCTTGTGGGAGAAGGTGGATCGGCGCGCAGCGCCGAGACGGTTGAGGGGTGTTGGAAGAAATGAGGCGATGATAACTGCAAGCGTGTTGCCAAGCTGGAACACCCCTCATCCGACCTCGCTTCGCGAGGCCACCTTCTCCCACAAGGGGAGAAGGAAAGGGCGCTACCCCTTGAAATCCTTCGCCAGCAAATACAGCTCCACCGATTCGTCGCGTGAGGCCGGTGGCTTGACGTGGTGGACCGAGCGGAAATTCCGCTTGAGTCTCGCCAGCAATTCGTTCTCGGCGCCGCCCTGAAACGTCTTGGCGAGGAAATGTCCGCCCGGCTTCAATACCGACAGCGCGAAATCGGCCGCCACCTCGCAAAGATGCATGGTGCGGATGTGGTCGGTCCGTTTGTGGCCGGTGGTCGGTGCGGCCATGTCGGAGAGCACGATGTCGGGCTGGCCGCCCAGCGTCTCGGCCAGCTTTTCGGGTGCCTGCGGATCGAGGAAATCCATCAGCAGCACCGGGGCGCCCGGCACGGCGTCCATCTCGAGGTAATCGATGCCGACGACGTTCGGGTGTTCCGCGGTCGACTTGGTACGCGCGGCGGCGACCTGGCACCAGCCGCCGGGTGCCGCGCCAAGGTCTATCACCTTCATGCCAGGCTTGAGCAAATGGTGCTTGTCGTCGATCTCGATCAGCTTGTAGGCGGCGCGCGAGCGATAGCCGTCGGCCTTCGAGCGCTGGACATAGGGATCGTTGATGTGGCGCTGCAACCAGCGGCGCGACGATTCCTTCAAGCCGCTTTTCTTCTTGATCTTTGTCTTCAGCACGCGAATGCCGGCGGAGCTCGGTCTTTCCGGTTTCTTGGTCATTGCTTGATTGCTTGTTTGAGCATGATCTTGTCCGAAAACCGGCAGCCACTTTTCGGGATCATGCTCTGCCTCGCCGCCAGACGCCGTCATCGGCCATCAATTCGCTCAATATGCCCTCGCGCAGGCCGCGGTCGGCGACACGCAGCCGCTCCGACGGCCAGACGGCACGGATCGCCTCCAGTATGGCGCAGCCGGCCAGAACCAGGTCGGCGCGGTCGGCGCCGATGCAGGGGTTGGCGACGCGTTGCTGGAAATCCCAGCCGACCAGTTTTTCGACCATGCGGTCGACGCTGTCGCGATCCATCCACAGCCCGTCGACGCGGCGGCGGTCATAGCGTTCGAGATCGAGATGGACGCCGGCCAGCGTCGTCACCGTGCCCGATGTGCCGAGCAAATGGAATTTCGGGCTGGCCAGGAGGTGGCTCAGCCGATCACGCCCGTCGAAGGCGCGCAGCCGCATTGCGACATCCTCGACCATGGCGCCAAAGATCTCGCGTGTCACCGTGCGGCCGCCAAAACGCTCGGCCAGCGAGACGACGCCGACCGGCAGCGACGTCCACGAGACGATATGGTTGGCAAGCCTTGGCGAGCGCTGACCGGTGAGGTCGATCAGCGCGATTTCGGACGAGCCGCCGCCGATGTCGAACAGCACGACGCCTTGCGTGTCGCGCTCGACCAGCGAACCGCAGCCCGACACCGCCAGCCGCGCCTCGGTCTGGCGGTCGATGATCTCGAGCTTCAGGCCGGCCTCGCGCTCGACGCGCTCGAGGAACTCGACGCCATTGGCGGCGGTTCGGCAGGCCTCGGTGGCGATCAGCCTGGCTTTCCTGACCTTGCGGTTGCGCAATTTGTCACCGCAGATCTTCAGCGCCTCGACCGCGCGGTCCATTGCGGCGTCGCCGAGCCGGCCATTGGCGGTAAGGCCCTCGCCCAGCCTGACGATGCGCGAGAAGGCATCGATGACGCGGAACTGACCATGGCGCGTCGGCACCGCGACCAGCAGCCGGCAATTGTTGGTGCCGAGATCGAGCGCGGCAAACACCGGCAATTCCTGCAGCGGCGGCGGTGTGCGGGCACCTTGCCCCGGCCTTGGCGGAGCTGAGGGCGGAGGCGCGTAAGCCGCTGGCTGGGGCGGGCGCGCGGCCGGGGCCTCGTTGGCGGCGGGCACCGAAGCGCCGGCCGCCAGCGGACGAGTCTCGTCGCGTGCGAAAACCTTGCGCCCGCGCCGGCGCTTGCGCCGTTTCTTGGGTTTGCCGTTCTGATGCGAGCCGTTCTGGCCCTTGTGGTCGTGGGACGTGTCGCCAGCCTGTCCGTTGCCGGACCAGGGTTGCACCTGACGGCCGTAGCGTCCGGTGGATGGATTTGCCTGGCCGGACGGCGTCGGCGAACCCCTGGACACGCCCACTTCCGGCGCGCCAGCGCCGGCGTCGTGGTCTTCCACTGTCGTTCCTTCCGGCGCCGCGCGAACCGGAGACCGGACGCAGCAGGCGCTTTTACATGTTCAAGTTGCCGCCAGACTATCAGCGCACGGCCGGATCACCAAGAGTGCTCGCGGCGAATTTTGCCGGCGGCATTGTCTTGCCAGTGCCCTCGCCACGATGATGGCGCGCCTTCCCGGTTGAATAGCCGGCTTCAATGAGGCATTTCTGAAATGGAGGGTAATCATTCGGCAACGCGGGCGGTTTGCCTGCTGCGAACCGGAAAACGGTACGGGCTGCAACGCATGATCGTCATGCCATGAACTGGAGGCGCTATTTCTGGCCCGTCATCGGCATCGCCGCGGTGGTGTTCTCGCTGTGGCTGCTGCTGCACGAATTGCGCGGCATCTCGCTCGATGATGTCTGGGCCGGCATAATCGCCATCCCGGCGCGCGGCTGGGTGCTGGCGGCGCTGAGTTCGGTCATCGCCTATGCCTCGCTCGCCGGATACGACCACATCGCGTTGCTGCACATCGGCAAGCAAGTATCGTGGCTGTTCGTCACCTTCTGCTCGTTCACCACCTACGCGCTGTCGCACAATATCGGCGGCTCGGTGTTTTCCGGTGCGGTGATCCGCTACCGCGCCTACGGCACCAGGGGCCTGACCGGGCAGGACGTCGGCATTCTGGTGGCGATCTGCTGGATCACCTTCGTGCTGTCGACGCTGTTCGTCTCAAGCATCGTCCTGCTGCTCGAGCCCGAGGTGATCGACCGGTTTTCCGGCACGCCGCATCACCGGCTGTCGCAAGCAGCAGGGTTCGCCATGCTGCTCGTGGTGGCGGCCTACATATTCGGCAGCTGGCTGCATCTGAGACCACTCAGGATCGGCAGCTTTCAGCTGCATTATCCGGCGCTGCCGATCGTGGCGCGGCAATTGCTGGTCGGCCCGATCGAGCTGCTGGCGGCGGCGGCGATCATCTTCTTCGCCCTGCCCGCCACCGGCAATCCCGGCTATTTCGTCGTGCTCGGCGTCTTCCTGGTGTCGTTCTCGATCGCGCAGATCTCGCATGCGCCGGGCGGGCTCGGGGTCTTCGAGGTGGTGTTCCTGGCAGGCTTGTCGCATATGGACCAGGTCGGCGTGCTGGCGGCGCTCCTGGTATTCCGGCTGTTCTACCTGATCATCCCGCTGCTGATCGCACTCGGTGTGGTGCTGTTCTTCGAGCACTCGCAATACAGCCGCAGCGAGAGTTGAAGCGCCGGAAGCCGACGATTGAACCCCAACACAGGGTTGACTATTTTCCGGCGGCGGCTACAAGGGCCGCGCGGCTGCCTGGCGGCCCACCCTGCGCGACAAGCGCCTGCTGGGGAATAGGTTAACGGTAGACCCACGGACTCTGACTCCGTTAGTCCTGGTTCGAATCCAGGTTCCCCAGCCAGCTTCTTTTATTCAATGACTCAACCACTTAGAGAATATTAGAAAGCACCAACTGTTACATATTAGCGTGTGATCCACATGGCATTCGGCCGCGATCACGGACGCATCAGCCTGTCCACGATCCGCGAGATATCCGTGAAGCCATATTTTTTAGCCATGACCTGCGCGAGTTTTCGAGCACCGCCGGTCGCGCTGTATGAAATGCCATCGCGAGCGCTCGCGTTTTTTGAATTCTCTTGCCAGTGCAACGAGAATCCGGCGTATTTTCCGCGCCCTATTACCTGGAACTGGTCCTCTAATGGACTCCTGAAGCGGAAATTAAATAAAAACGACGGCAGTTCCTCGAAAACCACCGTTGCTCCATCGTCCCCCAGGTTTTTATTTTTCTCCTCAAAATCCCTTTCAATTTTTTCCTTCCGTCTATCAGCCGATAAGCCCATAATGTTTTTCTTAACATTCTCACATATCATGTTTAGGCGAACAGCGTCGTCGTTCACTTCTTTGCCAATGAGAAACCCGAACATTCTACGCTCCCAAATACATCTGGACTAGTTGAAGGCGCCTTTTTGTTCGGAATAGCTTATTTTGCTCCGTCGCTTCTAAGCGAACAAGCATTTCAATAGCGATTTCGCCTGCCTTGTTTTCTTGGCCAGACAACAGCTTGGTTCCCATAAGCGCGTTAACTCTCGAAAGGGTCATTTCGGCGTTCACCTTGAAATCTCCCCGTTGAGCCCGCGTGGCGGAGTCTATCATGTCTTGCACAAGCTGCTGGTCTGAACTGGATAGCGGCATTGGCCTCCCCTATACGTCAATTGTGCCACGAACTACGGCAACAGCGCACTTTTTATCATGTCGCCCCCGCCGCATGGTGCACCTTGCCCGCGTTCCCGCCCTGCCGCATCCCCGGACCGTACCGGCGAGCCAAAGTGTTTTCACCTCCGAAGACTATGTGTTCCGCAAGAACTGCTCATCGAGTATTGCCGCGTCGCCGATGTCGCGGCTTTTCGATACACCCGTGGGCCGAGAGCATCGCCGGGCAAATCGGCAAAGCCGCGAAACCCGGAAAACGAGGCAGGCGGCGAAAGGAAATTAGTGCACAGTCACCGTAATTCCTAAAACCTCTCCGGCAACCTTCTACTCCCCGACAATGGACGTCGGCGGGCGTGCCGAGGTTATCGGATCGGCATGACGAAGGACGATCCTCCACGCGCCTTCCTCGCGCCGGAATATGGTGGTGACTCGAAGCGCAATCGGCACCAGTTTGTTGCCACCACCGACCTTGGATTGGAACCGCTCGACCTCGATGATGTATCCCAAGTCGGCTGTCGCATACTCCGAGATGCGCTCAAAGCCGATGGCCTTGCCGTGCCGGTAATTGGTGGCGGCCCGTTCCATGATCTCAGCGGCCTTTCTCCATCCCTTCGCCGGCGGGCCAAAGGGATTGGCAATAATGACGTCGTCCTGTCGCGAGTAGAGGTTTTTCAGGGGCTCGGGATCGCCCTTTACGAAGGCATCCAGGGCCAGATGATCCTGCTCGATAAATTTCGTCAGGTCGGAGGCTAACATCTTAACATCGCCCCATGACTAAAAAAGAGAACTCTATCAGGCACTTCATCCGCCCTTCGCCTTGCCACAGGCGTTCGGGCTGGTGTCCGGAGTATAGATCAGAATTACGGTGAGTGCACTTTTTACCGTGTCGCCCCCGCCGCATGGTGCACCTTGCCGGCGTTCCCGGTCTGCCGCATCGCGGGCGTCGTACGGGTGAGCCAAAGCGTTTTCACGTCCCAAGACTATGTGATCCACAAGAACTGCTCATCGAGTATTGCCGCGTCGCCGATGTCGCGGTTTTCGAGGCACCCATGGGCCATCGCCGGGCAAATCGGCAAAGCCATGAAACCGGAAAACGAGGCAGGCGGCGAAAAGAAAATGGTGCACTGTCACGGTAATCCCAAGAACTGCTCATCGAGTATTGCCGTATCGCCGATGTCGCGGTTTTCGATGCACCCATGGGCCGAGAGCATCGCCGGGCAAATCGGCAAAGCGGTGAAACCCGAAAAACGAGGCAGGCGGTGAAAAGAAAATAGTGCACTGTCACCGTAATTCGCGTTCCGCCTTTCGAAATCCTTCTTCGCAACAAGATTGTGCAGGTTGGCCCAAATGAGGCCGGCTCTTCCCGATCGATTGGGATTTCTCCCGAGTGAAATTACTCACCTCGAAAGTGGCCTTTAGAAGGGGCAGAGCCGTGTCCCGACCACACAGAGGGAGATGACCTTCCCCAATCTTACCCGACTCCCCCACTTGCTGTGACAGCGAGGCGCCCCACATGCCCCAACCAACACCAGGCGGCCTCAGGAATAGGCGAACGCGTGTGGTAGGATTCTGAGTTCTTACTCAGGCTATCGGTCACGACCCCAAGGAGCCCAGAAAGGAAAAGGCCAAGGCGACGGCATACCATCTGCGCTCATCGATGCTTTTGTCGGCCCATTCGAGCCATCGATTGTGGCCTGAACATCGTTGGTTGAAGTGTGAACTCGGACCCCTACCACCCAGGCCGGGACCGAAAACGCCTTGGTCACGCTAATTTTCGTGAAGACCTGGAGTACCCGGCCGGTGGGCTGCGTTGCCACAAAATCAAGGTCGAGGATGCCATCTTTTGGAGGGACTATGTAAATCCACGGCGTAAGGTCGGGCAACGACCACCCGCTTGTGGGAACCCAACCGCTGGCCGATACGGCTATCGCCGGCGGATTTTCAGGTATTACCAAAAGTCCCTCAACGTGCACTTTGTCAACTGAATAAATGCGCGATTGCATAGCCTTCCTCCCATTAGACGAATTTTCTGGGACTACCCCGGCGCGAAGGCGTTCACGCCTTCAAAGTGCTTTTTCGAAGTGCCGGCTAGACTAACTCTCCGGCCAGGGGTAGAACCCCCTTCCTGTCAATTTCGAACTTAAGTTTGTGAGAAACGTTATTACTTTAGGACAACAAACGAGAAAGACCCGTCGTTCCCGGCGGGTGCGATCCCAATGCCGATAGCGTCTATACTCGATGCCAGTCACCAGATTCTTGATGCGTGCTAAGCGCAACACTGATTTCTTTGGCCCTTTCACCAACCCTCGGAACGATGCACGCCAGAAAGGCCGCCTTGAATGCAGGTAGTGCCGCTGCCGGGCTGGCAAATATAGCTGCCAGGGTGGCCGCCACGGCGCCACCGGTTGCGCAGTTTGTAACGTCACCCCAAATACTATTTAAGTCCGGTGCCGAGAATTCTGCATAGGCGGTAATTTTTGATGTCCGCGTATACAGGACAGGATACTTGATGAATCCTCCTTCCCATTCAACTTTAAACTCTGGCACGCCATCAATATGAGCAAGTTCAACTTTTCTATTCTCGGACAATAGCAACTCAGCAAAGTCTTTTCTGGATCTTGCGGTATCCATTCTCTTTTCTGCGTCTGCTTTTTCGTCCAGCCACCATTTCTGGATCGGCTTACAATGCAGCGCGACCCATTCTGCGCAATTCCAATATATATCCGGACCGTAAGCTATTCGGTAAATCATCGGATACAATTGCCCCTCAGGGATAATGTGGCACCCGAACATATCTTCCGGTACTGCTGACAGCAGTGATAACACGATGTATTTATTACTCATTTTTGTTTCCTCCATGTTGCATATATATATTTAGATATTAGATCTAATCAGTTAAGCGTGGCTCTTCTCCGTAGTATCAGAAGTCCTGTTCGTTCGATTTGACACAAAGGGAAATTGTATTCCGCGCCTAACTATCAAAGAACGATTTATTTCAAGTATCTTCCGCACACTCGCCAGCGCCGCCTCGTTCACCTCGATATAGGCAACGATGTACCATTCGCCGTTCTCTTCCCTGGCCATGCCCATCGGCTCGGCACGCCATTTGAGCGCGCCATGGTGGGGCATGAAGTAGGTTTCCTGGATGCCGCCGACGGCGCTGAGGCCCTCGTCGAGAGCATATTCCATTACCGCGCAGCACAGCTGCGTCAGCGTGCCCCTTAGTCCGGCAGTGCGTTTATCGGGAACGACGAATGTGCGGGTCCATTCGGCCCAATCGGGACGCCTGGGGACGCCCGATTTTTCGCACATGTGAGAAAAGACCTCCGAGACCATGTGCGGCTCGCTCGTTGGGATCAATCGAGCCGAAGTCACTACGCGATCGTCTTCAATGCCCAGCAGGTATGTCGCCGCGTCTGTATCGAATTGATCCAGTTCGCGACCATCCGGGCTCGGAGGGCGCCAGCGTTTTTGATGCACGAAGAAATCGTGCCGGCGGCGCAGAAACTCGTCGAATTCGTTTTCGTAGAGATGCTTGTTATGCGCATTGACTACGTGGGCCGTTATCATGGCGCGATCCCCCGATCGTTCTCGCCGGGATACTCGCAGTCGCGCTAATATACGTCACCTGTCCGATGGGACAGTTGACGCGTTTAGGGATGGATCAGACGCCGGCGCACCGCCTCGACGACCGCTTGCGTGGTCGTGGCGACGCCAAAAGCCTCGCGAGCCCGTGTCGAGTGCCATTTGACCGTACGCTCGGTCAGGCCGAGAATCTGCGAGGTTTCCGATGAGGTCTTGCCGGCCGCAGCCCACAAGAGCACCTCTTTTTCGCGATCGGTCAGCACGCCCTCATGGTCATCATCGTCATTCGCCAACGCCTGGATCGACATGCCCGCGTAGACCGCCATCGTCACCAGTTGCACTTGATGGCGCGGCGACAGGGCGCAGGCCTTCGCGGAAGAGGCAAACGAAAGCACGGATTGCCAATGATGAACGCTGAGCATCGGTACGGCGAAGCCGCTGCAGATGCCGAACTCAGTCGCCTCGCCGGCGACGCGTCGCGAGCCTTCCGTATCCGACCATCTTGCCGGAACTTCCGACCAAAGGAACGGCTTCAGGGTCTTTGCCGAGTAAATGCAAACACCATCAGCCGCGGCATGCTCGGCCTCGACATAGCGTTCGAACCAGCCGGCCGGCCAGCCATTCAGTTCGACCATCGGTGCAAGCTTCTGCCCACCGAGCGGCACGCCGCTCAGGATCAGGTGCTCGAAGCCGAGATTTCGCACGGTTTCGAGCAGGTCGCCCAGAAGCGGCCCGGTTGCAGTGTGCTTCCTGCAGCGTTCGACAAAGTCGAACACATCTGAATCGATCATGACAGAGACCCCCGTCTCCACTCCCGAAAACAAACTTTACCTCAAATTAGCGACTTCGAATACTCCTAATAAGTGTGCGCCACGCAGGACGCGTGGACCAAAATCAGCTAAATCAGCCGGATTGTGATCACCACACAGGACCCAAGCATGGCGCGAGCACTGCCAAAACGAAACGAGCCGTTCCGGACCGGCGAAACCGCGTTGCTGCTGGTCGACATGCAGCGCGTCTGGCTGGAGCCGGGTGCTGATCCAGCGCATCCGGAGCGCGGTCCCGACCACTATTTCTACCGGCAGACCGCGTCGCAAACGATCCCCAACCAGGAGCGCCTGCTGGCGGCGGCGCGGGCCAACGGCGTCGAGGTGATCCATACGATCATCCAGAGCCTGACCGAAGACGGCCGCGACTGCTCGCTCGACCACAAGCTGACGCCGATCCATATCGCGCCGAGCCGGCCGGAGGGGCTGCCGGTGCCGTCGCTGGCGCCGGTCGGCGACGAGATCATGCTGCCGAAGACATCGTCGGGTGTCTTCAACTCGACCAACATCGACTATGTCTTGAAAAACCTCGGCGTGCGCTATCTGATCGTCGCCGGCATCATGACCGACCAGTGCGTCGACATGGCGGTGCGCGATGCCGCCGATCGCGGCTATCTCGTTACCTGCGTATCCGACGCTTGCGCCGCCGCCTCGCAGGAGCGTCATGACGGCGCGCTAAAAGCCTTCGGCGGCTATTGCTGGGTCACTGATACCGCCATCGTTACGGGCCGTTTCGAAGCTTTGGGAAAAGCTGCATGACCGTCGAACCGCTGGTTGCCGTCGTCACCACCGACCTTTCGGCGATCACGCGCGGCCGCTCGGTCGTCGAAAGCAAGCTGCAGAAGATCGCCGCGACCGGTGTCGGCTGGCTGCAGGCCAACCTGTCGCTGACGCCGTTCAACTCCATCGTCGACCCCAATCCGTGGGGTTCGTCAGGCGATGTGCGGCTCGTTCCCGATCTCAACGCGCGGTTCCGCACGGCGCTGACCGGATCGGCGACGCCCTTCGATATGGTCGCCGCCAACATCGTCGAACTCGACGGCAGCCCGTGGGTCGGCTGTACGCGGACCATGCTCAAGGATGCGCTGGCGGAGTTGAAGGCGGCGGCCGGGCTTTCCGTCATCGCCGCCTTCGAGCATGAATTCCATATCGAGGGCGACTTTGGGCCGGCTCATTCGATGTCGTTGGCAGCACTGCGCCGCGCCGACCCGTTTGCCGCCAATCTGATGGCGGCGCTGGCGGAAGCCGGCGTCGCGCCGGAAGTGGTGATCGCCGAATTCGGCACCGACCAGTTCGAGGTGACGTGCGAGCCAACCGATGCGCTTGCCGCGGCCGATCGCGCCGTCGCCATCCGCGAGATCACGCGCGAAGTCGCGCGATGGGCCGGCTGGCAGGCGAGCTTCGCACCCAAGATCGCGCCGGATGCCGTCGGCAACGGCGTCCACATCCATTTCAGTTTCGTCGACGAGGCCGGCAAACCGGCGACCTACGATCCGGCACAGCCGGGCGGCCTTTCCAGCCGTGCCGCTTCGTTCTGCGCCGGCGTGCTCCGCCATTTGCCCCCGATCACCGCCATGACGGCGGCGAGTGTGTCGTCCTACTACCGGCTGAAGCCGCATAGCTGGAGCTCGTCCTACACCTGGCTTGCCGATCGCGACCGCGAGGCGAGCCTGCGCATCTGCCCGACGGTGACCATCGGCGGGCGCGATCCGGCGCGGCAGTACAACATCGAATACCGGGCAGCCGACGCCACCGGCAATCCCTATTTGTCGCTGGCGGCGATCGTGCGCGCCGGGCTGGAAGGGCTGAAGGCCGAGCTGCCGGCGCCGCCGCTGGTCTCGGGCGACCCGACGCTGATGAGCGTTGCCGAGCGCAAGAAGCTTGGCCTCGTGCGGCTGCCGGAAACGCTGCCTGCGGCACTCGACGCGCTCGTTGCCGACAAGACCGTCACCGGATGGTTCGCGCCGGTGTTCGTCGAGACTTTTGTCGGCCTCAAGCGGCATGAGACCGAGCGCCTCGCCGGGCTCGACCCAGTGGCGGTCTGCGATCTCTACCGGACGCTGTATTGATGGCTGAGCCGCTTGCCAACGCCATCCTACCGGAAGGTTGGCCACCCGCGGTCGACGCAATCAACGAAACGGGGCGTTCCGATATCGTTCTGATATGCGAGCACGCGTCCAATCATATTCCGGCCGAGTATGCGCGGCTCGGTCTCGACAGCCGCCATTTGCAGCGCCATATCGCCTGGGATATCGGCGCCGCCGCAGTGACCCGCGCTCTGTCGAAACTGCTCGATGCTCCGGCTTTCCTCAGCTCCTATTCGCGGCTGTTGATCGATCTCAACCGGCCGCTTGGTTCCAGCGGCAGCATTCCGGCGCTATCGGAGGACACCGGCATCCCCGGCAATGTCGGCCTCGATCCGGAGGAACGAAGCCGGCGTGCCGAAATCATGTTCGCGCCGTTTCATGACCGCGTGGCCGCCCATCTCGACGACCGGGCGAAGCAGGGCAGAGCGACGCGGATCGCGACGATCCACTCCTTCACGCCGGTCTTCCTCGGCATTGCGCGGCCCTGGCACGCCGGCGTGCTTTACGACCGGGCAGTCGATTTCGGCCAGGCAGTGCTTGCCGGCCTGCGCGCCGACGGTGCGCTCAACGTCGAGGCAAACGAGCCTTATGCGATCAGCCGCGACGGCGACTACGCCATACCGGTCCATGGCGACGACCGCGGCATTCCCGCGGTCCTCATCGAGATCAGGCAGGACCTGCTGGCGAGCCGCTCCGGCATCGAGGAATGGGCGAAGCGGCTGGCGGCGGCGTTGCCGGTGCAGACACAGGGTTTGTGAACAAGCTCGGCTGCTCGAGCGCAACGCGAGAGCCGAGCCGTCGATGAAAAGCCTCCACCCGTCCTCAGGAGAAGATTTCCGCCAAGTCTTCGACGCTCGTGCCTTCCTTGACCTGGCGCAGCTCGACATAGCTGACGGCGATGGCAGTGGAAAACACGACTTGCTCGACCGCGCGCGCCAGAGCGTCCAGGAAGAACACGAGCGGAATGCCTAAGTGGGATAGGACGCGGCCCAACGTGAAATTTGTTGCGACCAAAGCTACGAATAGGGGGAACCAGAGACTGAGCAGAGACCAACGGCTGCCCTTGGAAAGATCGCGGCTGCGGCCCAAACTCGCGAATACCCCCAGTTTTTCCTGAATCAGAACCGGTATCGCTACAACCCAGAGAACCAACAACAAAAATCCCGGAACGACGAGCAGCACGAGGCCGACTGTGAAGCCAATGTTGACAATCAGCGAAATGCCGATTGCCGGCAGCAGCAGTGCCACGGCCGTCCCCATGCAATCACGCATCGACGGCCGCTTGCCGCTCAAATCCTCGATCGCAGCGCGCGTCAGCACCGCCTCCAGGAAAGCCATAAGGACCACATAGCCGATCGCGCCAATGACCGTGAGCACGAGCCGTTGAACCGAGAATTCCGCAACGCCATGCTCGATATTCGTAACGGATTTCCAGAACCAGAGCGCAAACACGAATCTGGGCAAGGTGTAGAAAATCAGGGCAAGCCCGAGGCAGAGCGCGAGATTGCGGCCGATGACCGCAAAGCTGGCGCCGAAAACCCTGCCGATACGAAATGTGTTGGGCTGGTCCAGCGTTATTGACGCCACGATATTACCTATCCAGTCCAGACCGATCCTGACGCGATGAAGGCAGCAAATCCCTTGCCGCTACGAGAAGATTTCCGCCAAGTCTTCGACGCTGGTGCCTTCCTTGACCTGGCGTAGCTCGACATAGCTAACGGCGATGGCAACCGATATTACCGTCGACACGACCGTTGACACAACGGCGCTTCCAATCGCGCCCACAATCAGGCCAACGGTCGAGAGGCTGCCGGTAAGGGCGAAAGCCAATCCAAACACCAAAGCGAATGCCATTTGGAAGGCAATCGCCACCAAGAACAGAATCAGCAAAAGGCCGAATAGTGACCAGCGGCTGCCCTTCGTCAGGGCGCGGCTCCGCGACATCGAGCCAAACACGCCAAGGCGCTCCTGGATCAGCACGGGTACGGAAACCGATATACCAAGCAACCACATGATGCCGGGAACAAGCAGCATCACGAACGCGACGATCGTCCCGAAGATCGGGATAATCAGCCCTGCGACGGCAATCGCAACAACCCCGAGGACCATGACGAAAAAGACCACCAGCCCGATCCCAAGCGTCGGGAATATGCAGCGTAAAGCTATTTGGATGCAGTCACCGATTGCCGGGCGCTTGCCGTTCAAGTCTTCTATCGTCGCCCTCACCAGTGATGATTGAAACAACAAAGCCAGCACAAGATATATCAAGCCAAAAGCCACCGATATTAACGAGTTGCGTAGAATCGCCGAGGGATCGGCAACAGCCATAGTTTCGGGACTAGCAATATTGATGTTGGCAAAATTGCTGTAATTCCAAAGGTTAAGCACCAGTGCCGGAAGGGCGGAAAAAAGAGCCGCTAGTCCGACCAACAGACCCGGATTGCGGCCGATAACCGCAAAACTGTTGCTGAAAACCCTGCCGATGCGAAACTTGTCCGACCGTTCCAATGTCGTTGAAACCATGATGCGTCCCCCGCTTAATCACCGCATATCGGCTGGTGATCCCCGCATTAAATGTGCCAACATTGGAGGTCGACGTCTAGTCCACTTGCAATTGTCTTGCCGCATTGCCAGTGTCGGCTGGGGAACCACAGGTTGCAGGGGAGCGGGTGGCGGTGGCACAGCCAGGCACAGCGGAAGCCGAACGGCTGACCAATCTGCACAAGCAGCTGATCGCCGATGAGTCGATCCAGTTCGACCTGCCGGCCTATGTGCCGCCAAAGCCGCCCGAGTGGCTGAAGCCGCTACAGGATTTTTTGTCGTGGCTCGGTCCCTACATGATCTATCTGTTCTGGGGGGCGGTGATATCGGGCGTCGCAATCATCCTGCTTTTGGTCTTCCTTGAGGTGAAAGGCATCGCCTGGCGGCTGCCGTGGCAGCGCGCCCGACCCGAAGTCGAAGACGAAGAAGCCTGGCGCCCCGACGCCGGCGCCGCGCAGATCCTGTTGTCGCAAGCGGATGCGCTGGCCGCACGCGGCGACTATGACGAGGCGGTTCACCTTTTGCTTCGGCGCAGCGTCGCCGATATTGCCGGCCGGCTGCCGGACTTCCTGCGCCCGTCGCTCACCGCGCGCGACATCGCCAATGCCCCTTCCCTGCCGGGAAGGGCGCGCCACGCGTTTACCGAGATCGCCCGCATCGTCGAGGCGGCGCTGTTCGCGCGGCGGCCGGTCGGCGCGGAAGGCTGGCGGCAGGCGCGCGGCGCCTATGAACGTTTCGCCTTCCGGGATGCCTGGACGTGAGTGCACCGGCGGTCGAGGCACAGGAGCCGTTCAATCGAAAGACACTGTTTTGGGGGATTTTCGCCAGCCTCCTTGCGGCAGCCGGTTTCTTCCTGCTGTCCACCTATGCTCCCGATTTCCGGCAACCCGGCAATGGCGGCGCCACGCCGCTGTCGAAAAGCGGCGTCGGCTACGCCGGCCTGGCGGAATGGCTGCGGCTCACCGGCGAAGCGCCCTTGATGGCGCGGACCGAAGACGATCTTGCCAGAGATATACTGCTGATCGTCACCATCTCGCCCGACAGCGATCCGGAGGCGCTTGACCGCATTCTTGAGCTTCGCGATGACCGCGAGACTCTCTTCGTGCTGCCCAAATGGCAGACCTTGCCCCTCCAGCAGCACGAGGGATGGAAGATGAAAATCGAGCGTTTGCCCGACACCGTAGTCAACGATTGGCTCGGCCGGATCGCCAAGGCCAAGCTCGGTGTCGGCAGGAGCACGGTCGAGCAACTCGAGATCCGGGGCCATCTCGTCGCCGCGCCGCAAGACATGCAATGGGTTGCCGACGATCACCCGATCATTGCGGCAGGCAGCGGCAAGGCCGTCCTCATCGAATTCCAAGACAAACCCTTTTTCATCCTGACCGACCCCGACCTAATCAACAATTCCGCGCTTGGAGATGCCGACAAGGCGGCCGCGGCGCGCGACCTGATCCAATGGCTGCGGCCTGGCAAGGGTCTGGTCATGTTCGACCTGACGCTGCACGGCGGGGCGCGGAAATATGACCTCGCCAAGCTCCTGGTCGAGCCGCCGTTCCTGCCGCTGACACTGACGATCCTGATCGCTGCGGCGCTGGCGTTCCTGCATGGCCTTGGCCGGTTCGGCCCGCCGCGGATAGACCCCCCCGCCAAACCCCTAGGCAATCCTGCGCGGGGCGCTTAAACGGCGCTGGTGATGCGGCGGTCCGGGCGGCGGGGCGAGCCGG
>NZ_JAMYME010000009.1:0-187300 GCF_040318345.1 Mesorhizobium sp. M1169 | reverse complement strand
CTCCTTGCCCAGCAAGAAGGTTGAATCAGATTTGCCCGCCCAAGGGAATCCCACGCCGATTCAGCCTCAAGTCATCCCGCTCTAGTCGGCGCATGATGCGCAGCATGGATGCATCCGGTATCGGAAGGAAGGATTTCGTACCGCCGAAATCCTTCCTTGAGACTGCAAGACCTTGCTGCGTGTCAGACCGCGATCTTGCCGCCGCCTTGCCTGGTGATGGCAACGACCGCCGGGCGCACCGGCATGTCCGGCTTGAAGTCGGGCCAGCGCGTCGACAAATCCTCATAGTAGGACGGACGGCCGAAAGCCTCCCAGTCCTCGCCGCCGTCGCCCGGATGCTGGACCGCAACGAAGGCGGTCTGGTCGTCCGGCGCAAACAGGGGACCGCACATTTCGGCGCCGATCGGCACGCGGAAGAACAGCTTTGATGTCGCCCGTGCCGTCCCCTCCGTATCGACAGCCCACAGACCGTCGGTGCGGCCGGTGGCTTTCGGGCCTTGGCCGTCGGTGGCGACCCAGAGGCGGCCAGCCGAATCTACCGTGCAATTGTCCGGCATGCCGAACCAGCCATTGGCGGTGGTTGCGGTCGAGAAGGTGGCGCCGACGTCGGCCACAGCGGGATCGCCGCATTTCAGCAGGATTTCCCACCTGCCCTTTGTCGCGGTGAAATCACCGCCGTCCTCGACGATCTCGATGATGTGGCCAAAGGCATTTTCGGCACGCGGGTTGGCAGCGTCGACCTGGTCGGCCTTGCGCTTCGAATTGTTGGTCAGCATGACATAGACCTTGCCGTTGGCGGCATTGGGCTGGATGTCTTCCGGGCGGTCCATCTTGGTGGCGCCGAGCAGGTCGGCGGCGCGGCGCGTCTCGATCAGCACGTCGGCCTCGCCGGCAAAGCCGTTCTCCGCCGTCAGCGGCCCCTGGCCGAAGGCGATCGGCAGCCATTCGACCGAACCGTCGTCGGCGAACTTGGCTACATGCAAGGTGCCGTCGTCGAGCAAATCCATGTTGGCGGCGCGGTTGTCCGGATCGAACTTGCCTGTGGTGACGAACTTATAGACATAGTCGAAGCGCTCGTCGTCGCCGAGATAGAAGACGACACGGCCATCCTTGGCGACGATCGATTCGGCGCCCTCATGCTTGAAGCGCCCCATCGCGGTGCGCTTCCTCGGCGCCGAAGTCGGATCCTGGACGTCGACCTCGACGATCCAGCCGAAGCGGTTTGGCTCGTTCGGCTCCTTGCCGATGTCGAAACGGTCGTAATGCGCTGCCCATTCATAGGCACCTTCGGGAATGCCGAGGCGCTTGTAATTGGCGGCTTCCTTATGCCCCTGCGGCAGCTCGCCCGAGAAATAGCCGTGGATGTTCTCCTCGGCCATGACATAGGTGCCCCACGGCGTGACGCCGCCGGCGCAATTGTTGATGGTGCCGATGACCTTCGTGCCGGTCGGATCGGCGCTGGTCTTGACGCGGTCGTGGCCGGCGACCGGGCCGGAGAGCGCGATCTCGGTGTTGGAGGTGATGCGGCGGTTGAGCTTGCCGTCGCGAACGACCTGCCATTTGCCTGATACCTTGCGTATCTCGACGATAGTGCCGCCATGCGCGGCCATCTCGACATCGACTTGCTCCTTGCTGAGGGGCGCCTGCTTGGCTTTGCCATCGACGATGGTGACGAGACCCGGAAACATCAGGTGCGGATTGGTGTATTCGTGATTGACGACCAGCAGGCCGTGCTCGGCCGAGCCGTCGATCGGGATATAACCGACATAGTCGTTGTTGTAGCCGAATTGTCTGGCCTGGGCTTCCGCCGACTGTTTTGTCGGATCGAATCCCGGCGAATCGGCGAACAGCGGATCGCCCCAGCGCAGCAGCACGTCGGCGTCATAGCCAGGTGCGACGTGATGCTTGTCGTCGATGCCGGCCTCGAGCTCGTCGAAAGCGAAGGCGGAGCCTTTGGCGGCGCGGGCGTTGTCGGCGGTGATCAGCGCCAGCGGGCTGACGGTAGCGGCTATGGCCGAGACGGCAAGCGAACCCTTGAGGAAGCCGCGGCGCGAGAACCGCGCGGCGATGATCTCACCCATGGTGCGGTTGTCGGTGGGATTGGCTCCTGGCCCATCGTTTTCCTCGAGCAGGCTGGTGCGGAAATGGGCGTCAGGGGTGCGATGTTCGGTCATAGGGCCTGCCTCTGGCTGGATGGATTGCTGGAGCGTGTTGCCTTGCCAATCCGGTATTACCGGCAGGTCACAGTTTGATGACATGCCGGCTAAATTGCCACCTGCGATTTCGTATCCAACATCGGCCCCGCTTGACCGCGACCGGCGCTTCGGAAACAAGAGCTGCGGCAGGCGGTAGGGACCGCATCGGGAGGAACAAAAGTGAGTTTCTGGGGACTTGGGCAGCTCTGCGTCTCGACGGTGATCTTCCTGCTGGCGGCGATGGCCGCAAAACAGTGGGGGCTGGCGCCGAGCCTCGGCAAGATCGTGCTGACGTTGGCGCTCTACTCGCTGGGCAATCTGATCATGCTGAGGCTGATCCGTGAATTCGGCATGTCGGTGTCGTTCAGCCTGTCGGCGGTGATCCAGCTGGTGTCGGTGAATGTGGTGGCGCTGGTCTTCTTCGGCG
Organism: Mesorhizobium sp. M1169; assembly: GCF_040318345.1. Taxonomy (NCBI): domain Bacteria; kingdom Pseudomonadati; phylum Pseudomonadota; class Alphaproteobacteria; order Hyphomicrobiales; family Phyllobacteriaceae; genus Mesorhizobium; species Mesorhizobium sp. M1169. The sequence goes on along the minus strand of NZ_JAMYME010000009.1, from coordinate 184,678 downwards.
AACGCGTCAATGCCTTGCAGGCAACCGGCATCGTGCTTGCCATCGCAGCTGTGGCGCTGATCACGCTCGGGCCCTATCTGCAAAGGCTGTAACTGCGATCGGGCCGATGAAGAAGATTGCAAGCAGACTGCCCAACTGGCTGGAGTTCCCGGTTCTGCTGGCCGGGCTGGTCATTGCCGGCGGGCTGTGGGGGTTCGAGGAGCTGATGGAGCTGGCGCGGGCGACCACGCCGCATGCCTTCGACACCGAAATCCTGCTTGCCTTCCGCAAAGCCGGCCAGCCCGACAATCCGATCGGACCGGCGTGGCTGGAAGGGGCGATGCGCGACATCACCAGCCTCGGCAGCGCCAGCGTACTGCTGCTGATCACGGCAGCAATGATCGTCTATCTGCTCCTTATCCGCAGGCCAGGCGCGGCGCTTCTCATGTTCGTCGCGGTAGCGGGCGGCCAGCTCCTGTCAAGCGTGCTGAAATTCGACATCGACCGGCCGCGCCCCGATCTGGTCTCGCATCTCGCCGATGTGGCATCGCTTTCGTTTCCGAGCGGCCACGCCATGCTGTCGGCGGTGACGTATTTGACGCTGGGCAGCATGGCGGCGCGGGTTTTGCCCGGGCGCACAACGAAGATCTATGTACTCGGGCTGGCGGTGCTGACGACAGTGGTGGTCGGCATCAGCCGCATCTATCTCGGCGTCCACTGGCCGTCCGACGTATTGGCCGGCTGGTGCGCCGGCTTTGCCTGGGCGATGCTGTGCTGGCTTGCGGCACGGTTCCTGCAGCGATGGCTTGGGCGGGCCGACGGCACCTGACTCAAATCAGCCTGTTGATCAGGCCATGACCGCAGCCTGCCAGCAGGAAAACCATCGACAGCAAGGCTGTCGAGGTTGCCAACGCTTTGAATATCTTCACCCGCTCATCCTTTTGAGGTCGTTCCTGTGAAATCGGGATCGCAGCGGATGTCCCGCCAAACGATGCCGAGGTTTGTAGCATGACAGCGCATCGGCTGGCAAAGAGTGCTGCATGTTTGGAGGCAGATCATCAATCCTTGGTGCAGAAAGACGTCGCCGACCACGCCAGCGCAGGAACTTCATCCTCGATTGTTCGGCGGTGCCGTTCTTCGATTCGACGGCAGCCAATGTCATCGAGGGCGCGGGCCCACAAGGCGAGCCGCGCCGGCGTTCGCTTCATTATATCAGGCGCTTCAGCGCAGGATACGCCGCATGCTAATCAACCACGGCGTCAAGCGGCCGCTGGTGACTTATGCGCCTCGATCACGGATGCGCGGGCGCAGCTGAGGAGAGCCGCGCCCGTCGCCTGAACTGGCAACGCCGGCTCAGTCGAGGCCCAACGCTGAGACCTCGCCCTCGTTCATCAGCGGCACGAAGATTGTCGACCTGCCGTCGGTGCCGATGTCGGCGCTGCCCGGCTTGAACGTCGCAACCGCTTGCGGCGTGCCGCCGGCTTTGTAGCGGTAGAGCGTGCCGGTCATATAGGCAGTGGCGTAGATGCTGCCGCCGATGGCAACGACGCCATCGAGGTTGGCAAACTTTTCCGCGCCAGTCAGTGGCGAAACGGCCTTGGTAGCAAGATCGACCGAGAGCAGGCCGCCCGGCTCCGCGGTGCTGAAGTCGGGCTTGATGCCCTTGCCCCAGGAAGCGACGATCAGCCGGCCGCCATCGGCGAAGATGCCATTCGGCGAAGCAAGCGCCGCATCCCTGACGAACAGTTCGGGCCGGTCGCCGTCTATGCGATAGATCGTATCGGCAAGCATATCCGTGACGTAGATCTTGCCGGACGCGTCGGCGGTCACGTCGTTGAGAAAGACCGCGTTCGGCACGTCGATCGTCGATGTTAGCTTGCCGCTTGCGAGGTCGACGACGCGCACATGGGTGAGGTCGGCGACGTAGAGTTTGCCGCCGACAATCGCCATGCCCTTGGGCGCGTCCATGCCGTCGGTCCAGTGTTGCGTGACTAGCTTGCCGTCCATCGACAGGATCGACAGATAGCCGTTGCCGTCGGCTTCGCCGGGATTGCCGACGATGTTCGAGACGACAACGCGCTGGCCGGCGGCGTCGAACAGCGCCGATTCAGGCTGCTCGAGGCCGCCGGTGCGCCACAGTTCAGCGGCCTGAACTGCCGGCGCGGCTGCGATGCCGACCAGGGCGAGAAGCATCGAGGTGAAGAGGCTCTTCATGGCTAGTCTCCTGTAATGGACTGGCGGAGAGCTAGGCTTTTCGATACTTTTCGGGAAGAGCTATCAGGACTAGTACCGAAGGCTGATACCAAATCGTGCAAAAGAGGTGCATCCCATGAACGGCCTGATCTTCGAAGCGCTGAAGCGGACGCTTAAGGCAAAGGGCATCACCTATCGCGTCCTTGCCGAGCGGATGGGTGTTTCCGAGCCGACGGTGAAGCGCATCTTCCACGAGCGCAACTGCAAGCTCGACCGGCTGATGGAGATCTGCACTGCCGCCGGCGTAGAGTTGGAGAACGTGCTCGGCTCTATGAACAGAGGACCAGGACCCGCCAACCAGATCGCGCCGGAGATCGAGCGCAAGCTCGCCGGGCGGCCGGCACTGCTGTTCGTCTTTGTCATGCTTTCCGAGAAATTCACGCCCGAAGGCATCATGCGCTCACAAGGGCTGAGCGAGGCTTCGATGTTCCTCTATCTGCGCGAGCTCGAGGAACTCAGCCTGGTCGCGCTCGGTCGCGGCCTGTCGGCAAGGCTGCTGATCGAGGCGCCGATCCAGTGGAATTTCGAGGGGCCATTGCGGCCGCTGTTCGAGACGACCAACAAGAATTTCATCGGCTGGGCCATCACCCATCTTGAGCGCGAGTCGACGTTCGTCAGCTTCTCCAGGCGGATGCGGCCGGAAACGGCGGAAATGGTCAGGCGCGAGGCGGAGGAATTGGCGGAGCGCGCCAAATTGCTTGCTCATCACGACCAGCACACGACGCCTGAAGACCGACTGGTCGGCTACAAATGGACGTTTGCGTTCGGCGCAACGCCGTTCCCGGTGATCATGCCGATCGGGCCGCATCCGCGCGACGCAGGCGCACGGACCGACGATCGAGTTGCGGCTGCCGCAAACGGACGACGTCTGCCGGCCTAGGTCAAAATGCAGAACGACCGAGTCCGGGCTGTTGGCGGCAGCCAGTCTGACTGAGCTTCTTACCCCTGAGTATCGGCCGCAAACCGGTTCTCAAAGGGCCCCTGCTCAAACACAAGATCGAGCGGCTATTCGGCAGTCTTGGTCGCTACCTTGTCATCCCAGACCATCTGCCGGTAGTCGAAGCCGTATTCCAGCGTCGGCTTGACAATACGGAAATAGGGCGACAGGTCGAAATCGCGCGGCGTGTAGAGCGAGTGATGGCGGATGTGCAGGATTTCCCTGCGCGAATAGCTCGACTGGGCCGAGGCACGGCCAGGCGCCCGGGTAATCTCCGGCAGGATCGGGTAGCGGATCAGGCCATACGCCTCGGCGATCAGCGACGAGCAGATGGCGCGCGTCGGGTCGCCGGAACCGAAAGCCAGCATGCGGCGGCGCCAGCGCACCGGCACCGGCGGCGTCGGCAAGAAGTAGCGCAGCATGTCGAATATGTTCCTGAGATCGTATCTGAGACCGAGCCTGCCGATCATGAACGCGACGACCGCTTCGCGATCGTCCGGAGCCAGGCCACTCGCCCGGCAGATGCGGGTGTTGTAGCTGCGATAGCGCGACAGCGGCACGGCGATGCAGCCATCGCCGAGCGTGACCTCGATCAGGCGCCGCCGCTCCGATCCGTCCTCCGACTCCGGTAATGCATCGCCGATATAGAAGGCGGCATGCGACCAGGTCGACTGGGTGAGGTATTTGATCGCCGCCGAGATCTTCTGGTTGCCTTCGATGAGCAGGATGTCGCCGGGCTCGAGCGTTCGGCGCAACGTTTCGGCGTCCGACGGCGTGTAAGGCTCGTAGCCGGACGATTCCTCCTGCAGCCGGCCGGCAAGCCAGCGGCCAAGTCGGTCCAGAAGCGTGTCGCCGGGCTCGGTCATGCCAGACGGCGATTACCACAGGGCGGCAAGTTAGACCATGATCAGCCCACGCCAGGCGTGCCGGCGTCTTCGTGCGCAACTGTGAGATCTTCGCGCGCCTTACGGGCGAACTTCCTCGTCGAGCGCTTCGGGCTGTCGCCGAAAAGCTCGGCCGCCTCGGCGAGGCAGGTCTTTTTCAAGCTCTTTTCCGAACGCTTCAGCAGCTTGGCAAGCAACCGCGTCTCTTCAGCAGGACCGAGTGGCTGGTCCTCGGCATCGAGAAGCGCGCGCATGACGAACACATCGTGCAGCTCGCCGAGCCGCTCGCCCAATTCGTCGACGGCCCTGCGCCGCGTTTTGATCGGCGTCGGCCACAGCCGGCCGAGCAGCGACAGGTGCATGCCATGCGTCTTGGCCGCCTTGCGCAGGTCGTGAAAGTCATCGGCTTCGCCGCGCGAAGCCGCCTTGTCCAGCGCTTTCCTGGCACGGCGCAAAGTGGTGCGCGCGCCTTCGGCGAGCACGTCGGCAGCCTGCTCCGGCTTGTCGGGCAGAGCGAGCTTGTCGATCCGGGCGACACCTTCCTCGCAAGCGGAAATCGCCGCGCCTATCGCAGCATCGAGGCCTGCTCCGCCATGCAGTTCATGCTGGCGCGCGACGAGCCTGTCACGCACGGCACCGAGGCCATCGCCGGCACTTTGCTCGGGAAAGCTTGCCGCCAGCCGGTCGATTGTTTCGACCAGCGCGGTCGCCTCGCGCGGGCCGGCAAGCAGGGCCGCCACCTGGCGGTAGCACTGATTCTCCGTCACGCAGAATGTTTCGTCTCCGGAACGGACAAGGCGCAGCAAGGCGCGGACGTTCTTCAGCCGTTTGCGGCATTTGTGCAGCCCCGGTTCGGGCCTGTCACGCGCCGCGTTCAGATGGTCGATCACCTTGCCGATCTCCTCGGCGAGGATGCGCCTGACCTCTCCGGTCAGCGACATGCGCGGATCGATACGAAAGCTCATGCGACGATCTCCGGAATCCCCCCAAGGGCGAGCGACGCGTTGTAAAATCTCGGCTCGCCGGTGACTTCACGGCCGAGCCAATCTGGCAGCATTTCGTCCTGTATATCATCCGGCGTCTCGAGCTCGGCGATCACCAACCCCGCAAGCGTCCCGCCGAAGACATCGACTTCGTAGCGATAGCCGCGATGTTTAACATGGTGGCGTGTCTTCTCGATGACATGTCCGATGGCAAAAGCCTGCATCTCTTGCGCCTCCGCCAAAGGTACCGGATATTCGAATTCATCGCGCTCGCGTGCCTGGCTGCCGAACTTGAGCGTCAGCTTGGCGGCCGCATCGTTGCTGATGCGAACACGAACCGTACGGCTGGGTTCGGCGACAAGATAGAATTGACGGATATGAATGTCCGCCTCGACCATTGCCCGCCATTCCTCACCTGAGACCAGGAATTTACGCTCGATTTCCTTGCCCATGGCCAGGCACTAAAGCGCGCACGGCCAGAGTTGGCAAGCCGCTTGACCGCACTTGACTTTAATCATTCGATTGATTAAATTGTTGGCCCATGATCAAATCGCCCAGCGCCAGCGGCCTTCCTCATGAGGCGCCCAAGACCGCCGCCGATATGACGCGGGCGGCACTTGTCCGCGCGGCGTTGAAACTGTTCGGACGGCAAGGTTTCGACGGCACCTCGACGCGCCAGATCGCGGCGGAGGCCAAGGCCAATATCGGCTCGATCGCCTATCATTTCGGCGGCAAGGAAGGGCTCCGCAACGCGGCGGCCGACTACATCGTCGACACCATCCAGACCGTTGCCGGCCAGGCGATCGGCAATCTGCAGGCGCCGGTCGCGGCATTGGCCGACACCGAGGCCGCGCGGGCACATTTAGCCGTCGCACTGGAGCGGATGGTCGCCTTCATCGCGGCGAGGCCGGAAGCCGGCGAGATTGTACAGTTCGTCCTGCGCGAGCTGTCGCATCCTACCGCGGCGCTCGACCGTATCTATGACGGCGTGTTCGAACCGGCGCATAACCGGCTCTGCCTGATCTGGGAACAGGCGACGGGCGAGCCGGCCGAGAGCGAGCGCACAAAACTCACCGTGTTCACGCTGATTGGCCAGGTCGTCTATTTCCGCATCGGCCGCGAGGCGGTTATGCGCCGCATGGGCTGGCGCGAGATCGGCAATGACGAGGCCGGAAAGATCGCGGCGGTGGTGACGGATAATCTCAGCGCGATTTTGGCTCGCCGCGATTTGGCTGCCCGAAAGGATCGTGGATCATGAGCCTGCTCTGTTCTTTGCCGCTTGCCGCCCAGCTTTTCAGCGCCTGCGCGCCGGCAGCACCGCTCGCCGTCGGCTACGTCGAGGGCGACTACGTCCTGCTCGCGCCGATCGAGGTGGCGCAGGTCGAGACGATTGCGGTCAAGCGCGGCGACCGCGTCGCGCCCGGCACGCCGGTGGTGACGCTGGAAAACGCCGACGCCAAGATCGCCATCGCACAAGCCGAGGCGGCCCTTGCGCAGGCCCAGGCGCAACTTGCCGCCCTGCAGGTCGGCAAGCGGCCTGAAGAGATTGCGGTGCTCAAGGCGCAGCTCGACATGGCCAAGGCGCAAGCCGCCGACGCCAAACGCCGTTACATCCGCGCCAGCGATCTGTTCAAACGCGGCACCGGCACACAGGCCGACTACGACACGGCTTCCGCGACGCTGGAGACGGCCAACGCGCAGGTCGGCCAGGCGGAGGCCAATCTCGCCGTCGGCGGCCTGCCGGCACGGCCGGAGACGATCAAGGCCGCCGACAATCAGGTCAGGCAGGCGCAGTCGGCGCTGGAGCAAGCGCAATGGCGGCTGTCGAAGCGCGTGCTGACGGCGCCCTCGCCCGGCCGGGTCAACGATGTCATCCGCTATCCTGGCGACACGGCCGGGCCGACCGCGCCGGTCATCTCCATGCTGCCGGATGGCGCGGTGAAGCTCAGCGTCTATGTGCCGGAAAGCGCGTTCTCCTCGGTCGACGTCGGCACGCTGCTCAACGTCCGTTGCGACGGCTGCGGATCGGGCGTGAAGGCTCGCGTCAGCTACGTGTCGCCGGATCCGGAATTCACGCCGCCGGTGATCTACTCGCTCGAGACCCGGCAAAAGCTGGTCTATCTGGTCGAAGCGCGGCCGGAGGGCGACGCCAGCGCATTGCAGCCCGGGCAGATCGTCGACGTCGATCTGGCGGACATCGGAAAATGAACGTCATCGACGTGCACGGCCTGGTCAAACGCTTCGGCGACAAGACCGTCGTCGACCATGTGACTATGGCTGTGGCCGAGGGCGAGATCGTCGGCTTCCTCGGGCCGAACGGCTCGGGCAAGACGACGACCATCCGCATCATGTGCGGCTTGCTGACGCCGGATGAGGGCGAAGGCACCGTTCTGGGCTTCGACATCCGCACCGACAGCCTGCGGATCAAACGCGAAGTCGGCTACATGACGCAGAGATTCTCGTTCTACGAAGATCTCACGATCGGCGAGAATCTCGAATTCGTGGCACGGCTCTACCGGCTGACGCCGCTCGACGAGCACGTTGCTAAGACGCTTGAGGAGCTCGGCCTGACATCGCGCAGGAACCAGTTGGCCGGCACCCTGTCCGGCGGCTGGAAGCAGCGGCTGGCGCTGGCCGCCTGCATCATGCACAAGCCGAAACTGCTGCTGCTCGATGAACCGACGGCGGGCGTCGACCCGAAAGCGCGACGCGAATTCTGGGACGAGATCCACCGGCTGGCGAGCGGCGGCCTGACCGTGCTGGTCTCCACCCACTACATGGACGAAGCCGAGCGCTGCCACCGCATCAGCTACATCTCCTACGGCAAGATGCTGGCCACCGGCACGGTCGAGGACGTGGTGAGGAATGCCGGGCTGACCACCTTCGTCCTGCAAGGGCCACGGCTCGATCAGGTCGCTGCCGCACTTCATGGCCGCCCCGGCGTCGACCAGGTGGCGCCGTTCGGCGCGACGCTGCATGTCGTCGGCTCCGACAGGACGGCACTTCAGGCAGCGCTCGCCGATGTCGAGAAAGAGCACGAGGGCGTTACGGTGACGCCCGGCGAGACCAGCCTGGAAGATGTGTTCATCCAGTTCATGTCCGGTTCGAAGGACAACATGGGATGAAAAATGGGATAGACAGCATCTTTTCGTTCGCCAGGCTAGGCGCGCTGCTGATCAAGGAGTTCATCCAGATGCGGCGCGACCGCATCACCTTCGCCATGATGCTCGGCGTACCGCTGATGCAGCTGGTGCTGTTCGGCTATGCCATCAACAACGATCCGAAGAGCCTGCCGGCAGCGCTGGTGACGATGAGCAGCGATCCTTATACGCGGGCCATGGTTTCGGCGCTGCAGACCACCGGCTATTACCGCTTCGACCATGTTGCGCAAAGTGCCGCCGAAGCCGAATTCCTGATGGCGCGCGGCGACGTCGCCTTCGTCGTCACCATTCCCGCCGATTTTGCCCGACGGGTCGAGCGCGGCGACAGCCCGCAGATCCTGATCGAGGCGGATGCGACCGACCCGGCCGTCGCCAGCGGCGCCATCTCGACGCTCGGCACCGTCGCCAACCAGGCGCTGCTCAGGGCACGCGGCATGCAGGAGACGGCGGCCGAAGCTGCCCGGGGCCAGCTCCAGGTGGTGGTGCACCGGCGCTACAATCCGGAAGCCGTCTCACAATACAACATCGTGCCCGGCCTGCTCGGCGTCATCCTGCAGATGACGATGGTGATGATGACCTCGATCGCGCTGACGCGCGAGACCGAGCGCGGCACGATGGAGAACCTTCTGGCGATGCCGTCCAGCCCGCTCGAGATCATGCTGGGCAAGGTGCTGCCCTATCTGGCGGTCGGCGCCGTGCAGGTGCTGGTGGTGCTGGCAGCCTCGAAGCTTCTGTTTGCCATCCCCTTCACCGGGTCGATGTCGCTGCTGTTGACGGCGGTCCTTATCTTCGTCTTGGCGCTGGTGCTGCTCGGCTACACGATCTCGACGATCGCCCGCACGCAAATGCAGGCCCTGCAGCTCACTTTCTTCTTCTTCTTGCCGTCGATCATGCTGTCCGGCTTCATGTTTCCCTATCGCGGCATGCCGGACTGGGCGCAGATTTTCGGCGAGGTGCTGCCGCTGACGCATTTCCTGCGCATCATCCGCGCGGTGATGCTGAAGGGCGCCGAGCTGCCGGCGGTGGCAACGGAAATCGGCTGGCTGGTGGTGTTCGTGGCGCTGTTCGCCGGTATTGCGCTGGTGCGGTTCCGCCGGACGCTGGATTAGGGTCGAACTCGATCCGCTTGTGCAAATGATCGAGATTTACACGGACTTGGCCTGGCCCGGGACCGGTGTCAATTCAGGCGCATTGAGCCCTTCGAAGGGATCGCGCCAGGCGTCGATTTCTTCGAGTTCAAGATACCAGCGACTGACAGAGGGATAGTCATCGAGCGGCAATCGGGCGACATCGTTGAAGGGCAGAAACGTCGCCATTCGAAAGTCGGCATAGGAAACCGAAGCGCCGACCAGCCATTCTCGCTCAGAAAGCTCGGCATCAAGTATGGCAGCGGCCGTGCGGAAGTCGCTCAGGCCCTCCTCAACCCGCGCCTGATCGATCGGGCCGAGCCCATAGCGCTGTTTGGTCCCGCGTTCGAAATGCACGACATCGCAGGCTCTTGCGAAGTTCTCTTTCCCCCAACTCAGCCATCGGATCATCTCGGGCTCGTCGTCGCCAGCGCGCCAGAAATCCGAATGCATATCGCGCGAAAGCCGACAGGCTATGGCGTCGGCCTCCCATAGGCTTTTTCCCGAACCTATAAGGATGGGCAATGAAAGATTTGGATTGAGCGGCCGAAATCGCTCGGCCTGGCCCGGAGCGAAGGGAGAGGCGAATTCAAACTCGACCTTGGCGTTGAGATACCGTGCCACCGCGACCGCGAGGCGAGGATTGGGATTGCGGCTGAAGAACAGTTTCATTGATCTCAGTCTTTGAAGAGTACCGGTTCGGCTGGGCGCAACGGAGGCTCGAGCGCCTCGAACCGGCACATGACCTGGAATTGGTTGCTATCTTAGCTGGCAGCAATGATCTCGGCATAGGTGCTGAGATCGACATTGCCGCCGGAGAGCACCACGGCAATGCATTTCCCGGCAAGGTCGATCTCGCCTGACGACAGCGCGGCCAAGCCGACGCAACCGCCGGGTTCGACCACCAGCTTCAGACAAGCCATCGCATCGCGCATCGCCTGTGCCAGCGCCTTGTCGGAAACGGCGATGGCGCCCGCGAGATTCTTGCGGTTAATCTCGAAAGTGATGGCGCCCGGCTCGGCGACGAGAAGGGCATCGCAGATCGAGGTGTGGCCGGGCGCGTTCGACACCCTGGCGCCTTTGATCAGCGAGCGGCGTGTGTCGTCGAAATGCTCAGGTTCCACGGCCCAGACGGCGGTGCCCGGCGGGGCATCCTTGACCGCGATCGAAATGCCGCTGCTCAACCCGCCGCCGCCGCAGGGAACCACTACCGCATCGAGGCTGACGCCAAGCGCTCTTGCTTGGCGCATCAATTCGAGGCCGATCGTGCCCTGGCCGGCGATGATGGCCGGATCGTCGTAGGGCGGCACCAGGACCATGCCCTTTTCCACGTAAGAACGGACGACGGCAGTGCGATCGTCGCGGACCCGGTCGAAGGTGATCACTTCCGCGCCCATCTTCCTGACATTGCCGACTTTCATCGCCGGCGCATCGGCGGGCATGGCGATGACGGCCTTGACGCCGAACATCGCCGCTGCGGCGGCAACGCCTTGCGCGTGATTACCCGACGAGAAGGCGACGACGCCGCGGGCGCGTTCTTCCGCCGAGAGCGAGGAGAGCTTGTTGTATGCACCGCGGAACTTGAACGAGCCGGTGCGCTGCAACGTCTCCGGCTTGAACAGGATCCTGGCGCCGAAGCGATTGTTCAACTCCGGCGATTCGATCAGCGGCGTTTCGACGATCAGTCCGGACAATCGCGCTGCTGCACTGTGAATATCGGCGATGCCGGGAGGGGTGATCATGGCTGGGTCCTGCAAGAGATGAGACTGCCTATGTGCACGGAAAGGGAAGCCGCGCACCAATGAAAAAATGTGACCGTTACAATTCGACTTGGAAGCAGGAGTGGGCGTGACTGTCACCCACCTCTCCTCCGCCCTCCGCCATGCTTCGTCATTTCGACAAATCGCTGCCGATTTACCGGCATTGCCGGCCGCCCCTCACCCCAACAGCGTCTTTTGCCGTTTGGGGCCGCCGATCTTGCGCCAGGTGTTGAAGCGATGGGTGGCAGCGGCGAAGGAGATCTTCATCTGCTGAGCAACCGAATAGCGCGACTTTCCCTCGTCGAACAGGCGATAGCAGCACTCGACGCCCTCCTCGGTCAACTTGCCGTCGGGAGCCTTGTTATGCGGATTGGCGGGATCAAATTTTTCGACCTGCTGCTCGACCAACCCTTTCAGGCGCTGCAAGTCCGCCTCGATGTTAGCGATCAGGTCGAGAACCGGCTTGGGGTCAAACGGCTGCTGTTTTTCCAGCATCTGCGGTTCCTTTCTCTTGGTTCAGATTCGATTATATAGGTGCACGTTTGCCGATAGCAACGATGCCTCGTTCGGTTTCGAAGTCGATACTTTTGAGCAGACGAGTGGAGCGCACACGATTGACCGGCGACGCGCGAAGCCATAGTTTAGAACTATTCTAAACTAGGGTGAATTTCTCATGCTTTCCCGCGTTTTCGGCTTCGGCCGCCGTCCCTTCGAATCGCTCTCGGAACAGGAGATCCTAGCGCTCGCCATCTCCTCCGAGGAGGATGACGGGCGCATCTATCGCGCCTATGCCGACGGGCTGGCGGAGAGCTTTCCGCAATCGGCCAAGGTGTTCGAGGAGATGGCGGAGGAGGAGGACGGCCATCGCGATTCGCTGATCGAGCTTTACCGCAAGCGCTTCGGCGAGCGCATACCGCTGATCCGGCGCGAACATGTGAAGGGCTATTACGAGCGCAAGCCGGACTGGCTGGTGAGGCCGCTCGGCATCGACCATGTGCGCAGCCAGGCCGAGGCCATGGAGCGCCAGGCCTATCTGTTCTATATTGAGGCGGCCAAACGCACAGGCGATGCGTCGACGCGAAAGCTGCTCGACGACCTGGCGATCGCAGAACAGGGCCACGAGACACTGGCGCAGCGGCTGGAGCAAAAGCATGTGCCGGGCGCGGTCAAGGACGAAGAGGCGGCGGCCGAGCAGCGCCAGTTCATCCTGACCTATGTCCAACCGGGGCTGGCCGGGCTGATGGATGGCTCGGTGTCGACGCTGGCGCCGATCTTTGCCGCCGCCTTTGCCACGCATGATACGTTCCAGACCTTTCTGGTCGGGCTTGCCGCCTCGATCGGCGCTGGCATCTCGATGGGTTTCACCGAGGTGGCTTCCGACGACGGCAAATTATCTGGCCGCGGCTCGCCGGCAAAACGCGGGCTGACCGTCGGCGTCATGACGACGCTGGGCGGGCTCGGCCATGCGCTGCCCTATCTCATCCCGCTTTTTTGGACGGCTACCATTGTCGCCGCCGTGGTGGTTTTCTTCGAGCTGTGGGCGATCGCCTTCGTGCAGAACCGCTACATGCAGACCCCATTCTGGCGCGCCGCCTTCCAGGTGGTGCTAGGTGGCGCGCTGGTGTTTGCGGCAGGGGTGCTGATCGGGAATGCTTAACAGTCCTTAACCATTCATCGCCTGGCTGTCCTGAGGCGCCTCGGCGCGTTCGGTCAGGCCGTAATCGCGCACGACATGAGCGATGCGCAAACGATAGTCCGCAAAGATACCGCCGCGCCCGGCCTTCTGCGCCTGCCGATGTTCCTGCGTGTTGCGCCAGGCCTTCACCGCATCCTCGTCGCGCCAGAAGGACAGCGACAGGATGCGGTTCGGATCGGCAAGGCTCTGGAAGCGCTCGATCGACAGGAAACCGTCGATGCCGTCGAGCAGTGGGCGCAGATCGGCGGCGATGCCGAGATAGGCATCGCGCATGCCCGCCGCCGGCTCGACCTCGAAGATGACGGTGATCATGGTTTTACCAAAGGAGCATGTGGCCCGGAGGCGAGCTTGAGGAAGGTGCGGTCCTCCTTCAGGATGAATTTTTCCCGCCGGGCGAACTCGTAATTCGCCTTACCGGCGGGATCGGCGGCGAGCCGGGCGCGGTAGGCTTCGTAGGCCGCAAGACTGTCGATGTTGTAGGCGGCATAAGCCGTGGTGGCCGAGCCTTCGTGCGGCGCGAAATAGCCGATCAGATCGGCGCCGCAGCGCGGGATCGCCTGCCCCCAATTGCGTGCATATTCCTCGAACGCCGCCTTGCCGAACGGATCGATCTCGTAGCGGATGAAGCAGGTGATGGTCATTTTCGCCTCCTTGGCGGTGGATGTTTTCTTGCGGTCACAGTTCGAGCCGGATCGAAACGTTCCGAAGATCGATATGCTAGGCAAATCCTTCGCTGATCATGCCTGCCAGAACGATTTCGCGCATTCGCGGCGGACGTCTTCAGGTGTCAGGCCAAGGTCCCGCAGCAGATGATCGTCGATCTCGGCGAGGTCGAGACGCTGCAGATGACGGTCGTACCACCGCTTCAGGAGCCGCAGCCGCAAGCGGCGCAAGACAATGAACGGGAACGGCCGGCGAGCAGGCGCGGCGCCGAGAATGGTCCTTGCAGGCATCGTTGTCTCCTTGATTTGCATCGAGACTAATGCTTTTCTGACGAGGATGCTTCGATGAGGAACGAACCATGCGCGAAGGACCTGACATAGCCCGCATTGCCAGCCTGGTGGGCGATCCAGCGCGGGCAAACATGCTGTCCGCACTGATGGGCGGCACGGCACTGACGGCGAGTGAACTGGCACTCGAGGCCGGGGTGTCGCTTCCGACAGCGAGCTCCCATCTGTCGAAGCTGATGGAAGGCGGGCTGCTGACGCTGGCAAGCCAGGGACGGCATCGCTACTACGGCCTCGCCGGCCCGCAGGTAGCAGGCATGATCGAGGCGATCACAGGTGTTGCCGCTGCGGCCGGGCCGCAACGAGTGCGGCCTGGCCCACGCGACGCGGCCATGCGCGTGGCGCGGGTCTGCTACGACCACCTCGCCGGCGAGCAGGCGGTGGCGATGCTGGACCGTCTCGTCGCTCGACAAGTGCTCCTGCGAGATGATGAGGAGATTCAGCTTGGGCCGTCGGCCGCCTCGCATTTCGCCGCGATCGGCATCGATGTCGAGGGCAAGGCGCGGCGACCGGTGTGCCGGGCCTGCCTCGACTGGAGCGTGCGGCGTTCGCACCTCGCCGGCACGCTGGGCGCCGCCATTCTCGACAAGATCCTCGCCGAGAAATGGGCGCGGCGCGAGAAGGACAGCCGTGCGGTGATTTTCTCGCCGACAGGCAAGCAGGCGTTCGAGAAGACGTTTCTCGCCTGACGGCTCGCTTCGACGCACTAGAACGGCTCGTCGTTTCACGGAAACACCGAACCGCTCTATCTTTTTTGTTTTGACGCAATCCCAGACGGAAAACCGTTCCACACTTTTCCTGGAATTGCTCTAGCCGCGCTTGAGCGGCTTGGCCTGCTTGAAAAAATCCTCCCAGGGATCGGCTTGCCCAAGCCGCTTCAGCGTCGTCTTGTCGCCGATCGGAAAGGCGTTCGGCGGCAATCCGGCCTCGATTTCCGCCCAGGTCACCGGCATTGATACCGTGGCGCCTTTTTTGGCGCGCGACGAATAGGGCGCGACCGTGGTCGCGCCACGGCCATTGCGCAGATAATCGACGAATATCCTGCCGGTGCGCGCCTTCTTAGACAGCGTCGCCGTGTAGCGGTCGGGTGCGGCTTGCTCGAGCGCTCGGGCGAACTCATGGGCGAAGCCTTTGACCTCGTCCCAGTCCGCCGACGGCTTCAGCGGGACGAGGACATGATAGCCCTTGCCGCCCGAGGTCTTGACGAAATTAGGCAGGGACAGTTCGTCGAGCCGGCTGCGGATATCGAGCGCCGCGGCACGCACCGCCTTCACGTCGACACCCTCGTCGGGATCGAGATCGAAGATGATCTGGTCTGGTTTTTCCAGCTCTTCCGTGGTCGAGCCCCAGATGTGGATCTCGACGACGCCGAGTTGAACGAGGGCCACGACACCGTCGAAATCGCGGATGAACAATATCTCCTCGCCGTCGGTGGGGTCCTTCATCACGGCGATCTTGTCGTGCATGCCGGCCGAGGCATGCTTCTGGAAGAACCGTTGGCCGCCAACACCGTCCGGCGCCCGCACGAGGCTGAGCGGCCGGTTGATGACGAATTGCTTCATGCGCGGCCAGACCAGCGCGTAGTGATCGACCAGATCCTGCTTCGATACGTTCTCCTGCGGCCACAGAAGCTTGTCGGGGCGGGACAGCGTAACCGAGGTTTTCGCCGTGGCCGCGGGTTTGGCGGGCTTTGGCTTCGACTCTGCCGGAGCTGAGCGTGCTTTCGGTTTCTCCTGCACGACTTCCTCCGCCGGCTTGTCCTCGCGCAATCCCTGGAACGACGCGTGGCGTATTATACGGTCCGACGTCCAACTGCGAAACTCCACTTCGCCAACAAGTTCGGGCTTGACCCAGACCAGCCCCTTGCCCCTTGGCACCGCCCTGTCGAAGGGCGAGGTTGTCGTCTTCAGCGCATCAAGCCTCCTCTTCAGCTCGTTGGTGCTTTTGGCCGTGAAGCCGGTGCCGACGCGGCCGGCATAGCGCAGCTTGCCGCCCTCGTGATAGCCGACCAGCAGCGAGCGCAGGCCCCGCCCGGTCTTGTCCGACGGCATGTAGCCGCCGATGACGAATTCCTGGCGCGCCGTACATTTCGACTTCACCCAGGACGGGACACGGCCGCTGCGGTAGGGCGCATCGGCGCGCTTGGAGACGACGCCTTCGAGCCCCAGCCGGCAAGCATGCTCCAGCATGATCTTGCCGGGCTCGGCAAAGTGGTCGCTGAAGCGCACGGCCTGATCCTCGGCCTGTCCGGCGAGCAAAGTGCGCAGCCTTTCCTTGCGCTCGACCAGCGGCTCGGAACGGATATCCTCACCGTTGAGACGCAACAGGTCGAAAACGTAGTAGATGAAACGATCCGTACGGCCCGCCGACAGATCTTGCTGCAGCAGCGAGAATGACGACACGCCATTATCCGCCAGCACGACGATTTCGCCGTCGATGATAGCATCGGTGCATTTCAGGCCGCCAAGTGCCGCGACAATTGCGCCACCGAATTTGTCGGTCCAGTCGAGGCCGGCGCGTGTCAAAAGCCGCACCTCGGTGCCGGCAAGCTGCGCCTGCATGCGATAGCCGTCGAACTTCACCTCATGTAGCCAGTCCTTGCCGGGCGGGGCGTCCCGCTCCAGCGTTGCGAGCGCCGGTTCGATGAATTCCAGCCGCCTTGCCGCGACGGCCTTCGCTTTGCTGGCGGCCGGCCTGTCGGACTGCCAGACGCTTGGCTTCTTGCCGTCGGCGGTCTTGCCTTCGCCGACCTCTTCGATGGTCAGGCCGGATTTCACCGATTGCGGCGCCTCCTGCAAAATGTCCTCGCCCGGACGCGCGGCGGCATCGTCGGATTTGATCAGCAACCAGTTGTCACGCTTTTCGCCCGGACGCGGCTTCAGCCGCACCAGATGCCAGGCGCCATGCAATTTGTGGCCATACAGTTCGAAACTGATATGGCCTTTCTTCATCGCCCTTGCCGGGTCGCCATCGGGGACCCAAGTTCCCTCGTCCCAGACAATGACCGAGCCGCCGCCATATTGGTCCTTCGGGATAGTGCCTTCAAACGGCGCATAGTCGATCGGGTGGTCCTCGACGTGCACGGCGAGCCGCTTTTCGTGCGGGTCGAGGCTCGGGCCTCGCGTCACGGCCCAGCTCCACAGCACGCCACCATGCTCGAGACGAAGGTCGTAGTGGAGCCTGGTGGCGGCATGCTTGTGGATGACGAAGATGCCACCCGGCACGGCTTTCTTGCCGCGCGAAACCTTGCCGGCTGGTTCGGCCGTCTTCTTGAAATTGCGCTTGGCGTGATACTGCTCGAGGCTGGCCATGGGCGGATCCTAAGCAGATTTGCGCCGGGCGGCTTTGGACTTGGCGCCTTTTCCCGGGCGTCCGGTCTTTGCCGGCGCACCGGCTTCCGATGAAAGGCTCTTCTTCAGCGCATCGAAGAGGTTGACGACGTTGGAGGGCCGTGGTTCCGCCTTGGCCTTCGGTGCCTTCTTGCCGGCCTTCTTGGCGCGGACCAGCTCGATCAGGGCATTTTCGTATTTGTCCTCGAATTCGGAAGGATCGAACGCCGCCTGTTTCTCATCGACGATGTGTTCGGCCAGCCTGATCATCTCGGCGTCGGTCTTCACCGTCTTGATGTCGCCGAACACTATCTCGGGCCTGCGAACCGTATCGCCATAGCGCAAGGTCGTCAGCAGCAGACCCTTGCCCAACGGCTCGATGACCACCGGACGTTCGCGGCGATAGAGCACAATGCGGGCCAGCCCCGCCGTCTTCTTGGCGGCCATGGCGTCGCGGATGACGGCGAAGGCCTCTTCCGAGACCTCGTCCGCAGGCGTCACATAATAGGGCGCGTCGAGATAGATCTGCTGGATCGAGGATTTTTCGATGAAACCATCGAGGCTCATCGTGTGCGAGGATTCGATCTGCACGGCTTCGATCTCCTCCTCCTCGATTTGGACGAAGTCGCCGTCGCCGATTTCGTAGCCCTTGATCTCGTCGCCTTCATCGAGCGGCTTGCCGCTTGCCGAATCGACATAGACGCGCTTGACGGTATTGCCGGTCTTGCGGTTGAGCACGCGGAATGAGACTTTCTCCGCCTGGGTGACGACATTGGTCAGTTCGACGGCGCAAGTGACCAGCGAAAGCTTGAGATACCCTCTCCAGGCCGGGCGCGGCGCCATGACAAACTCCCTGCACGACAATGTTCAACCGAGAACGGGCAAAGTCCGTTCCGGTTCCGGCAGCGCAAAGGCAAGTCCGGGCTTTCAACCCAGCCTTGCCTTGTTCTCACTCACTGCGCTACTCGGCGGCTTGCAGGTTGACCTTGCTTTCCGCTATCTCGGTAAGCTTGCGGTCGGTTGCCTGCTCCTCCTTGAGGTTGTTGGCCAACACATTGGCGCAGTCGCTGCGGCCCAGTTGCTTGGCCCAGGCAATCAGGGTGCCGTAACGGGTCATCTCATAATGCTCGACCGCCTGGGCAGAGGCGATCAGCGCAGCGTCGAGGACCTCCTTGTCGGCGATGTCGCCGCTGACGTCGTCGGCTTCTTCGAGAATGCCGTCGATGGCTGGGCAGTCGACCTGCTTGGCCTTCACGCCGTGCAGTTCGAACACCTGCTCGACACGCTGGATATGACTCTTGGTCTGAGCGAGATGTTTCTCAAAGCCGGCTTTCAGCTGCGGATCACTCGCCTTGTCGATCATCTTCGGCAGCGATTTCTCGATCTGTTTTTCAGCGTAATAGATGTCGCGCAGCGTGTGCACGAAGAGGTCGTCGAGGGTTTTGATATCCTTCGAAAAGAAACCCATGGCCTTTGCCTTTCCATTGCTCTTGCGGTTTCGGATTTTTGGCTGCGGCCCACCCGAGCACCACAGCCTGTGGAGCCGGTTCGTCCCGGCACTGGGAAATCAACGTGCGGCTGACGGGCCGGTTCCTGGTTTTCCGGCCGCGTGCACGGAAATTTCGCGGTCCGGCAAAACCTGAAACAAAACCGCGCCTCTGCGACATTCAGGCGAAACATATGTGATGCAAAAGTCACAATGGACGAAATGCCGACGGAATGCATGGAAACACCGCGAATCAGCCGCATTCCAGCCATGAACAAAGGCATTTTCGACCAGAGATTAACATCGCGTTCACCGACTATTCACGCCTGGACGCTATGATCCCCGCAATTCGGAAGGGACATCCGAAACGGGACAGGGACCGAGTAAAATGAGCTTCTGGAATCAAATCGCCGGCTATGCCGCCGCCATCCGCGAATTCGTCGCTCCGACCTATCGGCCTGAGCGCTATTATATGCGCGGCCCAGGCCCCGCCTGCGCGCGCCGTGGCAACACGCTTGGGATCAGCGTGCACTAATGATGACCACGGAAAGCCGTCACGACAGCCGGATCTGCCGGCCCGACGCCGACAACCGGTCAACGACCTATCGCGCCGAGCGCCCTGCGCTGACCGACAGACGGCGTGCGACAACGCCAGGCCTCTAGCATTCCGGGCTTTGATCCAGCCGCCGGCAGGCCTAGTGTCGCCTGACACCAGCTGCCGGGCGTCACGTGATCGTCGAGCCGAACCATTCTCCTGAGCCGCCACAATTCGGTGCAAGTCGCCCGTTGATCGTGTTCGACGGCGTCTGCGTGTTGTGCTCGGGCTTTGTGCGCATGGTGGTGAAGCTCGACCGCAAGGGCCGCTTCCATTTCGTAACGGCTCAGTCGCCGTTCGGCGAGGTGCTGTTCAAGAAATACGGGCTGCGGACGGATAGCTACGAGACCAATCTCGTCATCATCGATGGCGCGGCTTTCACCCGCCTGGACAGTTTCGTTGCCGTCATGGCCGAACTCGGCTGGCCGTGGCGGGCGGCGCGGGTCCTGCTGCTGTTGCCGTGCCAGCTTCGCGACTGGCTCTACGACCGCATCGCAAAGAACCGCTACGCCCTGTTCGGCAAGAAAGACAATTGCGAAATCCCTTCCGCCGAGGTGAGGGCAAGATTGATCCGCTAGATTCGTTGCCGTGGCCGGGAGCGGGCGGGGCATTTTGGGGGAACTGTTGGGGGAACTGCGGATGAAGGTTCTTGTCGTCGGCGGCTATGGCACCTTTGGCGGTCGCACTGTCGAGCTTTTGGAGGGCGAGCCGCATCTGATCCTCTTTGTCGCCGGGCGCTCGCTCGCCAAGGCTGACGCGTATTGCAAGAAGCACGCCCCGACAGCAGCCCAGCTGGTGCCGGCACTGTTCGACCGTGACGGCGATCTCGCCGCGCAACTCGCTGCATTTGAGCCTGATATTGTAGTCGACGCGAGCGGTCCGTTCCAGGCCTATGGCGAGGGACGCTATCGCCTGATCGAGGCCTGCATCGCCCGGCGCATCAACTATCTCGATCTAGCCGACGGCTCGGATTTCGTCGCCGGTGTCTCTGCGTTCGACGAGGCGGCGCGAAACGCCGGCGTCTTCGTGCTGTCCGGCGTCTCGAGCTTTCCGGTGCTGACGGCGGCGGTGGTGCGTCGCCTGTCTTCGGACCTGACGCGGGTCGACGGCATTCGCGGCGGCATCGCGCCTTCGCCCTTTGCCGGCGTTGGCGGGAACGTCATCCGGGCTATCGCCGGTTATGCCGGTCGGCCGGTGCGGCTTGTTCGCAATGGCCGTCCCGAACAAGGCCGTCCGTTTACCGAGCAGCTGCGCTACACTATCGCGCCGCCGGGCCGGCTGCCGCTTCGAAACACGCTGTTTTCTCTGGTCGACGTTCCGGACCTGCGCGCCTTGGCCGCGCTTTGGCCGGAGGCGAGGACCATCTGGATGGGCGCCGGGCCGGTTCCCGAGACGCTGCACCGCGCCCTGATCGGCCTCGCCTGGCTGGTTCGCGCCGGATTGATCGGTTCACTTTCGCCACTGGCGCCGCTGATGCATCAGGCAACGAACCGGCTGCGCTGGGGCGAGCATCGCGGCGGCATGTTCGTCGAGGTGGAGGGATCGGACCGGGCGGGCGCCATCGTCAAGCGCTCGTGGCATCTTGTGGCCGAGGGCAATGATGGGCCGCTGATCCCGTCGATGGCGGTCGAAGCGCTGGTCCGCAAAGCGCTGGCCGGACATCAGCCCGCGCCGGGCGCACGGGCGGCGATGCGCGATTTGGAGCTCCGGGATTATGAAGCCCTGTTCGCAGGGCGGACAATCTACACCGGCTTCAGGAACGGGGCGGCGGACGAGGACAAGCCGCTTTATGCCGAGCTGCTCGGTGCCGCCTGGCAAGGCCTTCCCGGGGCAATTCGGTCAATGCATGACCGTACGATCACGGCCGCAGGCCGCGCGCGCGTCGAACGCGGGCGCAATGTTCTTGGCCGGCTAATGGCCTGGACGGTCGGCTTCCCCGGGGCAAGCGAGGACATCCCGGTTCATGTCCGCTTCGACACCGACAAGGACGGCGAGACCTGGACCCGGACATTCGGCAAGCACAGTTTTTCGAGCGTACAGTCCGCGGGCCGGGGTCGATCGCAGCGCCTGCTGTGCGAACGCTTCGGCCCGCTGACCTTCGCGATGGCGCTGGTTGCCGAAGACGGCCGGCTGGCGCTGGTCTTGCGCCGCTGGAGTTTTTTTGGCCTGCCGCTTCCGATGTGGCTCGGTCCACGCTCGACTTCCTACGAAACGGTGAAGGATGGCCGCTTCCGCTTCCATGTCGAGATCTCGCATCCGCTTGCCGGCATGATCGTCCGCTACCGCGGCTGGCTGGAGCCCTCCGGCCCGCACGGCTCCAGCGAGATCGTGCCGCCTGCCAGCTTGGCCAATTCGCGACAGTCCTGCGCCGTGCACAGCGTCCAGCCCTGACCCGTTGCGCCCGAGGCGGCGAGCGCGAGGCGCCGCTGTGGCCCGACCTTGGGCGCATAGACCCACCAGCCGTTTCTCAGCACCGAGCCTTGCGGCGGCTCCATCCCGGCGCCCGATCCCTTGATGCGGGCCTCGACGAGCTGCAGGCCGGACGGCAGCACCTTCCAGTCTTCCTGCCACTGGGTCTTCTCCACCGAATGCACCCAGGAGAGCGTGAAGGCAGCGACCGCGAGCGTTACCGTCTTGCCGGCCGCGACGATGCAGAGGCTCATGCTGAATTAGCCAGCGAAGCCTGCCGCGCGCGCCAGCAGTGCCAGCCGATCCAGACAAGGGACAGCGCCCAGCCCGCCTCGTCGGTGAGCGGCAGCGCCGCAACCAGCAGCACGCCGGCGGCGAAGGCGACGAGGCGTTCCCACCAGGCCATGCGCCGGGCGAGAAATCCGACGGCCGCGGCGCCCCACAGGACGATACCCATGCAGGCTTTGATGACGATATAGGCGACCTCGACGGGATAGCCGAACTGGGCGGCGATCGGGCCGGGGGCCTGCAGCATCAGCGCCGGGGTATAGACCGCCATGAACGGCACAACGAAGCCGGCAATGGCAAGCTTGGTGGCCTGGACGCCGATCTTGAGGCCGCTTTCCTTGGCCATGGGTGCGGCGGCGAAGGCGGCCAGCGCCACAGGCGGGGTAAGATCGGCCATGATGCCGAAATAGAAGACGAACATATGGCTGACCACCAACGGCACGCCGAGCGACAGCAGCGCTGGCCCGGCCAGCGACGAAGTGATGATGTAGTTGGGAATGGTCGGTATGCCCATGCCGAGCACCAGGCAGGTGAGCATGGTCAAAAGCAGCGACAGGAACAGATTGTTCTCGCCGATCGAGATGATCCAGCCGATGAAGGTCGAGGCGATGCCGGTAAGCGTCAACGTACCGATGACGATGCCGACAATGGCGCAGGCAATGCCGACCGGCAGCGCGTTCTTTGCTCCTTCGGCAAGCGAATCCACGCATATGCGCAGCGTCTCGCGCCCGCCCTTGAAGGTGAGGCAGGCGGCGACCAGCACGGCGATGACCAGGCTGAGGATGTTGACGCCGAATTTCATGAAGGAAGCCGCGGCAAGCCCGAGCGCCAACCAGAAGACGATGCGGAAGGCGAGCGGCCCGATCGATGCTGCCAGCGGCGTGCCGAGGATAAGCACAATGGTCAACGCCAGGCCCATGGTGCCGGCGAACACCGGTGTGTAGCCGGCAAACAGCAGGTAGATCAGTGCTGCGAGAGGCAGTACCAGCGGCCAATGTTGTCTCACCGCATCCCACGGGTTGGGCAGGTCGGCCTTGGCCATGCCGTGCAGGCCGGCCTTGCCGGCTTCCAGGTGCACCTGCCAGAAACAGGCGCCGAAATAGAGCAGCGCCGGAATGATCGCCGCCTTGACCACAGCGGCATAGGGGATGTTCAGGGTCTCGGCCATGATAAAGGCAACCGCTCCCATCACCGGCGGCATGATCTGACCGCCCATCGACGAGGTCGCCTCGACGGCGCCGGCGAAAGCCGAGCGGAAACCGAAGCGCTTCATCAGCGGGATGGTGAACTGGCCGCTGGCCACCACATTGGCGACGCCGGAGCCGGAAATGGTGCCCATCAGCGCCGAGGACAGCACGCAGACTTGCGCCGGGCCGCCGCGCCATGAGCCGACCAGGCCAAGCGCAAAATCGTTGAACAGCGCGATCATGCCGGCGCGCTCAAGAAAGGCGGCGAAAACGACGAAGATGAAGATGTAGGCGGCCGAGACATAGATCGGCGTGCCGTAGATGCCTTCGGTACCGTAGGCGAAGGTGTCGACGAGCTGGGCGAAATCATAGCCGCGATGGATGAACGGCGGTGGCAGATGATTGCCGGCGAATGCGTAGGCGAGAAAGATGAAGGCAATGACGGCAAGCGGCAGCCCCATCAACCGCCGCGCCGCCTCGAAGACCAGCACGACCAGCACCGCGCCGACGATCAGGTCAGGCGTGGTGAGAAAGCCGGAGCGGCGGATGAGGTCGGCATAGAACACCCAATTGTACAGACCGGTGGCGAAACCAAGCAGGCCGAGCGTCCAGAACACTGCTTTCGCCGGGACGCTTTTGGCGCGCAGATTGGCGATTAGGGCAAAGCCGAGCAGCAGCAGGAAGCCGACATGCATGGCGCGTATGACCTGGCTCGGTAGGCTGCCGTAGGCGGCGATGTAGATTTGGAAGATGGAGAAGGCGATGGCGATAAAAAAAGCCGCCTTGCCAGCGATGCCTTCGCCGAAGCCAGGCGGCAATCCTTCGACAGGAGCTTCCGCTGTGGGGGAAAGAACGGTCGGGGTTGCGGTCATTAGCGGGGTTCCTGGCGGGGCGCTCCCCTCCCCGAGGGAGGTGCGAGCGAAGCTAGGCGGGTGGGGTCGGTGCGGCAGTGTACGGCCTCAACCGACCCTACCGGTCCATTCGCCTTCGGCAGCTGTTCACCTTTTCCTCAAGGGGGAGGGATGGCTCCTTACTTCACCAATCCCTTTTCCTTGTAATACCTCTCGGCGCCTGGATGCAGCGGCACTGGCATGCCGTCGAGCGCCTTGGCCGGGTCGATCGCCTTGGCGGCGGCGTGGGCAGCGGTGAGCTGGTCGAGATGCTCGAACAGCAGTTTTGTCATCTGGTAGGCGGTCTCGTCGGAGACATCGGCGCTGGTGATCAGGAAATTGCCGACGGCGGCGGTCGCAACATCCTCGGTCTGGCCCTCGTAGGTGCCCTTGGGGATGACCACGGAAAGATAGGGCGAGCCGATCTTGGCGACGTCCTCCGCCGGCACGGCAACGATGTTTACCGGCAATGAGGTGGCGAGGTCACGGATCGACGCGACCCCAAGGCCAGCCGACTGAAGCGTGGCGTCGAGCTGTCGGTTCTTGATCAGCTCCACCGATTCGGCGAAGGGCAGATATTCGATCCGCCCGAGGTCTTCGTATTTCAGCCCGGCAGCGGCAAATATCGTGCGGGCGTTGAGCTCGGTGCCTGAGGCCGGCGCGCCGACCGAAAGGCTCTTGCCCTTGAGATCGGCGAGCGTCTTGATGCCGGATTCCTTGCTGGCGACGATCTGGATGTAGTTGGGATAGATGGCGGCAATGCCGCGCAGCTTGTCGAGCTTGCCTGGGAAGCCTGCTTCAGTATTGCCTTCGGCGGCCAGCTTGACGGAATCGCCGAGCGCAAAGGCGATCTCGCCCTTGCCCTGCTGAAGCAGGTTGAGGTTTTCGACCGACGCTTTCGTCGCCTGCACCTGAGTACGCGCGCCTTCGATGCCCTTGCCGTAGATTTCCGACAGCGCGACGCCGAGCGGATAGTAGACGCCGGACGTGCCGCCGGTCAGCACGTTGATGAATTCCTGTGCCTTGACCGATACCGCGCCAAGGCCAAGCGACAGCGCCAGCACGCCGGCTGCAACAAATTTCGTCCTGAAATTGAGCATGCGATTTCCTCCCTGAAAATTCGCCGCCGTGCCCTCCTCGGCGGCACGAAGCGAGTTTAGACAGCGGGCGGGAAATGCCAACCCGCAATAGCAGCGATTAGACGAACGGCTAAGCAGTGCCGCAACACGTTGGCGCTTGCGCGAGGTCGCATCGCGGCAGAAAGATTTTTCCAGCGCTTGTCGAAATCCGGCAGGGCCGCGCGACATAAGTCCGGCTCGCAACGATGCGGCCTTCGAGAAACGGGAGAAGACCATGCGATACATGCTTTTGATCTATGGAAACGAAGCGGGGATGGCAGCCGCGCCACCGGATGCGGTGACACAGATGTCGAGCGCGTACGTCGCCTACACCGAAGCGCTGAAGAAATCCGGCGCCTGGCTCGCCGGCGACCGGCTGAAGCCGACGCAATCCGCTACCTCGGTGCGGATGGCCAATGGCAAGACCAACGTGCTCGACGGCCCCTATGCCGACACCAAGGAGCAGCTTGCCGGCTTCTATATGATCGAAGCGGAGGACGTCGACGCCGCCATCGCCTGGGCGGCGCGCTGCCCGGGCGCCAGCACCGGCACGGTAGAGGTGCGGCCGATCTGGGAACTCACCATGTGATGCCGGAATTGCCCGATACTGCGCGGGCGGCGGCGGAAGCGGCCGCCCGGCAAAGCTACGGCAAGCTGGTCGCTTATCTCGCCGCACGCACGCGCGACGTGGCCGCTGCCGAGGACGCATTGGCCGATGCCTTTGCAGCGGCGCTCGAGCGTTGGCCACAGGCGGGCGTGCCCGACAAGCCGGAAGCCTGGCTGCTGGCGGTGGCACGCAAGCGCCGCGTCGACGCGATCAGACGGCGGCTGACACGCGAGGCGGGCCGCGACCACCTCAGACTGATCGCCGAGGAGATGGAGGCGCGCATGGCCGAGGAAGACCTGCCGGACGAGCGGCTCAGGCTCATGTTTGCCTGCGCCCATCCCGCGATTGAGGCCGGCGTGCGAGCACCGCTGATCCTGCAGACGGTCCTGGGCTTCGACGCAGCGACCATCGCCTCGGCTTTTCTTGTCTCGCCAGCCACGATGAGCCAGCGCCTGGTGCGCGCCAAGACGCGAATTCGCGAGACAGGCATTCCGTTCCGCGTGCCGGAGCGGGCCGAGCTCGGCGAGCGGCTGGGCACCGTTCTGGAAGCGATCTACGCGGCGTTTGCCGAAGGTTGGTCCGACCCGGCCGGCACCGAAACGCGGCGCCGCAATCTCGCGACCGAAGGCATCTGGCTCGGCCGTTTGATCGCCTCGCTGATGCCGGATGAGCCGGAAGCACTCGGCCTGCTGGCGCTGATGCTGTTCGCCGAGGCGCGGCGTGCAGCCCGGCGCAATGCGGCGGGTGACTATGTGCCGCTGGCCGAGCAGGATCTTGCATTGTGGGACGATACCCTGATCGATGAAGCGGAGGCGCTGCTCGGGCGCGCGGCCGCCGAGGGTGTTGTCGGCCGCTACCAGCTCGAGGCCGCCGTGCAATCCGCCCATACGACACGGCGGCTGACCGGTTGTACCGACTGGGTCGCGATCAAGGAGCTCTACGACGCGCTGTCGGTGATTGCCGGCTCGCCGGTGGTGTCGATCAACCGTGCGGTGGCGATTGCCGAGGCCGAAGGTGCTTCAGAAGGATTGGGCGCGCTTGATCAACTCAGCGGCGACAAGCGGCTGTATGACTATCAACCTTACTGGGCCGCCCGCGCGGGCCTGCTGGCCAGACTCGGCAAAGTTCCACAAGCGAGCGAGGCCTATGACCGGGCTATCGGCCTCGAACGAGATCCGGCCGTCCGCCGGTTCCTGCAGGAACGACGGGCAGGGCTCGGCCGCGCGGAAAGACACTGAGACAAGGCGGAGTGCTTAGGCCGGCCACATGTCGTGGGAAGCATTCAGCCTCTTCATCACCCGATGTTCCCGCAAATTGGCCCACAGGCGTTCGATGTTCGGCCAAGCGGTTGGAACCTTCGCGACCTCCGGATGCCAGGCCACCAGCATGACGAGATAGATGTCGGCCAGCGAGAGTTGGTCGCCGGCCAGCCAGTCGCGGCCGTCGAGGGCGGCATCGAGAATGGCGAGGCTGCGATCCATTTCCGAGACCGCCGCCTGTTTGACAGCGTCCACGCCCCGGGGATCGGTCGTGTAGCGATGAGCGTAGAAGAACCGCAGGTCAGCCGAATAGATGACGGAGGACATGAAAAACATCCAGCGCAGGAAGTCGGCGCGGTCAGCCGAACTTGCTGCGGGCGCCAGTCCTGCTTCGGGGTGGCGCTCGGCCAGCAGGATGCAGATCGCCGCCGATTCGGTCATCGAGCGTCCGTCCGGCAAGATCAGGACCGGCACCTGGTTCAAGGGGCTGATATCAAGAAAGGCCTGGTCGGGTCGGCCCTTCGGAACGTCGATCTGGTCGAAAGGCACGCCCGCCAAAGCGAGCGCCGCCTCGACGACAAAGCCGCCGGTATTGGCACGCGTATAGAGCTTGTACATAAAGTCCTCCACCTGCCGGACAGCGACGATTGATACGGAAGTGACCCGCCGCTCAAGCGAACGACGCCCGCCACAGGTGGTTTTTCAGCGGTCCACGCCGACGCGTGATACTGAGTATTTGATGTCGGAGGGCATCGCGAAGGATCGCTACTGACCGGTCAAAAACGCTCGTGTCTAAGCGCCCAATCCCTCGAACAGGATCGTCGAGAGATAGCGCTCGGCGAAGGAGGGGATGACGACGACGAGGTTCTTGCCCTTGTTCTCGGGCCGCGAGCCGACGACGATCGCCGCTTGCAGGGCGGCCCCCGACGAGATGCCGACCGGCACACCTTCGAGCCGAGCGACGAGCCGTGCATTAGCAACCGAATCCTCGTTCGAGACCTTGACGATCTCGTCATAGATCGTCGTGTCGAGGATTTTTGGCGCGAAGCCGGCGCCAATGCCCTGGATCTTGTGCGGGCCTGGCTGGCCGCCCGACAGCACCGGCGAGGCTTCCGGTTCGACGGCGACAACATGCACCGAGGGCTTACGCTTCTTCAGCACCTGGCCGACGCCGGTGATGGTGCCGCCGGTCCCGATGCCGGCAACGAAGATATCGACTTCGCCATGGGTGTCGTTCCAGATTTCCTCGGCCGTGGTGCGGCGATGGATTTCCGGATTGGCCGGGTTTTCGAATTGCTGCGGAATGACAGCGTCGGGCAGCGTTGCCGCCAGCTCGTCCGCCTTGGCGATGGCGCCCTTCATGCCTTTCGGCCCTTCGGTCAGCACCAGTTCGGCACCGAGCAGAGCCAGCATCTTGCGGCGTTCGACGGACATGGTTTCCGGCATGGTCAGGATCAGCTTGTAGCCCTTGGCAGCGGCGGCAAAGGCGAGCGCGATGCCGGTATTGCCCGAGGTCGGCTCGATCAGGGTGGTCTTGCCGGGCGTAATCCTGCCGGAAGCCTCCAATGCCTCGATCATCGACACGCCGATGCGGTCCTTGACCGAGGCGATCGGGTTGAAGAATTCGAGCTTGGCCAGCAGATTGGCGACGACACCCTTCTCCCTGGCGAATTTATCAAGCCGCACCAGCGGCGTGTCACCGATCGTCTCGGTGATCGAATTGTAGATGCGGCCGCGGCCGGGCACGTGTGTGGGGGTGGCGGGCTTGTTCATTGATTTCCTCCCAGAGGTAAAGCGGCAAGAGTCGCGCGGGCATAGGATAGAGCCATCCACCGCGCAAGATAGGCTGTCGATCGAAAAATATCCGAGTGAAGTTCGTGCTGAGTACCCCCGCCTTTGCAAGGCGTGGCAATCCTTGGGCGGATTGGCGAAAGAGATCTATTGGCGGGCGGCAATTGCCGCCGCCGCGCCGACCATAAAGCCGGCGGCGGTGCGGTTGAGTGCCCTCAGCGCCCGCGGCGACTTCAGGAACCAGCGCGCCTTGGCCGCCAGCGCCAGATAGGGCACCAGCACGACGAGCAGGACGACGATGGTGAGCGCGACGAGGATACCGTAATCGGCCAGCGTGATCGTCTTCAGATCGACGATGGTCGGGGTGATGGCAAGATAGAAGATCATCGTCTTCGGATTGCCGAGCGTGACGGCAAGGCCGGCTACAAAGCTGGATGCCAAGCCGCCCTTGCCTTTCTTCGCCTCCACCGTTTCGGGCGTGATGCCGCTCGTCCAGAAACGCCAGCCAAGAAAGGCGAGGTAGGCGACGCCCAGCCATTTGATGGCCAGGAAGACCATGCCGAAAGTCTGTGCGACGAAAGCCAGGCCGAGCACCACGGCAGTGAGATAGGTCAGGTCGCCGAGCATCAGCCCGAACGACATGGCCAGCGACGAGTGGAAGCCGGAACCCAGAGCACGCGCAACAAGCGCGGTGACGCCTGGGCCGGGGATGGCCGCGGCGATGCCGAGGGCAGCACTATAGGCGAGGAACCCGGTGAGTGTCATGATTGGCGCTTGTCGCACAATGTTGAAGTTGGGTGAATTCCCTCGGGCCGGATTCGATTGCGCCAGCGCAGCAGGCGACACCGCCGTTCAGGAGCGGCCGTCTTCGTAGGTAACGCGCCAGATGGTGCCGTTACCGTCCTCTGTGACGATCAGGGAGCCGTCCTTGGCCATCGCGACACCGACCGGGCGGCCCCAGACGGCGTCGTTCGAGATGACGAAGCCGGTCATGAAGTCCTCATATTCGCCTGTCGGCTTGCCATCCCTGAATTTGAGCCTCACCACCTTGTAACCGGTCCTGGCGCCACGGTTCCACGAACCATGCATGGCGACGAAGGCGTCACCCTGATAATCCGCCGGGAAGTTCTTGCCGTCGTAGAAGGCTATATTCATCGGCGCCGAATGCGCCTGCATCAATACATCGGGGACAGTGGCCTTGCCGGCGAGGTCTGGCCGCTCGCCCTGATGGCGCGGATCCTCGTTATTGCCGATGTAGTACCAAGGCCAACCATAGAATCCGCCGTCCTTGACCGCCGTTGCAAATTCGAACGGCACATTGTCGCCGAGTTCGTCGCGCTCATTGACGACGCACCACAATGCGCCGGTGGCGGGCTGCACGGTCATGCCCGTACAGTTGCGCAGGCCGGTGGCGACAGTTCGCGGATTTTTCCCATCCGGGTCAAAGGCGAGCACATCGGCACGGCCGTCCTCGGAGCCCCAGGCCGCCCCGAGCGGCTTTGATTTGGCCCAGGCGTCGAGGCCGCTATCCGGCTCCTTGCCTATATCCTCGGCGACGTTCGAGGCGGAGCCAACCGACAAATAAAGCGTTTTGCCGTCCTGCGAGAAGGCGATGTCGCGGGTCGTGTGACCACCCGACGGGATTTTGGCGACAATGGTTTCTGGTTTGCCGGATGTCTTCAGGTCGCCATCGCGATAGGGGAAGCGGACGATGCTGTCGCTGTTCGCGACATAAACCCATTGCGGTTTGTCTCCTGGCGGATAGAAGGCGATGCCGTAGGGATAATTGAGCCCCTTGGCGAAGATCGCTTTCTCGATGGGCCTGGCGCTGCCCTCGGCGAGACGATAGACGCGTATTTGGTCGGCATGGCTGTTGGCAACAAACAGGTCGCCATTCGGAGCGACGCGCACGACACGTGGATTGACGATGCCGGATGCGATCATTTCAGCCGAAAAGCCCGACGGCAATTCTGGCTTGGCGCTTTCGGGCCGTTCCGCCACGCCGGCGCCGTTCGAAGCGGATTGGGCGGGGTCGGCTGCCGGCATGTCTCGCGGCCCAATCAGGCGTCGGACGCCAGGCCTGTCGGCGTGCCAATCGCCAAACGCGGCTTCGCCTTTGAGCACATTCTGATCCGCCTGCTGGGCGGCTGCCGGTGTCGCAACAAGGAGGGCAGCGGCCAAGGCCGCAAAGCCGCCAGATCGGATCATCAACGTCCTCCGGGATTCGCCTCGAACAGGGGCAAACGGCATCAGGTATTGATCGTTCCAAGCGGCCGTCCAGCACACGAGGATTTGAAGCCGAACCCGTTCAGTTGCCAGAGGCGTAAAAGTCGTCGTCGAGGCGCTTTTCCAGCGCGACCAGATCGGCCGGCAGCGGTAAACCCATCGCCCGCATCTCTTGCAGCTTCTCGCGCAACTGCTCTTGTACCTCGTGCTGATCCTCTGGCTGGTTGATCATTTCTTCGAGCAGCAGACTGATCTGGGCCTTGAACGATTCCAGCGCCATTCTTTTCTCCTCCTTGCGGCAGGCCGCGGCGGCTCCTAGCTCAGCATGCGCGAAATCAGCTGCGCCGTATAGTCGACCATCGGTACTATGCGCGCATAATTCAGCCGCGTCGGCCCGATGACGCCGAGCGCACCGACGACACGCGCGTCCTTGTCGCGATAGGGTGCCACCACCAGCGAGGAGCCAGACAGCGAAAACAGCTTGTTTTCCGAACCGATGAATATGCGCACGCCTGGGCCTGCCTCGGCGAGGTCGAGAAGCTGGATCAGCCCATCCTGCGTCTCCAGATCCTCAAACAGATGCCGCAGCAATTCTATGTCGGCCTGGGCAGTGACGTTTTCCAGGAGATTGGCGCGACCGCGCACGATAAGCCGCCCAGGCACGCCGCTTTCAGCGCCTGCCCAGACCGCCAGGCCCTTCTCGACCAGATCCTGCGACAGCGTGTCGAGGGCCGCCCTGGTCTCTTCCTTGATGCGGGCGATCTCGACCCGCGCCTCGGCCAGGGTGCGACCGCGGATATGGGCGTTGAGGAAGTTAGAGGCTTCGTGCAATTGCGAGATGGTGATGCCGGCGGGCAGATCGATGACGCGATTTTCGACGTCGCCGTTCTGCGAGACCAGCACGGCCAGCGCCTTGGTCGGCTCGAGCTGGATGAATTCGATGTGCTTAAGCGCCGCCTCATTCTTGGCGGCGAGCACGAGGCCGGCGCCGCGCGACATGCCGGACAGCATCTGGCTGGCCTCGGTCAGCATATGCTCCAGCGTCGCGCCCGAGCCGGAGGCGCGCACCTGGGCCTCGATGGTGCGGCGCTCCTCGTCGGAGAGGTCACCAAGTTCCATGAAAGCATCGACGAAGAAGCGCAGGCCTGCCTGGGTCGGCAGCCGGCCAGCCGAAATGTGCGGCGCATAGATCAGGCCGAGATGCTCAAGGTCGCTCATCACGTTGCGGATGGTGGCCGGCGACAGCGACGACGGCAGGATGCGCGACAGGCTGCGCGAACCGACCGGCTCGCCATCCCTCAAATAGGAATCGACGATGCGCCGGAAGATGTCGCGCGAACGCATGTCGAGCGATTGAAGCGCGGGCGATTGCAGCGCGTGCGAGGGGAGCACGTGCGACTGCAAACCGGGATCGACTGCCTTTGTCATTTCGAGCCAAACCTCCGCCCCGAAGATATAGACTTCCGCGGTGTCGGCGCAACCGGTCCATTTTCCTTTGCGCGTCACGCCCCGTGCGGCTACAAGCCGGCCAAGATTCCCCGGCCAAGATTCCGAAGAAAGAAAGAAGCCTGAATGCGCCCTTCCAAACGCCAATTCGACGAAATGCGCCCCATCTCCTTCGAGCGCGGCGTCTCCAAGCATGCGGAAGGCTCGTGCCTGGTGAAGTTCGGCGACACGCATGTGCTGTGTACGGCCAGCCTGGAGGAAAAGGTGCCGGGCTGGATGCGCAACTCCGGCAAGGGCTGGGTGACGGCGGAATACGGCATGCTGCCGCGTTCGACCGGCGAGCGCATGCGCCGCGAGGCTTCGTCCGGCAAACAAGGCGGCCGCACGCTGGAAATCCAGCGGCTGATCGGCCGCTCCCTGCGCGCCGTGGTCAATCTGCAGGCGCTCGGCGAGCAGCAGATCACCGTCGACTGCGACGTGATCCAGGCCGACGGCGGCACGCGCACCGCTTCGATCACCGGCGGCTGGGTGGCGCTCTACGACTGCCTGCGCTGGATGGAAGCCCGCCAGATGGCGAGCCTGAGCAAGGTGCTGAAGGATCACGTTGCGGCAATCTCCTGCGGAATCCATGATGGCCAGCCGGTCATCGACCTCGACTACATCGAGGATTCCTCGGCCGGCACCGACGCCAATTTCGTCATGACCGGCAAGGGCGGCATCGTCGAGATCCAAGGCACGGCCGAGGGCGAGCCGTTCTCGGAAGAGCAGTTCGCGGCGCTGATGGGGCTCGCCAAGAAAGGCATTCAGCGCCTGGTCAGCTTGCAGCAAATGGCGGTGGCTTAGCTGCGGTCCAATATTGATGAGATTGGCGATCCTGTGACTCCTTCCGCAATCCTGGAATCAGCACTCTACGTGACCGACCTTGCTGCCGCGGAACGGTTCTATTCGGGCGTGCTCGGGCTCGATCTGCTCGGTAAGGTCGATGGCAGGCATCTCTTCTTCCGCTGCGGCGACGGCGTGCTGCTTATCTTCAATGCCGAGGCCACCAAAGTGCCGCCGCGGGCCGACGCCAAGCTGCCCGTGCCGCCGCATGGCGCGGTCGGCCAGGGCCATCTTTGCTTCGCCGCAAGCGCGGATGAAATCCCACGCTGGAAAGCGCATCTTGAGGCGAAGAAAATCGCCATCGAAAGCGAGTTCGAGTGGCCGCAAGGCGGCCGCTCGATCTATATTCGCGATCCCTCCGGCAATTCGATCGAATTCGCCGAGCCACGAATTTGGGGCATCTGATGCATTCGCCAACTATTCATTCGCTTGATGGGCATAAGATCATCGTCGCAAGCCACAACGCCGGCAAATTGCGAGAATTCGCCGATCTGATGGCGCCATTCGGCATTGAAGCGAAGTCCGCAAAGGAATACGGCCTGCCGGAACCGGACGAGACCGGCACCACTTTCGAGGAGAACGCCCTCATAAAAGCCTTGGCCGCCGCCAAGGCCACTGGATTGCCGGCGCTGTCGGACGATTCCGGCCTGTGTGTCGATGCGCTCGACGGCGCACCCGGCGTCTACACCGCCAACTGGGCTGAGACGCCGGACGGCTCCCGCGACTTCGGCATGGCCATGCAGCGCACGGAAGTGGCCTTGCAAGAAGTTGGCGCGATCACGCCTGCCCAGCGCAAGGGCCGCTTTGTCGCGGTCATCTGCCTGGCCTTCCCCGATGGCCAGGCGGAATATTTTCGCGGTGAGGTCGAGGGCACGCTGGTATGGCCGCCGCGCGGCGAGCTCGGCTTCGGCTACGATCCGGTGTTCTTGCCCGATGGGTTCGAGAAGACCTTCGGCGAGATGAGCGCGAAGGACAAGCATGGCTGGAAGCCCGGCCAGCCAACCGCATTGTCGCACCGTGCCCGCGCCTTCCAGAAATTCGCGCAAGCCCGATTGGCCGCCGTATGACCATGCTGCTCGACCGCAGGCCTGGTTTCGGCGTCTACGTCCACTGGCCGTTCTGCGCGGCCAAATGCCCGTATTGCGACTTCAACAGCCATGTCCGCCACCAGCCGGTCGACCAGGAGCGTTTTGCCCGCGCCTTCGAGACCGAGCTGGCGACGATGCGCGGCCGCACCGGGCCGCGCGAGGTGACCAGTATCTTTCTTGGCGGCGGCACGCCATCGCTGATGAAACCGCAGACCGTGGCGGCGGTGCTGGATGCAGTGGCGAAGAACTGGACGGTGCCTGATGGCATCGAGGTGACACTGGAGGCCAATCCCTCCTCCGTCGAGGCCGAGCGCTTTCGCGGCTATCGCGCGGCCGGCGTCAACCGGGTATCGCTTGGCGTGCAGGCGCTGCACGACAAGGATCTGCGCTTCCTCGGCCGTTTGCACAATGTCGATGAGGCCCTGCATGCGATCGGCCTGGCGCGCGAGATATTCCCACGGCTGTCGTTCGACCTGATCTACGCGCGGCCCGGTCAGACGCCGGAAGCGTGGCAGGCGGAGCTCGAGCAGGCGATCGGCCACGCCGCAGACCATCTGTCGCTCTATCAGCTGACCATCGAGGAAGGCACGCCGTTCCATGCGCTGCATGCGGCAAGGAAGTTCATCATTCCAGACAATGAGCTTGCCGCCGATCTCTACGCGTTGACACAGGAGATCACCGCCGCGCGCGGACTGCCGGCCTACGAGATTTCCAACCATGCCAGGCCCGGCGCCGAAAGCCGGCACAATCTCACCTACTGGCGTTATGGCGAATATGTCGGCGTCGGTCCCGGCGCGCATGGCCGGTTCGTCGAAAATGGCCGGCGCGTGG
Source organism: Mesorhizobium sp. M1169 (assembly GCF_040318345.1). Classification (NCBI taxonomy): domain Bacteria; kingdom Pseudomonadati; phylum Pseudomonadota; class Alphaproteobacteria; order Hyphomicrobiales; family Phyllobacteriaceae; genus Mesorhizobium; species Mesorhizobium sp. M1169. The sequence continues at coordinate 149,459 of NZ_JAMYME010000009.1, read as the reverse complement.
TGACGATCGCCGAGAAAATGCCGGAGACTTGGGCCAATCTGGTCGAGGCCAAGGGCCATGGCGTTACCGGCGGCGAGATCCTGACGCGGTCGGAAGAGGCCGACGAGTTCCTGCTGATGGGGCTGAGGCTGGCGGAAGGCATCGACCTTTCCCGCTACGAGGCATTTTCAGGGCGCGGCCTGTCGACGGCACGGCTGTCGGTACTGCAGGACGAAGGCCTGGTGGCGCCGATCGGCAATGCGCGCCTGCGCGCCACGCCGGCCGGCATGATCGTGCTCGATGCGGTCGTGGCGGACTTGGCCAGATAGCACGTTGAAGAACGTTCTCTTCATCTGCAGCCAGAATCGCTTGCGCAGCCCGACGGCGGAGCAGGTGTTTTCCAAGCGGCGGGACATCGAGGTCGCTTCGGCCGGCACTAATCACGATGCCGACATTCCGTTGACGCATGAACTCGTCGCCTGGGCCGACATCATCTTCGTGATGGAAAAAACGCACCGCGCCAAACTGCAGCAGAAATTCAAGACAAGCCTGAAAAAGGTTCGGGTAATCTGCCTCGATATTCCCGACGACTATGCATTCATGGACCCGGCTCTGGTGGGCCTGCTGGAGGCGCGTGTCTCGAAGTATCTGGGTTGAACGATACATCGCGGAGCATGCGCAACCGCGCTTCGAGAACTGTCTCGACCGATCGCTAAGGTTTGCGGGGTCAAGCCTCGTGCTTGTGGCGGTGTTTGGCGCGATCTTTTTCGCTGGTCTCTCCGGAACGGACCGGCTTGATCTCGCTTTTGTCGCGTGAGGCATGGTGCTGGTCGTCTGTGGAATGTGACGCTGCGCCATCGCGGGCGCTTTTTGTTTCGAGGCGGGTGATGAAAATGTCGAAGCGATTGGGCATCGTCCGGTCAGTGCTCCATCGTGCGGGCGGTTTCGTTTGCGGGCTTGCTCTCTGCCGATCGCTGGCGTGCAAGCGGCTTCTTGGCTCTGCCATCTGCGGCTTCGGCAGGCCGGCTCTTGTCGCATGGTGCGGCGAAGCGTTTGCGGCCGGCATAGTAGGGTTCGAAAACGTCCTGTATCGTCAGGCTGTCCATCCTGCTCCTCCCGAGATCAGGGGTAAAATTCGCCGGCAACGGTTTCGTTCCCTACTGTGGCGAAGGCATGGCGGCCGGTTCACGTCGGCATCCCTTTTGGAACCAGGGCCTTTGCAACCCAGGCTTTTGCAACCAAGCGTGAGCCGTGCCAAACAGGGTCGAACGGAGTTGTGCAGGTGACCGGCGAATCGGCCAAACGCAGTTATGTGGTCGGGCAGACCGAAATCGCCGCCCGGCCGCTCGAGCCGGCGCTCTACCTGGTGGCGACGCCTATCGGCAATCTCGCCGATATCACGCTGCGCGCGCTGGAAACGCTCGCCGCCGCCGATATCGTCGCTTGCGAGGACACACGTGTCAGCCGCGTGCTGCTCGACCGCTACGGCATCCGCCGCCGCACCACCGCCTACCACGAGCACAATGCCGGCGAGGCCGGACCGAAGCTGATCGCGGCGCTGCTGGCCGGCCAAAGCGTAGCGCTGATCTCGGATGCCGGCACGCCGCTCATCTCCGACCCCGGCTACCGGCTGGTCGGTGAGGCGCTGGAACGTGGCATTCGTGTCGTGCCGATCCCCGGCCCATCAGCAGCACTTGCCGCTTTGACGGCATCCGGCCTGCCCTCGGACGCGTTTCTGTTTGCCGGCTTCCTGCCGGTGAAGTCCGGGCAGCGGCTGACGCGGCTGGAAGCGCTGAAGGCGGCGCCGGGAACGTTGATCTTATTCGAATCGCCGCGCCGGCTGGCCGAGACGCTCAGTGCCATGGTCGAGGTGCTGGGCGGTGCCCGCAAGGCGGCGATCGGCCGCGAGCTGACCAAGACTTTCGAGGAGATGCGGACCGGCACCCTCCAATCGCTCGCCAGCCATTATGCGGGAGCCGATACGCCCAAGGGTGAAATCGTCATCTGCGTCGGCCCGGCCGATGCGGTCGCTGATGAGCCAGAAGACATCGACCGGCTGCTGCTTTCGCTCGCCGTCGAGATGCCGGCCTCCAAGGCAGCGGCGGAAGCCGCCAAGATGACGGGTGGCCAGAAGCAGGCGCTCTATCGTCGGCTGCTCGACCTCAAGAATGCTGGAAGAGACGGGACCGGCGGAGGCGGCGATGGCTGAACGGCCGAGCGCCAGCCGGCAAAAGGCCTACCGGCGCGGCCATCACGGCGAATGGCTGGCGGCGGCGGCGCTGATGCTGAAAGGCTACCGAATTCTTGCCCGCCGCCACCGCACCAGGTTCGGCGAGATCGACCTGATCGCGCGGCGTGGCGATCTGGTGCTGATCGTCGAGGTCAAGGCGCGCCGCACGCTGATGGAGGCAATGGAAGCCGTCGGTCGCGAATCGGAGCACCGCATCGAAGGAGCCGCCGATTTCTGGCTTTCGCGCCAATCCGACTACGGAAAATTATCGGTGCGCTTCGACATGGTGGCGGTGCTGCCGTGGCGCTGGCCGGTGCATGTCGAGAATGTGTTTTACGGGCGAAACTAGGCTATTCCCGAAGTGGGGCCGTTTGCTGCGCCTGCGGTTCAGATCATGGTTTGCCGAGCCGTCAAGCATCCGCCCAGCGCTGACTGGCATCCGCCCAGCGCTGACTGGAACAAAAGCGTTCCTGCGTTGTTCCCCAATCGTCCTGATGTTCGACGGGCTGGTTCAAATGCCGGCCTGGGCAGTCGTGGCAGCTATGCGAGGACAAAGGGATGGCGAGGCAAATGGATCCCGACGATCTCAACCCGGTACGGATCGTCACCGTGTTCGGCGGAACTGGCTTTCTCGGGCGCAGGATCGTGAAGCGGCTCCTGGAAAGAGGTTTCACGGTGCGCGCTGCATCTCGCCATCCGGCTCGCGTGGCCCTGGTCTTTTCCTCGATTACAAGGATGCCCGAGGCAGTCGAGGCGGATATATTGGATGCGTCCTCGATCGGGTCGGCCATTACCGGATCACAGGCGGTCGTGAATGCTGTCAGTCTTTACGTCGAGCACGGCGTCCAGACCTTTGAACGCGTGCATGTGAAAGCCGCGGCCGATCTCGCTGCCGCGTCGCGCGACCGCGCGATCGACCAATTCGTCCAGATTTCAGGGATCGGCTCCGATCCTCAATCGGATTCGAATTACATAAGGGCGCGCGGGCGCGGAGAAGGCGCCGTGGAAAGCGCATTTCCCGGCGCTTTCATTGTGCGTCCCGCCGTCATGACAGGACCTGACGACGCTTTCCTCACGACCATTGTGAGGATGATACGCCTCCTGCCGGTCTATCCGCTGTTCGGCGATGGTGGCACACGGCTTCAGCCGGTCTATGTGGCGGACGTCGCCGAAGCAGTGAGCCGGCTGATCGACGGGCGAACCCACAAGGGTTCATCCATATTCGAATTCGGTGGCCCGCGCATCTATACCTATAAGGAACTGCTTCGGGAGATCGCCCGACAACTCGATACGCACGTCAAGCTGATGCCGGTGCCGTTTGCGGTATGGAACGCCTTGGCTGGCGTCGCGGAACTCCTCCCGGCTGCCCCCATAACGCGCAACCAGATCGATCTTATGCGTCAGGACAATGTGGCAGCAATCGACGCGCCTGGCCTGAAGGAACTCGACATCGAGCCGCGGGATATCGACGAGGTGATCCGTGCGATCGAACAGCGCCGTGGCGTAGGCTCGCGCTCGTCTCCGCCTTAGGACGGCCCCCTGATCCTGGCGGGAACCTATCGCCGCGACAGGTTGGTCGAGCTTGAAGCTGTGAAAGAAGGAAACGAACTATGGCCAGATGCGATCAATGCGGGAATGACTACGACAAGGCTTTCAAAGTGACGATGGCCGAGGAGACCTACACGTTCGACAGCTTCGAATGCGCGGTCCAGAAACTTGCTCCGATATGTCCGCATTGCGGATGCCGGATCATCGGACATGGCGTCGAACAGGATGACATCATCTACTGCTGCGCACATTGCGCCGCGGAGGAAGGTGCGAACGCGCTGACCGATCGCGCGCCTTGATGCACCTTCTTTGGCGTCTCCAGGGCGACCATTCCGAACGACTGCGCCGGGTCATCCCATATAGCCAGTGCTGTCAGCACGACGACGACCAGCCGAGGTCAAGACGCCGAGATCAAGGCCGCCGCACGTTGACGGAGGCAATGGATGCAGTCGGCCGCGAATTGGAGCACCGTATCGAAGGTGCCGGCGATTTCTGGCTGTCGCACCAATGGACTACGGAAAATTGTCGGTGCGCTTCGATAAAAGGCAGCGTGCGTCGTCTTGATCGCGCCAGAGCTGTCATGTTCTTGCACGTTCAAGAACCCGCGTTCGACGGCTCGTTTAGACGCCGTTCCGTGGCAAGTCGGCTCCCGCTTGGACGAGTCGCTCCACGACGGCGGCCGCCTCCTCTGGAATGGCCGGTATGGTGCCCGACTTCCGCGTCGATCCGAAATCGAGGCCGGCGAAAAAGAGACCTGGAACAGCGCCGACGCCATCCTCGTGGACGGGCTGGCCGGCGGCATCGAGCGCGCCGGGAAGCCGAACCCATGAGAAATCGCCGGTGAAGCCCGTGCACCAGATCACTGATCTGATGCCGCTCGCCGTCCAGTCGAGGGAGCGGATCGGAGGATCGGGCAAGCTCGGTTCAATCGTCTCGGCTGGATCATCGTCGGCCAGTGGCGCATCGAGGCCGGCGCGCTCGATGTACTCGTCAACCAGGCGCTTGGCATTCGCGGAGACCTCGTCGGCAAATCGCATATGGTCGTCGAGCTCGTCGCCGAAGACGAGGTTGCCGTTCTCCACACCCCTGAAGCGGCCGAGCAGCACCACGCCCTGTGCACTCAGCGATTGCAGGCTGATCGTATGGGTCGCGCCGACCAGCGCGCGGGCCTGCAGCTTGCCGGAGGGGAGGACGAGTTCCTTGCGCGGAACGTCGAGAAAACCGGACAGCGTCAGCCATTTAAGTATGTTGCCCCCGCGGTAGCGCCGCACCCAACGGCCGTTGCGGCTGGTCGCCAAAAAGACCGCACGTCCGGCCAGCGCCAGATCCTCGGCGATCTGGCCGCCCGACTGACCGCTGCCGACCACCAGCACCGCGCCACTCTCGAACTCGGCCGGGTTGCGATAAGCCGAGGAATCGACTTGGCGAATTGCGGTTGGCAAATCCGCCGACCCTGCTGGCCGGACCTGCCGATTCTGGTCGCCGGTGGCGATCACCACGTTGCGCGCCAGAAATGCCCCGTCCGTCGTGATGATGCGAAAGATCCCGTCGTCTCTCGTCAGCTCTTGCACCGGAGTTTGGGTGCTTACCGGCAGGCGGTGCCGCTCGGCATAGCCTTCGAGATACGCGACAAATTCGTGGTGGGTTATCGCGCCCCACGGCTCGGGCCCCTCGTAGGAATCACCGGGTAAGATGGAGCGAATGGTCGGCGAATTGAGTCGAAACGAGTTCCAGCGCTGCGTTCGCCACGTCTCGCCGATCCGGCCTCGATCGAGCACACGGTGGTCGCGGCCCTGCCGTTTCAAGAAGTAGCTGACGCCGAGTCCCGCCGGACCGGCGCCAATAACGAGGGCGTCAAGAACTTCGCTCATGCATTCCCCTGCCAACCATACGTCCACAAGATCGTGTGGCTCGGCTTCGGGCAAGAATAGAGTTCCCGCTGGGATTGCGCTATCTTCCGATTCGGGTGCGGCCCACGCCTCCTCCCTCCGCTCGGGAAAGTATAATTCATACGGGGCTACCTAGTCATCAAACCGACTGTTCGAGCACCAAGCATAAGGAGGGATTGCCAAAACTGCTCGCAATAGGAGGTTGGAATGAAGCTGTCGGCGCCAATTTACCATCTGAAGCGCAAGGCCAGGCTCTTATCCCGCGAAGAAAAAATCCCACTTCATGAAGCGCTTAACCGCATAGCCCTTCAGGGAGGCTACAATGATTGGAGCCTCCTTGCCGCGAAACTGTCCGCTGCAAGGCCGGCCGGCAAGCTGATTGCGCGATTGAAGCCCGGTGACCTGGTGCTACTCGGCGCGCGGCCGGGGCAAGGCAAAACCCTAATGAGCCTCGAACTCGCCGTGGAGGCCATGAAATCCGGCAATCGAGCCATGTTCTTCACGCTGGAATACACCAAAAAAGACGTTGTTGAGCGCTTCGAAGCAATCGGGGCGGAGTACGCGCAGTTCGATAGGCTGTTCGAATTCGACTGCTCCGACGCCATAAGTGCCGATTACATCGTCAACACGTCCGCGTCAGCGCCTCGCGGCACCCTGATGGTCGTAGACTATCTGCAATTGCTCGACCAGAAGCGCAAAAATCCCGAATTGGCCGTGCAGGTCCGGGCGCTGAGGGTATTTGCGCGGGATCGAGGGCTGATCATCGTCTTTATTTCTCAGATCGATCGATCATATGATCCATTGAAGAAGCCGTGCCCGGATATTCGAGATGTCCGGTTACCGAACCCTCTGGATTTGCAGCTGTTTGACAAGACTTGCTTCTTGAACAAGGGGGAAATCCAGTTCCAGCCAGCGAACTAGGCAGGCCCCAATCCGGGGCTCCTGTCGTGCCGCATCGATTGCGTTCCGACAGGGGCTTAGAATCACCGCCAATCTCAGTCTTATAGCTGCACCGGCTCATCTCCAGATGGCCAGCCCCGCCAGGCCGACGATGCCGACGACCAGCCGCCACCAGCCGAACAGCGCGTAGCCATGGCGCGAGACGTAGTCGAGCAGGAAGCGCACGACGATTAGCGCGGTGACGAAGGCGGCGACGAAACCGACGGCGATGATGGGCAGGTCGGCGCTGCTCAGCACATTGCGGTTCTTGAACAGGTCGAAGGCGAAGGCGCCGACCATCGTCGGGATGGCAAGGAAGAAGGAGAATTCCGCCGCCGCCCGTTTGTCGACGCCGAGCAGCAGCGCGCCGACGATGGTCGAACCCGAGCGCGACGTGCCGGGGATCAGCGACAGGCACTGAAACAGCCCGATCTGCAGATAAAGCCTGGTCGGAAACCGCTCGACATCGTGGTAATAGGGCTTCGGCTTCATGCGATCGACCAGCAGCAGGATGACACCGCCGATGATCAGCATGATGCAGATCAGCCGCGGCGATTCGAACAGCACCGTCTTGATGAAATCGTGCGCCAGCGCGCCGATAATGGCCGCCGGCAGGAATGCGATGAGGATGCCAAGGACGAAATGCCGCGTCAGCCGATCGTAGGGCAGCTCGAGCAGCATCTTCCAGAGACGGCGGAAATAGACGCTGAGAATCGCCAATATGGCGCCGAGCTGGATCAGGATCTCGAAGGCCTTGCCGGTCGAATGAAAGCCGAGGAAATGGCCGGCAAGCAGGATATGACCGGTTGAAGACACCGGAATAAACTCGGTCAGGCCCTCGAGCATGCCGAGCAGCAGCGCTTCGACGACGGTCTGGTTTTCCATGGCAACCTCGGCGTTGGAGTGAGGGCGTGAGAAAAGGGCTTGCTTGTCACGGCGCGGAACTCCCCCTATAGGTCGCAGCACCCTGACAGCCCCTGAATCGGGCGGCCAAGACTTACCGGCGCAGCCGGCGATTTGCCAGTGCGCTCTATTATCGCGGGACCATGCTGACGCTTTTCCACCATCCGATGTTCGCCAGCTGCCGCTTCGTCCGCCTCGCCTTTGGCGAGTATGGCGAGGAACTGGCGCTGATCGAAGAGAAGCCGTGGACGCGGCGCAAGGAGTTCCTGGCGCTGAACCCGGCCGGCACGCTGCCGATCCTGCTCGCCGAAGGCGACGTGCCGATCGTTGGCGCAGTGGTCATTGCCGAATATCTCGACGAGACGCGCGGGGTACTCAAGCGCGACAAGCGGCTGTTCGCCGAGGATCCGATGGAGCGCGCCGAAATCCGACGGCTGACCGATTGGTACCTCAACAAGGCGGAAAGCGAGGTTACCCGGCACCTAGTGCGCGAGCGCGTCCTGAAGCCGGTCATGCCGGAAACGGCAGGCGGCGGCTCGCCCGATTCGGCGGCGATCCGCGCCGCCCGCGCCAATATCCGCCAGCACATGAAATACACCAACTGGCTGGCCGGCACCCGTCATTGGCTGGCCGGCAACAAGGTCACCTATGCCGATCTCGCGGCGGCGGCGGCACTGTCGGTGCTCGACTATCTCGGCGAGATCGACTGGCGCGAACACAGCGCCGCGCGCGAATGGTATACAAGGGTGAAATCACGGCCTTCGTTCCGGCCGCTTCTGTCCGACCGGGTGCGCGGCCTGTCGCCGGTGTCACATTATGCGGACCTCGATTTCTGATACGGCAAAGCTGCGCGCGCTGATCGACCGCGAGGCGCGGAATGCCGGCTTCGACGCCATTGCCGTCACCACGCCCGATGCGATTCCGCAGGCGCCGGAACGGCTGGCCGAATTCGTTGCCGACGGCTTTCACGGCTCGATGGGCTGGATTACCGAAACGCTCGAGCGGCGAGGCAAACCGACGACGCTTTGGCCAGAGGTCCGCTCGATCATCGTGCTGGCGATGAATTACGGCCCCGACCACGACCCACGCGACATTCTGGCAAAGCGCGACCGCGGCGCGATCTCGGCCTATGCGCAGAACCGCGACTATCATGACGTGATGAAAGGCCGGCTGAAGGAGATCGCCGGCAAGATCGTGGCGCGCGCCGGCGGGGACGTGAAAGTGTTTGTCGACACCGCGCCGGTGATGGAAAAGCCGCTGGCCGAGGCGGCCGGCCTCGGCTGGCAAGGCAAGCACACCAACCTGGTCAGCCGCGCGCATGGCTCCTGGCTGTTCCTCGGCACCATCTTCACGACGGCCGAGCTGGTGCCGGACGCGCCTGAGAACGATCATTGCGGCTCCTGCCGGGCCTGCCTCGACGCCTGCCCGACGGACGCCTTTCCGGCGCCTTACCGGCTCGATGCGCGGCGCTGCATTTCATACCTCACCATCGAGAACAAAGGACCGATCCCGCATGAGTTCCGGGAAAAGATCGGCAATCGCATCTATGGCTGCGACGACTGCCTGGCCGCCTGCCCGTGGAACAAGTTCGCCCAAGCCGCTTCGGAGGCAAAGCTTGCCGCCCGCGCGGACTTGCGCGAACCGCCGCTCGCCGAGCTGCTGCGTCTCGACGACACTGCCTTCCGCACGCTTTTTTCGGGCTCGCCGATCAAGCGCATCGGCCGCGACCGTTTTATCCGAAACGTGCTGATAGCGGCCGGCAATTCCCAGGACTTGTCGCTGGCCGGCGCCGTTCGCGCGCTGCTCGACGACGCCTCGCCCCTGGTTCGCGGAGCTGCGGTATGGGCGCTGTCGCGGCTGGTGCCGGGTCGGGAGTTCGCCGAACGTGCCGCAGCCGCTTTGCAAGCAGAACATGACGAGGCGGTGAGAGGCGAATGGCTTCTGGCCCTGCCAAAGCCGATCGAGGCGCATACATGACAAAAAAGCAGATTTTCATCTTCGGCGCCGGTTATTCGGGCAGGGCCTTCGCCCGCGCCAACAGGGATGCCGACACAACGATCTTCGGTACAACACGGTCGCTGGAAAAATTCGCGGCGCTGCGGCAAGCCGGTATCGTGCCGCTGCGTTTCGATGGCACGCTGACCTCCGAAATCGGCGATGCCCTTGGGAAGACAACCCATCTCGTCGTCTCGGTCGCGCCGGACAAGGCCGGCGACCCGATGCTGGGCGCGGCACGCGAGGAGATCGCGGCCAACATGCCGGAGCTCGAATGGATCGCCTATCTCTCCACCGTCGGCGTCTATGGCGACCGAGGCGGCAATTGGGTGGACGAGGCCGCCGAATGCCGGCCGTTGTCGAAGCGGTCGGTGATGCGTGTTGCAGCCGAGCAGGATTGGCAACAATTGGGCCATGACATCCACCGGCCGGTGGCGATCCTGCGGCTTTCCGGCATTTACGGGCCGGGCCGCAACGCCCTGGTCAACCTGGAAAACGGCACTGCGCGGCGGCTGGTCAAGCCGGGCCAGGTGTTCAACCGCATCCATTGCGACGATATTGCCGGTGCGCTCTGGCATCTCGCCGAGGGCAATCGCGGCGGCATCTTCAACGTCACCGACGACCTGCCGGCGCCGCCGCAGGACGTCGTCGCCTATGCCGCCCAATTGATGGGCATCGAGCCGCCGCCCGAAATTCCGTTCGAGACCGCCCAACTTTCGCCCATGGCGCGGTCTTTCTACAGCGAGAACAAGCGTGTCGCCAACGCGGCAATCAAGGCGGCCGGTTATGGCTTTCGCTTTCCCGACTATCGCTCGGCGCTCGATGCCATGTGGGCGAGCGGCGACTGGCGCGACGGCGAGGCGCGCAGCCCGATGAAACGGTCATGATCGATACGTTGCGCGGGCTATGGTATGATGCGGTTCAAATCGCGGAGGGGTCCAGCTTGGGGAAGACGTTAGCGCGAGCCTTGCCGGGCAAAACGCTGCTGCTGACGGCAGTACTGGCCATCGCCGGCTTGGCGGCGCTTGCAACGCAGCCAGGGAGCGCCGAGCAACGGGCAAAGGACCTGTTCGGCGCCAAAAAGCTGCCGGCACTCGCAGCAGCGCAATCGATCGGCTTTTATTCCAAAGGCTGTTTTTCCGGCGGCGTCGCCCTACCCATGGACGGCCGGCACTGGGAGGTGATGCGACCGTCGCGCAATCGCCGCTGGGGCCATCCGGCAATGATCGCGCTGATCGAGAAACTGTCGCGCGATGCCGCTGCCGACGGCTGGCCGGGCTTGCTGATCGGCGACATCTCGCAACCGCGCGGCGGTCCGATGCTGACCGGCCATGCCTCGCACCAGATTGGCCTCGACGCCGACATCTGGCTGACGCCGATGCCCGACCGTAAGCTCTCGGCCGAAGAGCGCGAAAACATCAGCGCTACCTTGATGGTCGATGAAAAGACCCATTTGGTGAAGGACGGGCTGTGGACGCCGATGCACACGCGGTTGTTGAAGCGCGCCGCGAGCTATCCCGAAGTCGAGCGCATCCTGGTCAATCCCGGGATCAAGAAGAAGCTCTGCGACACGGTCAAAGGCGACCGTAGCTGGTTGCGCAAGGTCAGGCCGTTCTGGGGCCACGACTACCACTTCCACATTCGCATCGGCTGCCAGGCTGGATCACCCGACTGCAAGGCACAGGAAGCGACGGCGCCAGGCGATGGCTGCGACCAGGCGCTGGCCTGGTGGTTCACCGAGGAGCCGTGGCGCCCCAACAAGAACCCGGACAAGCCGAAGGCACGCGACCTGATGACCATGGCGAACCTGCCCAGGCAATGCCAGTTCGTGCTCGACGCGCCAGCTCCGCCGTCGGCGGAAGCAGTCACCTACTATGGCGACGGCGTGCCGATCGCGGCCGTACCTGCTCCCGCGGCAGAGTCTTCGCCGCCGCCGACGGTCGCAGCCGGCGCGGCAGCGCTTCCGGCCTCGGCGAACGCCTTTGTGGCGACGCCCGAGATCGGCATTCCGCTGCCGCGGCCACGACCGGGGCACTGATGCGGGCAGCGTGTTCGCTGTCTGCATCCGTGCATCTCCACTTCGAAAACCGATTTCCCTTTTTGCGGTCATGCGCTAGTCAACGAGAGAACGGCGATACGCGTCGGGAACGGACGAGAGCATGCCAGGCGTAAGCGACGACGACACTCTGTTGCGATTTCCGATCCTGATCGGCGATATAGGCGGCACCAATGCGCGCTTCTCGATCGTACTAGACGCGAATTCCGAGGCCGGCGAGCCGACCATCGTCCAGACCGCCAACTTCAATACGATTGACGAGGCGATCCAGTCGGCCGTGCTCGACCGCTCGTCGGTCCGGCCGAATTCAGCTGTGCTGGCGGTAGCCGGTCCTGTCGAAAGCGACGAGATCCCGCTTACCAATTGCCCATGGATCGTCAAGCCGAGACAGATGTTCGCCAGTCTCGGTCTCAGCGACGTCGTGGTGCTCAACGATTTCGAGGCACAGGCGCTGGCTGTCGTCGCGCTCGGCGAAGAGCATATGGAAAAGATCGGCGGCGACGAGCCGGAACCGAATTCCGGGCGGGTGGTGCTCGGCCCGGGAACCGGGCTCGGTGTCGCCGGGCTGGTTTATGCGCTGCATCACTGGATACCGGTGCCCGGCGAGGGCGGCCATATGGATATCGGCCCGCGCTCACCGCGCGATTTCCAGGTGTTTCCGCATATCGAGAAGCTCGAGGGCCGCATCTCCGGCGAACAGATCCTGTCCGGACGCGGCCTGGTCAATGCCTACCGGGCGGTGGCCAAGGCGGACGGCAAGCCGTCGCCCTTTACAACGCCTGCCGAGGTCACCGCCGCGGCGCTGGCAAAGAACGATCCGGTGGCCGAAGAGGCGCTGTCGATCTTCGTCACTTGCCTAGGGCGCACCGCCGGCGATCTCGCTCTGGTGTTCATGAGCCGCGGCGGCGTGTTTCTCACCGGCGGCATCGCGCAAAAAATCCTGCCGGCGCTGCGCACCGGCAATTTCCGCGCCGCCTTCGAGGACAAGGCGCCGCACAGCGCCCTGATGCGCGGCATGCCGGTCTACGTCATCACCCATCCGCTTGCGGCGCTTTTAGGGCTGGCCGCCTATGCCAGAAATCCGTCGCTGTTCGGCGTGCAGACGGCGGGGCGGCGCTGGCGGGTTTAGGACACAAGCTGCGCCGCGACGAAGTTTCCCGTCCCCGGCCATAGGCAAGCCGCCATCGGGGCGTTAAGAGGTTGCCGAATTGCAGTCCCGCCAAACCGAAACCACAAAGCGCTCCAACGTGACAATTCCAGCACCAACCAAAGGGAAAGTCCGTCCCAGCGAGATCGTGGCGGTGATCCGCCGCATCATCGCCGAGAACAGCCGCGATTATCGCTGGTACTATGCTCTTGCCGTGCTGTGCCTGGTGACGATCGCGGCGACGACCGCCTTCACAGCCTGGATCATGAAGGATGTCATCGATCAGATCTTCTACCAACGGCGCGGCGATCTTATCGCGCTGATCAGCGTGTCGATCCTGGCCGCCTTTATGCTGCGCGGCCTGGCCAGCTACGGCCAGGCAGTGACGCTGGCCAAAATCGGCAACAATCTGGTGGCGCGCTATCAACGCCGCATCTTCGACCATCTGATGAAGCTCGGCGTCGGCTTCTTCAATGACACCCGCTCGGGCCGGCTCGCCGCGCAGATCAACGAGAACGTCAACGGCATCCGCGATCTCCTGTCGATGACGCTGACATCGCTGGCGCGCGATGCGGTATCGCTTGTCGCGCTAGTCGGCGTCATGATCTGGCAGGACCCGATGCTCTCGGCGATGTCGCTGCTGATCGGCCCGCCCTTGATCTACAGTGTCACCTATCTGATGCGCCGGGTGCGTCGCATCACCCGTGAATCGGTGCAGATCAACTCGCGGCTGATCGGCGCCATGCAGGAAGCGACGCAAGGCATCGCTATCGTCAAGGCCTTCACCCTGGAAGACGAGCTGTCGCGCCGCATCGGCGGCCTCGTCGCGGGCGCCGAGCAGCGGGCAAACAAGATCGCCCGCGTCTCGGAACGGCTGACGCCTATCTCCGAAATGCTGGCCGGCTTCGCCGTCGCCGGCGTCATCGCCTATTCCGGCTACCGGGCGACCGTCGGCGGCCAGCCGCCGGGCGCGGTGTTTGCCTTCATCACCGCCCTGCTGCTTGCCTATGATCCGGCCAGGCGGCTGGCGCGCATGCAGGTCGGTATGGAAAAGTCGCTGGTCAATGCGCGCATGATCTACGAGCTTCTCGATCTCGAGCCGCAGCAAGGTGACGTGCCGGGAGCCGCCGAGGCGAAATTCACCTCTGGCGAAGTGCGCTTCAACAACGTGTCCTTCCGCTATGTCGAAGAGGCGCCGGTCCTGCAGGACCTGAGCTTTGTCGCCGCCGCCGGCAAGGTGACCGCCATCGTCGGAGCCTCGGGCGCCGGCAAGACGACGCTGGTTGCGCTGCTGCAGCGCTTCTACGATGTCGAGTCGGGCAGGATCGAAATCGACGGCCAGGACATTTCAAAGGTCACCAAGCATTCGCTGCGCGGCTCGATCGCCTATGTATCGCAGCAGCCCTGTCTGTTAGAAGGCACCATCCGCGACAACATCCGCTACGGCAGGCTGAGCGCCACCGACGCAGAGATTGAACGCGCCGCCCAACAGGCCGCGGCACACGATTTCATTCGCCAGCAGCCGCAAGGCTACGACACGCCGGTCGGCGAGAACGGCGTGACGCTGTCGGGCGGCCAGCGCCAGCGCGTATCGATTGCACGCGCCATCGTTCGGCAGGCGCCGATCCTGCTGCTCGACGAAGCGACCTCGGCGCTCGACAACGAGGCCGAGGCCCGCGTCCAGGAAGCGCTGACCCATGTCATGGAAGGGCGCACCACCATTGTCATCGCGCACCGGCTGTCGACGGTGGTCAATGCCGACCATATCATCGTGCTGGAGCAGGGCCGGCTGGTCGAACAGGGCACGCATGCCTCGCTGATGGCCGACCCGCACAGCGTCTATGCCCGGTTCCATCGGGTGCAAGGCAGGAAAGGGCTGGGGCTTGTCGATGACGCCAAGCCAATCCAGACTGCGGCGCAAAATGATCACGCGAAAAAGGCGGTCGGGAGACATTCATGAGCGACACGCCGACCGTGAGTGAAATGGGCCTGGTGGTGGTGGGCGCGGCTGGCCGCATGGGCCAGGCGCTGATCCGCGCCATCCACACGATACCGGGCGCGCGTGTCGCCGGCGCCATCGCGCCGGCCGGTTCGCCACATCTCGGCAAGGATGCCGGCGAGCTGGCCGGCGTCGGCAGGCTCGGCGTGGCGATCGGCGACGATCCGCTGCCGGCCTTCGCCAAGGCCGACGGCGTGCTCGATTTCACCACGCCGGCAGCGACCGTCGAATTCGCCGGCTATGCGGCGCAGGCGCGCATCGTCCATATCATCGGCACCACCGGCTGCTCGGCTGAAGACAATGCCAGGATCGCGGCGGCGGCGCGGCACGCGACGGTGGTCAAGTCAGGCAATATGAGCCTCGGCGTCAATCTGCTGGCGGTGCTGGTTGAGCAGGCGGCGCGCGCGCTCGATGCCGACGATTTCGACATCGAGATCCTGGAAATGCACCACCGGCACAAGGTCGATGCTCCGTCGGGCACGGCGCTGCTGCTCGGCGAGGCCGCCGCTGCCGGGCGCGGCGTAGCACTTGCCGGCAACGATGTTCGCGTGCGCGACGGCCATACCGGCGTGCGCAAGGCAGGCTCGATCGGTTTCGCCAGCTTGCGCGGCGGCTCGGTGGTCGGCGACCACAGTGTGGTGCTGGCCGGTACCGGCGAGCGCATCACGCTTGCCCATCATGCCGAGGACCGGGCGATCTTTGCCCGCGGCGCGGTCAAGGCAGCCCTGTGGGCGCGCGGCCGCAAGCCGGGCCTCTATTCGATGCGGGACGTGCTCGGCCTGACAAGCTGATCCACAGATTTGGCTGATCCACAGATTTGGCTGATCCACAAGATTTGGCTGATCCACAAGATTTGAAGGAGCAAATATGTCGAGAACTCTCGTGCTCGTGCGCCACGGCCAGAGCGAATGGAACCTGAAGAACCTATTTACCGGCTGGCGCGACGTCGACCTGACCGAACTGGGCCATGCCGAGGCCAAGTCGGCCGGCGCCAAGCTCAGGGCGCGCGGCATGAAGTTCGACATCGCCTTCACGTCGTCGCTGATCCGGGCGCAGAAGACCTGCCAGCATATTCTCGACGCCGTTGGCCAGAGCGACCTCGAGACCATTCGCGACCAGGCGCTGAACGAGCGCGACTATGGCGATCTCTCCGGCCTCAACAAGGATGATGCGCGCAAGAAATGGGGCGAGGAGCAGGTGCATGTCTGGCGCCGCTCCTATGACGTGCCGCCGCCCGGCGGTGAAAGCCTGAAGGACACCGGCGCGCGCGTCTGGCCCTATTACCTGCACGATCTGCAACCGCATGTGCTGCGCGGCGGCACCGTGCTGGTGGCGGCGCACGGCAATTCGCTGCGCGCGCTGATCATGGCGCTGGACGGCAAATCGGGCGAGGAGATCGTCAAGCTCGAGCTCGGCACCGGTGTGCCGATCATCTACACGCTCAACGCCGATTCCACGGTGGCGTCGAAGGAAGTGCTGGAGCATTGAGCCGGAGAAGGAACGCGGCTTTCAAAAAAGCGCGTTGACACTCATCCCTCGCCCGCTTAATGAGCGCGCACCAGCCCAGATGGCGGAATTGGTAGACGCGCACGGTTCAGGTCCGTGTTCCGCAAGGAGTGGAGGTTCGAGTCCTCTTCTGGGCACCATCAACCCCTTAAGTGGTTGATTTTCCGCAAGGTAGCGATTCTAAAGGGTTTTCTCCCCCAAACTGTCACACAGACTGTCACACAGACAGTCCATCTTCGGGGTTGAAGGCATGGCTATTCCTAAGCATCTGATTCTGATCGACGAGACGTATTACGCCAACGTCCGCGTGCCTTCCGATATTGCCGAAAGCTTCGGGAAGAAGAACGTTCGAAGGTCGCTCAAGACCAAAGATCAGCGCGAAGCGGGACGCCGGGTCCATGACAAGGTCGCTGAAATCGAGCGCGACTTCGACCAGCACCGGGCCAAAATCAAAGCAGCGACAGAAACCCAGCCGGCGCAGGTGCCGGCACCGACGCCTCAGTCCTTCGCCGATCTCGGCAGGCAGTACGGTCGCGAGATTGCAGAACGTCAACTGACAGCACGCGCCGATCTCTACGAGGCATCGCTCGCAAATTCGGAAGACTTCTGGCGAGGTAAAACCGAGGAGCAGTTGCCGACCTTTCCTGACGAGTTCAATTATTTCGACAAGCTGGTGGCGGATGGCGATCTCGATAGAGCCGTGGGTTACATCATTCGTGAGAAGGCCAAGGCACGCATCGCCGATCTCAAGCGCATGGTCGATACGGGCGACATGGGCGAACTGCTGGCCCTTGCCGAGGAGCGCCAGCCCGGTCTAGAGCGCAAGGCACATGTAGCACTCGCGTTGACGCTGGCACGTGCCGAGATCGCCGCTCTGCAAAACAGCCTGTCCGGTGATCTGGATGACCACCTGACGACACCGGAGGCTGACCGGGCCTCAACCACACCAACCTTGCCGCCTGTGTCGCTGGACGCCCTGTTCGACAAATGGAAGGTGGAGACGAAGCCGAGTGCCAGCACCCTATCGACATGGCGCGGCATCATAAAATCGCTGAAGGCAGCATTGCCCGACAAAGCGGATGACGCGGGCTCGATCACGCCGGAAGACCTCATCAAATGGAAGGACGATCTGGTCGAATCCGGGAAGACTGCGAAGACGATCAATGCCAGCTACCTCGCCTGCATTCGCACGGTGTTCAACTACGGAGTGACAAACAGGCTTGTGGCAACCAACCCCGGCACCGGTGTCAAGGTATCGGGCGGCAAGGGCGGGTCCAAGGGATCGACGCAACGCATCGGATACACCAATGACGAAGTTGCTCGATTGCTGACGTTGTCGCGCAAGGAGACGCATCCGGCTTTGCGTTGGTTGCCTTGGCTTGCCGCTCAGACCGGATCGCGCATCAGTGAGGTCGCGCAGTTATGGGGTAGCTTCGTCAAGAAAGCAGACGGCATCCATTATCTGGACATCAAAGCCGCGCCAGATGCAGGCAGCATCAAGGAAGATGTCTCGGAACGAACGGTCCCGCTGCATCCGCAGTTGATCGAAGACGGTTTCCTCGAATTCGTGCAAGCGCGTGGCGATGGACCCCTGTTCTACGGCAAGTCGTCCGGTGACCGGGAGAAGAAACACGCGTCGAAGGGCGTATCAAACAGGCTGGGGACTTGGATACGTGAGAATGGTTTCAACGATAAGCGGATAGACCCGAACCATGGCCTACGGCACTGGTTCAAAACACATGCGGACGACGTTGGAATACAGGACCGTATGGTTGACAAGCTCCAAGGCCACGCGCCGTCAACCGAGGCGGCTAAGTATTATCACCCCGAACTGTCTACCAAGCTGGCCGCGTTGAAGAAGATAAAACTGCCGCCTGTCAGGGGTGGAGGCGACGAGGTGGATGAGGTGTCTGAGGATTGAGCGCAGCAGCCAGCGACCGGTCGCAGAGCACTTCATAAGTGGAAGATTGCGCGGCGGTCATATTCTATCCCCGTCATCCACATGTCTGACACACAAGATGTTGGGGTCATAAAAGCTACGCAAACGAATCCTTGACGGTAGGAAACGAGTCGTCTTTTATGTCAATACACTCCTGTTGAGAGTGCGACCGGAAAGTTTCGAGGCCGGCCTTTTTCCCGGAATATGTGCGTTTTGAACCGCATTCCCGCCTGTTTAAGAGGCCGGCGGAAGCGTTGGGATCGTTTGCCTTGGATTTAGAAAGGGAGGATTCTCGAACTCGATTAAATCCTCTGTTACTACTATAATTAGTGTTTGCAGGTAAAATCGGCACTAGGTATTTTGAGAAACCCTTGGCCAGAGATTCGGAAAGGGGCGAGCAATTGCAGCGGGCACGTCGCCAAACATCACCCGCTGCAATCTATGACAAAACCAAGGAGGCTATGATGCCGCCCATATAGTTTAATCACTTCCCGGGGAAAGCCGCTCGCGACGGCCCAACCCGGCAGTCACCGTTAGGGTGACACGGGGCCGGGACGCAAATGTTCCGGCTCCACCATACAAAACAGAATCTAGCATACCACGGATTCTGTGGTCAAACGGCTTCGCACTATCGGTCGAACTTATGCGAGAGAGTGCGGGGCCTTCAGGCTCGTCCGCCAGAGTTAAATTCCTTCACCCAAACGCTACCGCCCAGCACCCGGAATCTTGCCGTTTGGCCGGCGAGGAGTAGGTGACCGGCCATCTCGGCATCGACATTATCGAAAGAGCTAATCGCCACGAAGGCATCGCCGTCGAGAGCGGAAACCACGACAGTGAAAAAGCCACGATCCCAATCGACCGACAGCGGCGTCATACCGTCTTCATTGATCTGCATTGCCGGTGCAAGAGTGCGGCGCAAGCAACTGTGATCGGCACCTGTGGTAAGCCATGATTCAACGCGTAGCAGCATGATCAGGCCCTCATCTCGGCGCGACGCATTGAGCAAAGTATTTGCCGCTGGGTCTGTTGCTTCGACCCTTTGAATGTGTCGAAATCACGAATGTTCAGGTTGAACGTATTATGCTGGACGGAGCGTTCGCGGCTGCGGTCGTTCGAAGCACAATTGGACATAGTAACTCCCGGCGCTCTGGAGGCGTTGACGGTCTGGTCTGTCGGGAGTGGCGAGGGTTGCTCCGCAACCATTGTGGTAGGTTTGGTAGGAGCCGAGCCAGTATGGGCCGTGAGGGGGCGGCTAAAACTGGCCCGGCTTTACCCCGAGCGTGCCTGATGGGGCGCTCTGGGATCGGTGGGCGGCCGAAGGACACTACGGCCGCCTCGTGTAAGCCGCGCCTCGGCGGGGTGGTCCAAGGCGCAGCACACGTTTCGCTTATTCTTCGGTACGTTCCGCATCGGGGCGCGGGGCGTTGCCGGGTTGATGGTCATTGGGGTCGGACGTGGGTGCTCGATCGGCGCTGTCGGGATGCGCAGGCAGAGCGATGTCATTTCAACCACGGTGTGACCAGTAGCGTGTCCGCCTCGGAAGCCCGCGCCGAATTCTTGGACCACCGCCCAAAGGCCTCATAAACAGCAAGGCGCATGTCGGGGTGGGCATTAGCCCAGAGGGCAGCGCCGTCGAGCTTGGGCGGGAGATTGATGTGAGGCTTGCTTTCCGGCGCGGTTGGTTCGGCAGGCTCTTCGGTGTTCGGCTTAAGAGTGCTGAGCCATTCGAGATTCTTCCGATCCAAGTCGGTGATTTCCGACAATTGTCTATCGCCGAGGTACTCTCGCTGGAGAGAATTCAATTCAATGACCGGCTCCGGTGCGTCTTCCACGTCACCAAGATTGGCGACCTGGAGTCGGATGACGGGATCGGCCGATACCAACGTCTCTTCGGTCAGGCCGCGCTGATTTAGAAATGCGGTTTGTGCTTGGTTGATCATGGCGATTGGTCCTTTTTCGTTTCGGAGTCCGCCGGCATGGCGGCCAGATTCAATTGTCTGATGATGGCCTTCTTTACCCACTGGTCTCTTCGCTGCCCGGCAGCCCTTGCAGCAGCGTCAATTCTCTCGACAAGGAGGGTATTTGCCGGGATCACTAGCCGGCGATATTCGAGGAGGTCAGTCGGGACGATATCCATTGATCGCCTCCTCGCTGTCGTTGAGCGCATGTTCCAGCGCCTTCTGGAGATATTCCCCGCGTGTCAGGCCGGCCGACTCCGCAGCATCATCGATTCTGTCGAGGGTCCCGCTCACGGCCAGGTACCTGATCCATTCATAGGTTCCGGAGTGGGTCATGCTCAGCACGCGGATTCGTTGCGGGCACGATCCCTTTCGATCGCTTCGGCGCGTGCAATCTGGACTTCCAATAGGGCTAAAGCGGTTCTCACCACGTGCGCGCGACCAAGCCCGGTGACCGCGGCTTGGCGGTTGACGAACTTTAACTGCGAGTTCGTGATGGACACCACAAATCTATTGTGGCTGACGCCTTCTTTGCCGATAGTCATACGAAAGACTCCACTTTGCCGCCGCTTGTAATAAAGTCCCGCTGGACAATAAGTCGCAGTGCCGCTGTGAATGGCACGAGGTCTCTCAGCGCCAGCGCGTCAATGTAGTCAATCAAATGATCCGGGAGCGTGATGCTCTTATTGATGCTGCCGTTTGGGCGCATAGAATTTTTGCACGTAGACAATGTGGTTCTCATAATTGGGGGATCGAGACGCAGCGGCTACCAGCCGAGAGGCGCATAGTACCACTATGGCCAAGGTCCCTGAGTATGCTGATGGTACAGACAACAATACGTTCTGTCAAGAAAAGCTTGACAGCGGCCCAAAAATAGTGGGTGGTGCCGTAGATATATGGAATGGTGGTGCGATTAACCAACCTGATCTCTGCATGACTTGGTCTGCACTCAACCAATCAATGCTATTGGCCAGCCGAGGAGGTTTGGTGTTGGCTGGAATTGCAGGCCACAGGGTTGAGTGCAGAAACTAAACCCTGTGCAGATTCAGACTCCGCGCAGATGGGCACAGTAGGTGCCCGCCACCTACCCCACCCCTATACTGGCCAGTGAGCCTCTACTCGCATTCTGAGAGGTTCACGACGCTGAATATCGTGAAGAAAAAGAGGCCCCACCCACCCCCTACCTGTCGGGTCGGCGTCGGGCTCTTCACTCAACCACTTCGACCACAAGCCGGGACAGCAAAAGGCCCGGACGATTGCCGGGCCTTGTCGTGGATGGTGATGACGTGATGGCTATGCGGCCTTTGCCTCTGCCTCGCCTGCCTGCTTGGCAATGATCTTCTGCACCGTGGCCTTGGAGAACCCGATCTCTTTGGCAATGGCGCGGATCGATACGTTGTCAGCCCTCAGAGCCGCCACACGGGCCTCTGTGGCATCGTCCAGCCGCTTCGGCCGTCCGCCCGTGATGCCTTTGGCGCGCGCCTTGGCAATGCCCTCCATCTGCCGTTCTTTCCGTAGCTCGGTCTCAAAGGTCGCGATGCTGGCAAGGATGGAGAAGACCAAGCGTCCTGTGCGTGTGGTGGTGTCAAGGCTGGGATCGTCCAGCACCTTGAAGGCTACACCCTTCCGCTCCAGTTCGTCCGCGATCCTGTGCAGATGTAGCGTCGAGCGCGCCAGTCTATCGAGCTTCGTGATGACAAGGGTATCACCATCACGTACGTATTCGAGGCAGCGCGCCAGTTCCGGCCGATCATCGTCCAGACCGGAGAGCTTCTCTTTGAATATCTTGGTCGCGCCTGCGGCTGTCAGTCGGTCCACCTGCGTCTGGTAGTCCTGCGATCGGCTTGAGACTCTGCAATAACCAACCAGTGCACCCATACCCGTACCCTTCTGTCTAAGACATTTAGAGACAGACCTTAGTGTACGCGAAGGGTACGGTCAATCGGAATGTGCCATTAAAGTAAACATTTGTGGACACTGTAGAGGGCGGAGTTCCGGGGTTTTAGAGGGTGGTTGAGTGCAGAATGCGAGGTGCCCAGATCGATTGGCCAGCGTTTACCTAACCAATCAGGGTAAACCCCGCGCTGTGATCTATTTACCACATGTGGTATATATGATACACTTATAACCACGTGGTTATGGATAGTCGCCCGCCCGCGATCGACGCAAACAGTTTCCGGGTCGAATTTTTTATGTCAATTTTTTATCCGGGCGCGCGATTTGGAGGGTGAGGTGAGGATGAGGACGAATAGGACTATGCAGGAAAAAGACATTCCCGCCTTTGTGCAATCCGTTGTCGATCTTGGTTGCAACATCTGCGCAGTCGGCCATTTTGGATATGTGTTTGGCGATGCTGATCTGCCGCCAGCACAATGCGAGGCCATCCAACCACAGTTGCGGTTGATTGACGAAACCTACGGCAAACGCGACCACCTCATAGCGGAGATCATCGAGTACCTGCGATCGATCGGCCGCTATATCGAGGTTGGCCCGCAAACGAGGCACTAATGATAGCGGCCGTCGATTTCGAGATACGTTTTCACCCGCCCGTTGTGTTCCAATGGACCCACGGCGCGCCGGCTTCCCTGTAGCTTCCGCGACCGTCTGGAGGAGACTCTGCTAGACGACGAGGCTGGCAAATTTAAACGGATGACAGTTCAACGATCTCGAAGTTCCGACCAATGACGTTGCGCACTCTCCAAGCCTTCCCCTGGCTCTCTAGCTGCTCATTTAGCCACCCCACTGGTGGGAGCGCGAAACCTGCCATCATTTCGGGGCTGATACCGTCATGGGAAAGCATGTAGAGTCGGGTCAAATCCTGCACAAAAGCCACTCGCTGAGACACGAGGTTTTCGCGCGACGGCTCGGCAGGCACAACCTGCTTGGATCGAAGAGAGGCGTTTTCTTCGTCGCGTCTGGTGAGGCGGCTTTCTAGATTGGCAACGCGTTCACTTAGCCAATAGCGACCAAGCAGAAAACCGCCACCACCGAACAGCGCCGCAAACGTGACGAACACCCAGGGGGCTTGCATCACAACGGCCCAATTCGTTTGCAAGAAGGCTACCAAATCCATGCGCGATTCATATCAGCGCAGTCCGGCTTCGCCAACGGCTGAGATTAGAGGCGGCCGATGCTCGCTGATTGACCGAGGGCGGCGTACACCTCCCCTCATTTGAGGTATCCTGTCTCGGTGCGGTTCCGTCCCCGTGCGGCTGCGTCTAGGTTGTTGGCAGGAGAGAGAGATTCCAATGACACTGTGGCTTCTAGTAGACACTTCGGTATGGCTGGATCTTGCGAAGGATTGGCGGCAGCAGCCCGTCATCCGAGCGATGCGCGAAAGCGCCCGCCATCCCGGACTCGAACTGATCGTGCCAGACATCGTCAGGGATGAGTTCTCCCGCAACAAGGAGCGTGTGGCCGGTGACGCGCGGCGCAGCTTACAATCCCATTTCCGGCTCGTTCGCGAGGCCGTTGACAAGTTCGGCAACGATGCCACCAAAGCGGGCACATTGAAAAATTTGAGTGAAGTGGACCACAAGATCGTCGTCACCAACGGGGCCGTTACGGAATCCGTGCAGTGGATCGAGACTCTGCTCGCTGGAGGCCGCCGCATGCGGATCACGAACGCCATCAAACAGCGTGTCGCAGAAAGGGCGCTGGCGGCGGTCGCGCCATACCATCGCCAGCGCAATAGTGCTGGCGACGCCGCTATCCTCGAATGTTTTGCGCAGGTCGTCCGGAATGGTGGTCAGTACGACACGTTCCATTTCGTGACCCATAACACTAAGGACTTTAGCGAGGAGGCAGGGGACCGTCGAAGGCCCCACCTGGACCTCGCCCCCATATTTGACGGCAAGAGGTCCGTCTACTGGACATCACTTGTCGACGCACTGAACGGGTTCGAGCCGGGTTTACTCGAAGAGATCGACGCGGAGTTCAATTGGACCGATACGCCGCGCGGTCTATCGGAAATTCTTGAGGCCGAACGCCTGATGGAAAGGCAAGTTTGGTACAACCGCCATCAGAACTTGCGCATCGGGATCGAGCGCGGCACCGAGAAGATCGTCACGAATGAGGAGTGGTCGGTAGCTGAGCCAAGCGACCGCCACAACATGATCACCGCTGGCACTTGGCGCATCGCCCAAGACTCTGCGCGCAGGACCGAGAAAGAGATCGGCACCGACAAACTCGGCCCTTGGACGAACTTCGAATGGGGCATGCTAAATGGCAAACTGTCGGCACTGCGTTGGGTAATGGGCGATGAGTGGGACATGTTGGACACGTAGGTGTCTGTCACCGAACCGCTCTTCACACAGTATCGAAGGTAATTGAGGCGGGCGGTCGATCTGCGCTCAACAGGGGAGCTTGTGAGGTCATCGAGGTCGTGGCCATGGGCTGGCGTGGTCGGTTAGTCGTCACCATCGCACTTGGCTATCGCGGTCTGCTTCTGCACTCGACCTCACGGTGACTGAGGCGTGCGCTTGCAGGGTTGAGTTCAGAGCCCTTCAGAGTCCAAGATTCCAAGGAGTCCAAGTACTTTTCAACTCTAGTACGAACCATAAAAAAACTGATTGCGGTTATCCTCCCTCGTTTGAGAAGGGAGAAGAGAGACTTATTTTTTTTAGAAGTCCTAGAGACTCGAAATCTACATGGACTCCTTGGAATCTTGGACTCTGGTGAGCCGTGAACGAATGCACCATTTGCTGCGGCGGTGACCATCACCTTGCACTCCCGCTGTTCAGCCCGAGCGTCTTGCGAATGAACTCGTCCGCCTCCGCCCTCACCTCGACGCGCTCCATTTCGAATGCCGCGCACTCGATCCTGTAAGCGCCCATCGCGTCCTTGTTTTGCGTCTCCGGCTTCTTTGGGTACATGGCGACCTGGGGCTTAACCAGCCGGATGAAATCGGCCTCGTTATCGACCGTCCTATGGTTCAACGGTAGGTGGTGATCCTCGTAGAACGCGCGGAGGTCCGGCAGAGACGGCAGAATGTAGGTGCGGCCAGTAACGCCGTTCCCTTCGATCCCGACAAGCGAATCCCCATCCTCGGTCTCCTTGAACATCCCAAGAAGGTATTTGCCGATCTTCTCCGCTGAGACCTCCTTACCATAGTAGGTGCCGACCTCGGCGCGATAGCTCTCGTAGATGGTATCCTTGGCAATGGTGAGTGGTGCTGTCCTCCAACCTTCCAGCTTCTTAGGCTCAGTGATCAGGCTGACTCCGTCCGCGTCAAGGAAGGTCCCGCTCGTCAGGACGCCGCGCAACCACTGATCTTCGGCGCTTTGATTCGTCAGGATTTGATCCATCAGAGCGGCGGTGCGAGGCGGGGTGCGCAGGTCCACGTCGAGCCTGTCGAGGTCAATGTGGAGGAGATCATATGCTAATTCAGCCGGGAGTTCACCGTCTGCGATGCGCGCCACGAAGTGATCCCAATAGGCCCGGTTGTGCATCTGCTCCGGTGGAACAAGCGTCACTGCATAGCGACGTTCATCTGGTGTGGCGCGGACGACGTTCTCGGCATTCGACAAGAAGATGAACCGGCGATAGTCGTCGATTTCAGTGGCGTCCATGAACTTGCGTTCCAGCATCATCCGATCGCTGGTGATCATGTCCTTCACGATGCTATCGACCTTGCGGTCTCCTCCGAAGAATGCCTCCTCGGCGATTGCCAGAATCTTGGCGTCCATGTGCCCGTTGAAATTGCCCGTAAGCTGCTTCGGGTCGCTCACCTTGACACTGTGACGGCCCAAGATAGGACGCAACGCATCGACGAAGATGCCCTTGCCGATGCCCTTCAAACCTCGCAGGACCAGTGCCGTGCCCGGCTTCTTATCCGGCTGCTGCATCATCTGCGCCAACCACGTTATGACATATTTGAAGAAACGCATGTTGCCGCCGCAGATGATGTGAAAGACATGGCGATAGTAATCCATGCAGTCGCCTTCGACCGGTTCCAGAGCGAGACCTCGATAGAGGTTCAGATGGTTTTTAGGCGTGAGGTCCTTCGTCCCGTGAACATAGGGCTTGAACACGATTTCCGTGCGGTGGTCGCGATAGGTGGAATCTAACCATTCGGGGAATAGCTTCTCGAACTCTTTGCCGTAGGTCCACGGGCGGAAGACTATGTCCGCGGCTTCGACCGAAAGCCAAGGTTCGTCAGTTTCGCGCTTCTGGTAGAACACGACGCCGGAGCCGCGTTGCACAAGGGCGAGCACTTCGTTCATTGCGCGAATGCCATCGATCAACAAGGGATAGTGCCGATCCTCGCCGGGCATCCCCTCGCCATCCTTCAAACGCTTCTTAGCCTCCGCCTCACGCGCGTTGTTCTTGGCGCGGGCTTCGACCTCCTTTTTGAAGTCGGTCAGACCTCCAACGATCTTCAACCCTTTGATGCGTTCATAGATCGGGACGCGGCTCTTCTGCCGCGCCAAGCAATTCATGAGTGCTTCCATGGTCGTGATCGATGGCGCGCCGCTCGCATCCTTTTCGGTACGGGCTTTTTCTATCAGGGCGTCTAGGCCTACTTGACCATCGCCGGTCGCTTCCCGATCGGACATCAAGTCGTATTCCGGATCGTAGAGCGTCGACTCGTCAATCCAACCGAGCTTAATCGCCTCGCAAAGCATCTTTAGCCGGTCTTTGCCACCCAGCGGCTTGCACGTCTCGTGCGAGCACTGAAAGTGCATTTCTGATCGGTAGTTGCCCATACTGGCGACGAAGCAGCCGGGATCGAATTCCTTTCCCTTCGATGGCAAATGCCTACCGAGGGGGCATTGGACAGTCAGATGTTCGTTGCCCTCATCCTTGAATAGAACCTCATCACGAATGGGGCTCTTATTGAAGGCCTTGACGATGTCGAAATAGTCGGCCCGGTCCTCGCCATTCCGATCTGCCCAACGTTTCAGATTGACACCACCGGGCGTGATGATTGACTCGCTGCCACCCATCGCCTCGGCAGTGGCTTCGAACGGGTCGCTGGCCTTCTTACGCGCCCGTTCAAGCTCTTCCCATTTGACGGAAGCACCCGCGCGGTTAATCACGATCTTCGGCGGAGTGGCATTCTCGCGGGCGCTGGGGCGGTAGAAACCACGGTTAAGTTCCAAGGTGCTTTCATCGACGTTGACGCCGACGAGCAAGCCAAGGCCACGAAGCTTTTCGCCCCATTCCGCGATCAATTCCTTGTCGCGCCCCAGATAGTTTTTGCGAAGGACGGGCTTGTCGAGGACGAAGCCAATCCGATGTTTTTCGATCGGGATCGTCTCGGCAAGAACATACCATCCACCATCAATCTGATCGAGTATCACACTCGTGATGCCGTCGATCACACGTGGAAGATACAGGGACTTTTCCCGGAGGTATTCTTTGAAGGCCTCAACAGTAGGTTCGTTCGGATCGTAGCCTTTCGCTTTGCCACCCTTCTTAGTGCACCAGTCGCCATATTTCTGGTGATGGATTGGGACCTGTGTCGAACCGAAATTGTGCGAGGCGTGAAGGATGAAGAAAAGCCCCGTCTTGAACGCCAGCCGCTTGGTTTCCTCGTACAGCGCGCCGTTGTCGACATCCACCCACGCCATGTAAAGTGACTTGACGTTCGGAACGAGTTTTTGAGCCCCACTCAGTTCACCTGGGAAGAACGCGCCATCGTCTTTATCATCGCCGACTCGGTAGGCGTCGAACCATTCGTTACTCAACACCTCGATCGTCTTCGGTTTTTTCACGCCGGGTGACCACGGAATCCAGTCCTTCGACTGGATCGAGGCAGTCATTTTTCCATTCCACTTTTTGGGCCGTGGCTTGCAGATCGAAACTTCGACGTTGCGGGTTACCGGGTTCCACTCGCCGTAGAACTCGACATCATAGCGGGTCTCTGTCGGCTCGCTGTCGATCGACGGAATTGCGTCTGCACTCAACCCGCTTGGATCGTCGTCACCACCATCTCCAAGGATGAACGCATTCAAGACCTCCTTGACGGTGTAGATTTCAAACGGCTCTCCAGCTTCAAGGATGGCTTCCGACATATGGTGCAGTTGATAGTCACCATAGAGAAGCGGCACATCGAATTCCGCATAGGCGTCGGGATCGTCGTGTTCGTCCATGTAGCCATCGTCGAAAGCAGGCTGGATACCACGCAACGGGTTATCGTCCGTTGTCGTCAGGTAGACCAGATGAATGATCCCGTTCGGGCCGTTGATGGCATACGAAGGCAAGAGGTCGGCTGAATCTTTGCGAGCGTCGGCCTCGTAGCGGTAGGCAAACCGGATGCCGGTGATCTCGGCAAACACGTGGTGATCGCCGGCCAAGTGGCGAGCCTCATGGATCGCTGCTGCAAAATCGGCAATTGGCTTGGTGACGATGCCCTCGCGTTTGCCCTCATCGTTGCGATGGAACAGTGTCACCGTTTCAGCATCACCCAGCATCGCGAGCAATTGACGCGCGACACGGGCGCGTTTGAAAGGATGGATTGATGCGGATGGTTGGGTACTGGAGGCCGTGTTCTTGGCCGAAGGGGACTTGGTCATTATGTGGTCTTTCCAGATCGACAGACATGCGTCTGCATCCCCGAGGCGCTCATGCGCAGCGGGTGGTTTCACTTTTGAACCGACGATCTGGATTTTGCTTCCGGTCTAGATCGCGGCGACGGGTTGCGTTTCGAAGCGAACCCCCGGCCCGCGAACTCTGGACGCTAACTGCTTGGTGGTTTAGTGCCGACAGTCCCGAAAGACTGACGGCACGATCTAAACCAAGAAGCACCCACCATCAACCATAGTAATGGGCGCTCGTCAAGATACGGCTCACTTCGAGTTAGACACGCTGCCAACATTCTCAAGCTGCAATCGAAATATACAAAGCTTTCTGAGAGGCGTTGTTTTTAAATTTATTCTGCTCTCATTCTGAGAGGCGATGCAATTATTCAATATCATCCCACCCTATACGGAGGCACTTTGCATTCGCGGGGACGCTGGGAATTTAGCGATCCGATAAACGTTATCTTGAATGTAATCCGCGAATATATCGTCCGACCATGGAATTGAGAGGCGGGCAAATGGCAAAGGATGACACACAAACGTTCGGCACAAAAAATCAACGCAGCAATGATATTGCCGATGTGCGATTGAGGTTGCGGACGGCGGTCGAGCCCGCCCATATTAAGGCTAAACGCGCGAAGACGTGGAAGGATTACTTATTCTACGGCTTCGTCGGCCTTCTGTTCATGTCGGCTGCTGGCAACATCGGCAGAATCTTTGAAGACCCTAAGGTCCGCGACGCTCGCTTGGCAGGAGAGGTGCAAGCGGCCGCAGAGGCTAAAAGAACGGAGGCTGCTCAGAAAGCAATTGAGGATGCTAATCAGAGGAAGCTTGACGCTGCCGCCAAAGAAGCCGCTCGGATCGCGTCACTACCTAAGTTGAAGGTCGAATCCTGGCAGTGCACAAATGAATACGGCTTCGCGAAGGTGACCGGAGAAGTAACTAACCGGAGTAGCGAGCCGATCGAGAGCTTGATGGTCATCGGGATTTTCCGCACCAGCAACGATGAATTCGTGAAAAGCGCAGAGGCTATGGTTGACTATCAGCCGCTTATGCCCGGCCAGACCAGCCCATTCCCTGCGATGACGACAGACAATCCCATTATGAGAAACTGTAATGTGGCCTTCAAGACGATGTTCGGAGGCCTCGTCAGTTCCGGCCGCTAGGCCGCTTGGAGTCGCACGGCGCTCGGCCGACTGATATGGAGTTCAACTATGTCAACCGACGAGTCGAGCGAAGCCGAAGATCAAGAGCCCACCCAGAGCGCACCTGCTCCCGGCGTAGCATTTGTCGTTCCTATCGAGATTTTCCGGTTGAAGTCGGTGACGGCGTCGATAGATAATCCCAATGAGGTCGATATTCAGGGGACGCATACTCGGCTTGCAGCAGCAGCGACGGCTGCACGTGAGGTAGGTGATCCCGCCGCAGATGCCTTGCAGGTCCTTTCCGGTATCGCCTCATGCCACTTCGTGCCGGAGAACCGCGTCGAGCCTTTCCAGCCCATGGCGACGTTCAGTGGTCGGCGTACGCTCATTTCCGGCGATCTCCTCGCAGAGCAAATAGAGGTGTTGGCAGCGTTCTCGCCTGATATCCCGAGTCCGGCCCTGCGAGCCCGTGTGAGCGATGTTTGCCGGTTGCGGGTGCCGAAGAACGCCAACGCTGGGATGCGCGCCGTTGGCGCCTACGTCGATTGCGTGGCGATGGTCCTTCGCGGCGAAGCCGAGTTCGCCTTTGAAAAAAAGAGCGCGGCATGCGTCACGGGATGCGACCTTCTGAGAAGGGCAACTATCATCGCGCGCCGCATGGGCTGGGATCGAGCCGAGTTCGATCCACTGCGCAACGTCATATCCGATGTTTCCCAGATGGCGGCAGGCTCGAATGACTCGTGGGGATTTGTCCATATCGCGCCCGTCAACCTCGACAATGGCATCTGGGAGCCGAAGGCCGTGGCCGACGCCGCCGAACATCTGGCAACGCACGACAAGATTGCAGGGGATCATTTCTGTCAGCGTGAGCTATGGCAACTCGCGGCCCGCGCATACCATCGGGCGAAGGATAACGAGAACGAGAGCCGTTGCTTGATCGCTGCGGCCGAGACGTATGTCGGCAACGCCGATGCGCGTCCCGAGTCTGCCATGGTGCAGGTCAGTTTCCTCGACAGCGCAATTGAAGCGTTGCGTCCGATACCGGGCACCGCGCAACGCCGCCGTGAGCTACAGGATCGTCTCAACGCTATCCAACCGAACATCCGAGATGAGATGTCGAGCTTCTCGCATGAGCAGGATATCACCGAACTTGTCGGCGCGATCGAAACGGCTGTTAGTCGGAAGCCGCTCCCAGATGTGCTTAAGGCGCTCTTTACTTGCGAACGCTCGCCTGAGCCCGACGCACTCCGAAAGCAGGTTCTCGAAAACGGCTATGGCAGCATATCGGCTATGATGCCGATGACGCTGAGCGACCATCAAGGCCGGACACGGTTCAAGGCTCCCGGCCTAAGCTTCGCTGGCCCTCCTGATGAGGATCAAGTGCGCTTCCTGATCAACCAGCAGGAACAGTTTCGACGACAAATGGCCGTGGCTGGTAAGATCAACACCATCCGCCGTGTGATCATGAACGAGCATTACGTCTCCCTCGCCATGTTTATGCCGATCATGCAGGCAAGCGCATTCGTGCCGCCTGACCATGAACTGATCTTCGCCAAGGGCGCGTTCCGGTTCCTCGCAGGCGATGACATCGAGGCTGCACACTTGGTCCTCCCGCAACTGGAGAACTCGTTAAGGTATATGCTCGCCTTGAAGGGAATCGAGACGAACCGGATCAATCCTGACGGCACTCAGGAAGAGGCAATGCTGAGCCGTCTGCTAGAAGAGTACCGCGATCCCCTGCTTACAATGATCCCGGCTGCGATGTTGCAAGAAGTCGATCTTCTCTTCAACTTCCGGGGTGGCGCATCGGTGCGTAATGAGCTTGCGCATGGGAAAATGGGGGAGGGCGACTTCTGGAGCCCAGACGTGGTTTATGCGACATGGCTAGTCCTACGTATGGCGTGTGCGCCGGCATTTAGAGTGTGGCCAGACGTTGCCGCCGCGATAGCACGCGTGGGCGGCTTGCTAAGCGGTCCAGTTTAACAGTCAGTCTTGCATTCGTCCGCGCGGGGGCACAGGGGAGCCTTCGCCCATTGCCCGGGACATCTCGCACGCGCTGCGCACCCCTAGGAGCCCGCATGGAGTTCCTCTACTAGGGGAGGCGACGGCGTCGGGAAGTTTGGAGGGCCTATGTCGATATTCCAACCTGTGCTGGAAGACGTTGCCGAAATCGATGTTGCGGAACTTGTTGCGGACGTCCAACACGAGGGGCTTAGCCTCGAATTCAAACGAGACATGTACGGAAACTCGGACGCCGACCGAAAAGAATTTTTGAAGGACCTGTCGTCTTTCGCTAACTCCGCTGGCGGATATCTTGTGATCGGTATCGATGAAGACCAAGGAGCGGCCATCGCAATAACGCCGATTGCAGGCGATTCTGATGCCGCGCTTCAACGGCTGGAGCAGATCGCCAGAACTGGAATAGAACCCCGCATCGTTGGCATTCGAATGCGCGCTGTGCCGATCGCCGCAGGCGGGTTCGTTTACGTCATTCGAATTCCCAAAAGTTGGAATCCCCCCCATCGCGTCTCGTATCAGAACTCCAATCGCTTCTATCTCCGGTCGTCAGCCGGTGCCCATGAAGCCAGCGTTGAAGAGCTACGAGCAACATTCGCAAACGGAGCGGCCATGCATGACCGGATGAGTGAGTATGTTCGTAACCGTATCCAAAGGATTGCCGACAACGAGGGGATTGTTCCGCTTGCACGTGAAGACGGAACAGAGGGGCGGCTAATCATTCACATCTTGCCCTTTGCAGCGTTTAGCGGCGGCTCACAGATCGATGTTGCGGCTGCCCAAGAAGTTGCGAATCTGCTCCAGCCGCTTGGCGCAACCGGTCGCTCTCGGATTAACTTTGAAGGCTTCATGGTGGTGCGGACGGCCGAAGTGGCGCGTGGCTACACTCAGGTTTTCCGCAATGGCGTGATCGAGGCAACCAAAGTACGAGTGATCTCCTTGCATCAACAACAGGTCAACCAACAGGTCTTAAGAGTACCGACGCGTGCGTTTGTAGAGCCAATCTATGCCCGACTGCCGTCATACATGCGCGCTTTGCAGGCATTGGGTGTACCACCGCCCTTCGGCATATCCATATCGCTTATCGAGGTGGCGAACGCGTTTCTGGGAATAGGCAACTTTTGGGATGAGGAAAATCAACAGCCGATCGACAGGCCGAACCTAGTCCTGCCTATGCAGATCATTGCCGACTTCGGCGACGATGCATCATATCGGAGCGCCGTGACTCCAGCACTGGATGCACTATGGAACGCGGTTGGACTCCCGAGTGCTGCCCCTTTCGTGGCGAACTTCAACGAACGCGGCGAGTGGATCGAGCGAAACTAACCCTTGGACTCTTCCAGAATGAGAAAACGACTTGCCAACTATCACACAGCCTGTCACACATAGGGGGTAATCGGGAAGGAAATAACCTAATAAAATCAATACCTAGGGCTCGGTAAAGCGCGAGTCCTCTTCTGGGCACCAAATTCCCGTTTCGAACCGATTGATGCGGTTTCAGAGACCCAAGAAAAAGCCCGGTTTGCCGGGCTTTTTCTTGATCCAATGCTCTAAGCTGCCTACCGTCAGCCATGGTATCCACAAGATATCCAACAATTATCCGTCCGGGTTAGGCAGCGATCTGTCGTTGCGACAGCGCAGCAGCGGAAGGATTTGGCCCGAGATCACTCTGGTGATCTTCTGTTGCTTGGCGTTGGTTACGACGTTCATGCACGCACATCCGTAGCCGTGACCCGAACCAGGCACATTGGTCTCGACGAATTGCCGCTCGTCAAAGGCCGGCACATTGTCGATGCCCTTGGGATCCGGGCGTCCCTGCATCTGGATCCACCAATCCCCGTCACTGTCGGTCAGGACGAGGTTGCCGGGGGTCGGGCTGGAGTACCAGCCACAACGGCGCTCGGCATGGGCGGCTGCAGACAAGGACATGATAGCCAGGCAGACACAGATAGCGAACAGTGGGCGCATGAATATCTCCTCCCTGAAGTAGGTCAGGTCGTGCCGCCGATCCGTTGGCGCCGGGGACGCGCATGACTTTTGCGAGCCTTATGGCTTCAACTTCGTGTCCACATGTTCTTCGATCAATCCGCAATGAAGCGTCACGGGCGCCCTTTGGACGTTGCTGAGTGGACCGTCGATGAAATCGCAGCCGAGCAGATTGACCGAGCTGCTCTTGCGCGCCGACGCAACGTTGACGTTGACATCGGGAGGGCCGGCAAGCCAGTCGAGACGCTTTGCGTCGACCTTGGCGCCGCTGATGCGGGCGTGGCCGCCTGTGCCCGGTATCTCCACCTCTTCGTCGTGCGGTGTGAGATCGATCAGGCCGACTTCGTTGGCGTGCTTCGCGGCGCTCGGCTTGGGGTCGCCGTAATAGGAGGCGAAGACGACGATTCCCTCCTTTTCAGCCGCGAGCTTGGCGGCTGCTTTCTTGGACAGCGTGACGTTGACGTCGAAGCCCATGTCATCCTGGGCTGTTGCCGGCACGGCAGATGCCAGCAGCACAGATGCCGCAATCGCCATTGCGAGCGATGATCCGCAGCGTTTCACAATCCACCTCCTTCAAGTCCCCACGCAGTGATGATGCCCCTCGCATTGTTCATATCTGGCAGCGACGTCATGCTCGCCGCCGGCTTCATCATGATCAAATAAGTTGCAGCACGTGTCAGTTCGCGGCCGGAACGGGGCAACTCAGATCGCCTTCCTTGCAATTCAGGTAACCCTCGAAGGCTTTGACACGGGATTGCGTCAGGCCGTCCATGCATTGCGCGATGAGCATCGGTATTACGCTTCCTCCGGCCGATCCAGCAGTCTGAAAACTGCACTCCGCGTCGCGAAACTTGCCCCAATCCCGCTGTGCCTGAACAAGAAGCTTCTTGGTATCCGCATCGTCCTTCAGGCGGGCTTCGATCTGCTTGTAAAGCTCATTGAGCTTCTTGTCGGATTTCTGGAACTCGGCACCGAAGCACTGATTCATGGTGGCCTGATCCTTGGCATCGGCGCACTTGTCCTTGGCAAGGGCGAATGTCGGCGCAGCCAGAACCACGGCAGCAGTCAATATCGCTATTTTCATCGATTTCCCTTTCCGATTGCAGTCAAGCTCTTAAGTTGCTCAGCCCCGCCCTATGTTCTCGTCAGCTGTCCGTTATTGCCACGATCGGCCCATGGCCCGATTATCTGGTTTTCATTGGATCAGCTTTGCCACCTTCGGCGACCGTGACGTTGCCGACCTTTCCTGAGCCGGTCAGCGTGCCGCCCTCCTTGACCATGACTTCGCCGGAGACCTCTCCGTCAACGACAAGCAGTCCCGAGACGGAAACGTCACCGGTCAAAGAGCCGGTCACGTGCAACTCCGCTCCCGCCACCACTTCCGTCATGCCCGAATATTTGTTCTTGCCGCTCAGCGTCAGCTTGCCACCGGCAACAACGAGGCCGCCGCTGTCGCCGGCGTCATCAAAGTCCGCGATGGTTCCGTCAAATTGCCCGTCGGCTGCTGTCAGGATCAGTCTGCCCGCGCCCAGATAGACCTCGCCTTTACCGCCAAGGTTGCGAATGGCCGTATCGTTCAGGGAGTGCGCCACTCCCCAGGGCTTCAGGTGGTTTCCTTTCTGATCGATGTTGAGCACACCGTCGACTATGACGCGCGAGGAATGCTCGATGCTGCCCGGCCCGGCCAGAGTAAGATAGCCATCGGCCGCGATGTGGGTTGTGCCCGTGTAGGTATTGGCCCCGGTCATGCGCACGTCCGCGTCCTTCTCGATCGTGAAGTCGCCGGCGCCGAAGATGTTCCCGGCCAATCCGAGCCATCCGTCGCTGCCCATTTCGCCGTTCACTCGGTTGAGCTGCACTTGATCCTTGACAGCCGCGTCTGTCGTAAAGTCGGCAGCGCTGACAAAATAGGGTGAATAGGCGGTTGTTTTGTTCTCCAGATCATACATCATGGAATTGGACTGAAAGAAGGGTAGGCCGACCCAAATTCCATGGCCTCTCTCCTCATCGCTTTGGCGATCGATAACGACATCGCTGTATTCCCTGTTGTTGAAACTATCGTCAAATCCACAAAACTTGAAGTTTATTATGCCAGAACTGTATTTATCAATTTTAAAACCTTTCGACTTTAGCTTATTTAAAGTATCTTCATTCGTAATATGAACAAATGTCGCTGTTCCTGTATCCAATAAGACGGGTCCGCTGAAATCAACCGATTGCTTCTTTCCCTTATGGTCAAAAGAAATCGTATAACGGTAAGACCCTTCGTACTCATTGGATGCATTCGCGCCTGATCGCGGGAATCGTCTCTGGTAAGCCTGAAAATCCCCTTCGCCCCACGGCGTCAGGGCCGTAAACTGGGATCTCAGACTGGGGGACAAATTCAGCGTCAGGCACGGACCGCAGCCCGGTGTCGTCTTCCTTTTTCCAAGATTTGCATTGGCAGAGACCACATAGCCGCTTCGGGTTTGACCGCCGGGGGCACTGGTCTGGTCTCCTGGAAAGATAAAATCGGCGGCTCCAAAGATGCCGTAAAACGTCGTCGAACCACCGGGTTCGCCTTTCTGCATTCTCTCGCGCGCATTAAGATCCGCATAGACTGGCGTATCGCCGTATTGACCAACGGGCTTCTGCATCAATTTCACATCCTCGAGGTCGCCGAAACCCTTGGTGTAGACGTAATCCACCACCCGAGCAGCGCTAAAGCCGCCGTCGAAGGTTACGACAGGCTCCCACGCATCATCCGGATCGTAAAAAGACAGGCTGTCGAACCGTACCTGTTGTACCCAATCGCCATAGGTGCCGTCACCATAGGCGTACATTGCGGGCTTGCTGCCGGGCACCGGCTTTACGCCAGGGACGCTCGAATCGATCTCCGCGTTGAACTCATCCGACCCGGTGTCGAATTCGAACAGACGAGGCTTGGCACTATTGATGCCCACCATGATCCCGAGTTTGTGATAACCACCGTCGGTTCCGTATTCCCTGACGTGTTGCAATGGAATAAGTATCGGGCCGGCAGCCTGGACAGGGACGGTCTCTTCGGCCACCGCAGGTGCGGCATGTGATGTGTTCGCTGCCGGAACGGGGCAGCTCGGATCGCCTTCCTGGCATTTCAGGTAATCCTCGAAGTCTTTGACACGGGATTGCGTCAGGCTGTCCATGCACTGCGCGACGAGCATTGGCATTACACTTCCTCCGGCCGCTCCCACGGTCTGGAAACTGCACTCCGCGTCGCGAAATTTGACCCAATCGCGCTGTGCTTGAACAAAAAGCGTCTTGGTATCCACATCATCCTTCACGCGGGTTTCAATCTGCTTGTAAAGCTCGTTGAGCTTGTTGTCGGATTTCTTGGACGCGGCATCGGCGCACTCGTTCGCGGCGGCCTGATCCTTGGCGGCGTCGTAGCACTTGTCCTGGGCAAAAACGAAAGCCGGCATGGCCAGGACCATGGCAATGGTCAGCGTCGCGGTTTTCATCGGTTGACCTCTGTTTAGAACTGCCGGCCCGGTCGGCTGCTAGTTGGCATCGTCGTCGTTCGATCCGGCAGCGTCGTCGGTACTGTCATCCGTCGCATCGTCATCCGAGCTGTTGTCGTCAGTGTCGGTGTTGTTGTCGCCATCACCACCGTCCGTTGGGTCTGCATCGTCATTCTGATCGCTCGAATCGTCCTGATCGTCGGAACTATTGTTGTCAGTGCTGTCATCCGACGCATCGTTATCCGTACTATCGTCGTCAGTGTCGTCGTTCTGATCGCTCGGATCGTCCTGATCATCGGAACTTTTGTCATCGGCATCGGGAGGAGACGTTTCTGCGTCCTGACTGGCGTCCCCAGGCTGCGAGTCGTCCCCGCGATAGCTTGTGTCATTGAGGCCCGTCTCCATCTCCTCGTCATACTCATCGACGATCTGCGTCCATTCCTCTCGATTGTCGACGCTCGTCCATTGGGAGATATTGTTGACCGAGATGTTGGTGTTGAAGTTGTTGACGGTGATGTTGGTGTTGACCTCGACGACATCTGCGACTTCTGTCCCGCGATTCACGCCAAACAGGAAACTGGTGGCACTCGCGGCAAGGGCGGCCCAAACGAACCTATCGACATCGCGCGGCGTCGAAATCGGTTGATGCCGCACTGTGGCAAGCACGTCACCCGGTCGGATGCCTTGCCGCGCGGCAACACCGTGGGGTGCAACGGCCAGGACATACACGCCGCGAAGCTTGGGCGGGATCTGGTAGCGGTGCCGAGAGGCGTGATTGATCGGTATCAGAACCGCGTTAAGAGCCCGGGAAACATAGGGTTTCGGCAGATCATATTTGCTGGCATACGCAACATTGATCGTGTGCGGGACAGCTACACTCACAACAGCCGTCATTTTCACTGAAGTTGCCAATGCACGGGCGAGCTGCATTATCAGTCTGGATTTTCGAACGGTTTGCATTTTGCACATCCTGCAGCTGATGATTGGAGTCGATCTCAGAGCCCCGGCGCCCCGGAGCGCTCACCAATCATTCTCCCCCTGCACCAACGGTCAGCGGCAATTTCCAGCGATCATCACCGTCGTTCCGTAACTTCCTCGGCAAAACACTTTGCCAGGTCTTGCGGCGCTCCGAGCTTCTTCGCCCAGGATACCAGTTCAGGTTTTTCCGACGGCTCGGCATAGCCGCCCCACACGTCGCGAAACTGCTTCTTTCCGTCGACTGTCTGGAAGAACATCACGCCGTCGTCGCTCACCGGCGTGGAGACGTAGGCGGCGCTCCAGCTGCCGCTCTCCATGATCGTGAAGAACTTTGCCTGAGCGGGCTTGAACTTATTGGTCATCGCCGAGACGACGAGAGGGGCATATTCCTGCTTGCGCGCCTTCGTCACTTCGACCTTTATACCGTCACAGGCGTTATTCGCAGCGAAAGCGGACGTCAGCGCCATTCCCAACCCCGCAAGGCCGACCATAACGATTTTGGCATGTCGCCGGACCAGGCCGCTGAATTCAGACATGATTGGCTTCCTCCTTGTTCGCCCCCGAGTCCCTTAATCGGAATCGTCATCGTCGGATGAATTGTCATCGTCCGGTGTATCGACCTCGCAGCCGATGCCGCGGCAGCCTTGGTAGTTGCCTTGCGTGTCGAAGTTCGGATTGCCTTCCTTGTCGTACTGCGGCCTGTCGTCGATGCTTTTATCCCTGTCATCAGGATCGTCGACTTTACATCCGAGCCCATGGCAGCCGATGTAACGGCCCCTGGTATCGAAGTTGGGATTGCCGTTCCTGTCGAACTGCGGCCGGTCGTCTATCTTCCGGCTCCCTTTATGGGACCGATCAACCAGGCAGCCCTTTCGGCGACAACCATCGTAGTCGTCGGTGGTACAACCGACGATCGCCATCAAAGCAGTGACCAAGGCCGCACAGATTACGAGTTTCACGATTCATTCCTCCGACCGGCTGGCGGCGGACATCGTCCATATCGGAAGGCCATTGCAGGCGGCGATCCCCGCCTTTGCCGCGAAGGCTGGCGCCAATCGGAGGAGGGCAAAGCTTCGCCGGCCATCAAACGAGAGCCAGGCTGCGGGCGATGCATTCGACGACTTAGCCGACGGTTGCCGTAATCTCTTACGTGGGAGGGAACGCTCCCAGCGGGGGCCGCCGCATTAGCGAGTGTCAATATTCCTCTCCATGCTTAGTGCCCCGTCCGCCCAAGCATGTTTCAACGATCCGCTGACGCGGCTGTGCTTCCAAGAAATGCATCCAAGTCAGCCTATGACAAGGACAAATCCCAATATCGCAGGATTGAATTTTGCAAATGCTTAATAATTCGGAATCAGCACGGGCTATCTTAGCAGATACTGAAATGTGACCAGCAGCAAGATTCCGGAATGCTTCCTTAGGTTTGTTCTCATTAAGCCGAGTTAGTACAAGCAATATTCTATGTTGTTGTGAATTTTGCGCCAGCTCTACAAAAAGGGCGTGACGAACCCACCCCTAATCGCGATCTATTGTGGTATTTTTTTCGAACCCAGCCAACCGTTGCGAGGGCCGAAAGAAACGCGCCCCTTTGCCCGACATTTCAACGCTGCGGAGTGCCAAACAGGGGCGCCGTGGGGGCGGCACATCCCACAAAAGCTCGCAGAGGCGGCTGCGGCCGACCGGATGCGGCGCCAGCGCCAGATAGGCGAGCAGCGCACACAGCTTGCGCGATTTTGGGAGCTGGATGATCGATCAGAACATCGCGCAAGGGCATTATCTCGGCGCGCTGATCAAGGCCGAACCGGCACTCGC
Organism: Mesorhizobium sp. M1169; assembly: GCF_040318345.1. Taxonomy (NCBI): domain Bacteria; kingdom Pseudomonadati; phylum Pseudomonadota; class Alphaproteobacteria; order Hyphomicrobiales; family Phyllobacteriaceae; genus Mesorhizobium; species Mesorhizobium sp. M1169. The sequence goes on along the minus strand of NZ_JAMYME010000009.1, from coordinate 109,430 downwards.
ACTGGCGGCGCCGGTGAGCATCAACATCGTGTGCTTTCGCTACCGCGCGGACGGGCTGGGCGGGGAGCGCCTGAAAGCGCTCAATACCGAGATCATGCTGAGGCTGCAGGAAGAAGGCATCGCCGCCATTTCCGACACGACGGTGCATGGCCAGCCTAGCCTCAGGGTGGCGATCAACAACCACCGCACCCGGCGCGACGATCTGGACCTGCTGGTGCGGGAGACCGTGCGGCTTGGACTGGAGATTTCAAGGCCTGGCGTGGCTCTTCCTTCTCCCCTTGTGGGAGAAGGTGGACGCGAAGCGGCCGGATGAGGGGTGTTCCAGCTTGATACTGACGGCACTCCGTCCGCACCCCTCAACCGTCTTGGCGCTGCGCGCCAATCCACCTTCTCCCACAAGGGGAGCAGGAAGAAAGAGCGGCGCTGGCCCCGACAATTGGTCGTCTGCAAGGCTACGCCTCGAGCCAGACCTTCTCGAAATGCTGCTCGAGCGATTGGTGCTGCTCGCAGCCATGCACGCCCTTGCGGTAGGTGCGGTAGACCGAGCGCCAGTAGGGCTGGATGATGACGCCGGAATCGCGCAGATTCTGTTCGATCTTGGCCATGAGCTCCTTGCGGGCGCCGGGATCGGGCATCGCCAGCGCCTTGTCGAGCAGACTGTCGAATTCCGGATCGGCGTAGGCGGTCTCGTTCCACGCGGCGCCAGACTTATAAGCGAGTGCCAGCACCTGGACGCCGAGCGGCCGGCCGAGCCATTCCGTGCAGGAGAAAGGATATTTGCTCCAGTCGTTCCAGAAGGTCGCGGCCGGCAGCACGGTGCGCTTGATCTTCAGCCCGGCCTCGCGCATCTGCGCAGCGATGGCGTCGCCGGAGCTCTTCTGCCAGTCGACGTCGACCGAGATGAGTTCGTATTCGTGGTCGGCCTTGCCGGCCTCGGCGAGCAGGGCCTTGGCTTGATCAATGTTGCGGACGGCCGGGCCGATATCGGCATATTCGGGATGCATCGGCCCGACATGATGGTTCTCGGCAGGCTTGCCGCGGTTGTCCATGCCGATCTTCAGCACGGCGGCGTTGTCGACGGCGAGCTGGGCGGCGCGGCGCACCTTGATGTCGTCATAGGGCGGATTGCCGATATTGAACCGCGCGACGATGGTCGAGCCGGTGGCGATTTCCGAATTGCTCAGGCCCATGGAGTCGGTCTGCGCAACCGTGTCGGAGGCGGTTTCGTGGTCGGTATCGATCTCGCCCGATTCGAAGGCCGACAGCATCGCATTGGGGTCGGAGCCGTAGTCCACCCATTTGATGCCGTCGAGGTAGAACTCGCCCTTCCACCATGGCTTATCTTTGCGGCGGACTTCGGCGCCGACCTCGGCATCCCATGCCACGAGTTCGCAAGGCCCGGTGGTGATCGCCAATGCCTTCAGCGGATCGCCGTCGCCTTCATAGCTGCGGTGCATGATCAGCGCCGGATAGTCGGCCATGCCGGCAATCAGTGAAATGTCGGGCTTGGGCAAATTGAGCCGCACGGTGACGTCGTCGACGCGTTCGATGCCGCCGTCGACGGCCTTCTTGGTGTCGGCGTTGACCAGTGCGCCCATGCGCGCGGCGACCGAATTGCCGGCGACGGACGCATCGCACCAGCGCGTCAGATTGTGGATCACGTCGTCGGCGTTGAAGGTGTCGCCGTTCGACCAGGTGATGCCCTTGCGGACATGCAGCGTCAGCACGCGGGCGTCGTCGCTGGTTTCCCAGCTCTCGAGCAGCCATGGCTCGAAGGTGAAGTCGCGCTTCCAGCGCACCAAATATTCGTTGCACTGGCGGGCGACGTTGGACATCTCGACGCCGTCGAAGGTGCGCGGATCCTTCCAGCCCTTGACGTTCATGGCGACACGCAAGATGCCGCCGCGCTTCGGCTCGTCGGCCCTGGCCGGTGACGGCGCAAGCCCGCCGAGCGCCAGCGCGCCGGTAGCGCTGACGCCGAGCGCAGCCATGGTGGCGAGATATTCGCGCCGGTTCATCTGGCCTTTCTTGAAGCCATCGGCGACGGGCTCGGCCTGCGGATGCAGTTTTCGATCGGTCAGCATGAACTTCATTGTCGTCATTCCCCTGTTGTTGGGCACCTCTGCCGATCGCCAAACGCGGGGGACGGATGCGATCGCCGGAGCGCCATTGCCTCGGGGATGATAGGGCGAGCTCCCGTGGGGGAGTGTTCGGACTTCCGCAGTTCTTGTGCGCTGTTCCGCAAACGGAAGGTCCCCCCTCACCCGGATTGCCAACCGAATTGCGAAGGGCAATTCGGGGCAATCCGACCTCTCCCCGAGGGGAAGGTGGACGCGAAGCGGCAGGATGAGGGGGCCTTCGCAACTTCAGTAAGGCCAGTCGCCTTTGCCGAGCGCGGCGATGGCCGCAATGACGCGGGCGAAGGCTTCACCGGCGCGCGGAACGGTTTTGCGGGCGCGCAGGAAACTGTGCACCAGACGCGGCTCCTCGCGCCACCAGGCGCGGCCGCCGGCGGCGAGGATGCGGTCGCGATAGGCCTCGCCGTCGGAGGACAGCGGATCGCACTCGGCCGTGATGATGAAGGTCGGCGGCAGGCCGGAGAAATTGCTGCCTCGGAGTGGCGAAAAGGTCGGATCGTCGGGCGACTGTGCCTTTGCGGAGCGCACGTTGCGATAGAATTCGATATCGCGCAACGTCAGCAGCGGCGCTTCGGCGTGCTCGACACAGGAGCCGGCGCTCTCTTTGCCAACTGGTTCCGAGCCGCCGAGCTCGGGATAGATCAGCACCTGGCCGATCGCATGGCGAGGATGGCGGTGTGTCGCCTGTGCCACCGCAGCGGCCAGATTGCCGCCGGCGCTTTCGCCGCAGAGCACTATCGGCAGGCCGGCCGTCGCCGTCGCCCATTCGAATACGGCCAGCGCATCGTCGAAGGCGGCCGGATGCAGATGCTCGGGCGCCAGCCGGTAATCGGCGGACAGCACGGCAAAGCCGGTGCCGGCGCATATCTCGGCGCAGATGTCGTCATGGCTGTCGAGGCCGCCAAGGACGAAGCCGCCGCCGTGATAATAGACAACCATCGCCTGCGGCGCCGTGCCCGCCATCTGGTAACGCCGGACCGGGATCGCACGGTCGCCGGCAGGAACCGCGCTGTCGCTGGCCTTGACGCCGGGTGGGTAGGGCTCGCGAAACGCCCGGCACATGGCGTCATAGACCGCCCGCTGCCTTTCGATCGGCATGAAAGCGATTTCGGGCGGATACCAGTCGTTGACCCGGTCGATATAGGCCCACAGCTCCGGATCGAGCAGCGTCTGGTATTTTCCGCGGTCTTTTATTTCGGGTCGATCGGCCTCGGTGACCATCGCTGCGCGATCCCGCTCAGAGCTCGGCATAGAGGCGGGCGGCGTTTTCATAGCTGAAACGCAGCGGCACCGAGCCCTCGACCTGCCAGGCTTCGACCGTCTCGCCTGCCAGCAGCCGGCAGGCGCCGTCGGTGGTGGTGACGGCACCGCCATAGAGCCGGTTGGCAAGGTTGAGGATGGCCGTCTGGTGCATCGCCGTGCTGCCACTGCCGCAGGCATCCTTGACCAGCAGCACTCGAAACCCGAGCGCCACCGCATCCTTGACGGTGGCATCGATGCAGGCCTCGGTCCAGACGCCGGCAACGACCAGCCACTCGATGCCATCGGCCTTCAACCGTTCGGCGGCAGGCCCCGCGCGGAAGGCGCTGGCATCGGTCTTGACCAGCATCATCTCGCCTGGCGCCGGGCCTACTTCCGCGCAGATGGCAGTCAGCGGATCGTCCTTGTCGGAAAATGCCGACTTGCCGCTGGCCTCGACCGGGTGGAACGGCCGCGCCGTTGCGAGATCGACGATATAGGCCCAGTGATACAAAGGCACATGATTGGCCCGTGCTGCTGTCTGCAGGCGCTGGACGTTGGCGAGGATGTCGCCATAGCCTTCGACCAGATAGCGCTTGTCCCGCCGATGCTCCTCCTGGAGATCGATAAACACCGCCGCCGCCTTGCCGCGCTTGATCGAGATCGGGCTTTTCATTCGAAACTGCCTGTCAGCACTCAAACCTGCCTGTCAAGGAAATCGTCCTCATAAGGAAAGCGCGACAGGAGTTCGGTGCCGGTTTCGGTGATCAGGATCTCGTCCTCCAGCTTGACGCCCTCGCGGCCGCCTTTCTCGCCGATATAGCTTTCGACGCTGACCACCATGCCCGGCACGACAAAACCGTCGCGGCCATAGGTTTCATAATCCATGGCGTGCGCGATGAACGGCGTCTCGCCATGCATGCCGACGCCGTGCATGACCGAGGTATAGCGCTGGTCGACGAAGCGGTCGGGAATTTTCCAGGCCTTTTCGGCAATCTCGCGAAATGCCGTGCCCGGCTTGACGACCCCGATATTGTGCTGAACCTGGTCGTGCGCCATGCGGTAGAGCGACTTCTGATAATCCGTCGGCTTGCCCGGTCCGCAACGGAAGGTGCGCGAAAAGTCCGAATAATAGCCGTAGCAGCCGATCGTATCGGTATCGAGCGCCAAGAGTTCGCCCGGCCTGATCTTGCGGCCGCTCGCCTCGTTGAACCAAGGATTGGTGCGCTGGCCCGAGGTCAGCAGCCGGGTCTCGATGAACTCGCCGCCTTGCCGGATCACCTCACCATACATGATGGCGAACAGCTCGTTTTCGGAAACGCCGGGCTTGATCGCCTCGCGCACCGCATAGACCGCAGCCTCGGCACCAGCCATCGACACCTGCAGGCATTTTACTTCCTCGGGCGTCTTGACCGCGCGCACCGCCAAAATCTCGCCCTGGCAATCCCGCACCTCGCAGCCGCGCTTTTCGAGCGCCAGGGCCTGCAGATGGCTGCAGCGGTCGAGGCCGAGCTTCATCGAGCCGCCGCCATGCGCCTTGAGCAAATCGGCGATCTCGTCGGCGAAGGGACCGGCGGTCTCGTCGTCGCGGCCCGACACCGATGACCAGACCAGCTTGGACGGACGCGCCTCGTCGATCGTGTCGAGCACCATCGAGACATGGTAGCTCTGCGGATATTCGAACAACACGATCGGCCCTTCGGTGGGGATGAAGAAGTAGCGCGTCGAGTTGCGCAGGAAATAGCCGAACATGTTGCGCGAGCCGGTGGCGTAGCGCTGGTTGTAGGGGTCGAACAAAACGACGCCGCCATAGCCGGCCTCGCGCATCCAGGCGCGCAGCCTGGCCAGCCGGCCCTTGCGCAGCGCGTCGGCGTCGATGAAGGACGGCTCGGTGTCCGACAGCCACATGCCGCCGGCCGGATCCGCCGCCGCCGGATGGCGCATGCGGTCCCTAAAGTCGACATCCTCGGTGCTGTCGGGGTCAAAAACGACGATGCTCATGGGGTGCCTCCTGGAAGCGGGGAAGATGAGCCATACGTCGTTCAGAGGCTGTGCGCGATACCGCAGATGTTGTGCGAAATACCGCTTGAAGTCGTTCCGTAGCGTTCTACGGCGCCCCCCTCTGTCCTGCCGGACATCTCCCCCTCAAGGGGGGAGATCGGCTCGTCATCGCCGCTTTCGTGAATTTCCACCGTCGCAGGAGGAGCGGAGCATCGAAGCTGCCAATCTCCCCCTTGAGGGGGAGATGCCCGGTAGGGCAGAGGGGGGCGCTGTCCCGCCAACATCCGAAATACCTAATGCCTCCGCATCACCTTCGGCGCATGGCCATGCTCCTCCCGAAACGCCCGCGCAAAACTCGACATCGAGGCGAAGCCGCAGGCCAGCGCCACGTCGCGCACCATCAGCGTCGAATGCGCCAGGAGGTCGGCAGCGCGTTTCAGCCTGAGGCGGCGGTAATAGCCGTTGGGCGAGATGCTGAGCTCGGAGCGAAAATTGCGCTCGAGCTTGTCGGAGGAGACGCCGAGCCTGGCGGCAAGGTCCGTCATGCCGAGCCGCTCCTCCACCGCATCCTCCATGATGGCGATGGCCGACAGCACCAGTTCGTTCTGCACGCCGGTGCGCAAGCGCAGCGGCATCAGCTTGCGGTCGACGCTGGAGCGCAGCGGGCTGTGCACGAACCACTCGGCGACGCCGGCCGCCAGCTCGGCGCCGTAATCGCTGGTGATGATCTCCAGCATCATGTCGAGGCTGCCGACGCCACCGGCCGAAGTGAAGCGCTTGCGGTCGATGACATAGAGATCGCGCCTCAGCTCGATATCCGGAAACGCTTCGGTGAAGGCAGCCTGGCTGGTCCAGTGCAAGGTGCAGGCATGACCGTCGAGCAGGCCGGCCCGAGCCAGGAAGAAGGCGGCATCCGCCACCGCACCGATATGGGCGCCGTCGCGCAGGCTCCTGCGGATCCAGCTCACCGCATCGTGTGCGACGAGATGATCGGCATCGCCGCCCGAGCAGACGACGACGCGATCGACCTTCGGCGCGTCATGGGCGGCAAAGCCGGGCTGGATGATGACGCCGTTCGAGGCCTCCACCGGGCCTTCGGCGGCGCCGACGATGATCCAGCGGTAGCAGTCCCGCTTGGCCAGCACGTTCGCCGCGCGCAGCGGCTCGATCACCGAGCTGAACGCCATCATCGGAAAGCCTGGGAAGACCAGGATGGCGAAGGTGAGGGGGGTATCGCTTGCCGTCGGTTGGTTGCGTTGTCGGTTGTTCATAGCTTCCGGAGCCAGGCAGCAAGGTGGATCAGGAAGCTACAATTCTGCCAGATGGCGCCAAGGTCAACGGAATAGAATGTAAGACACATGGATATGGGTGCAGAATAAGCGCCGCTCGTTCGCGATCCTTCACGCCCCCTCTGTCCTGCCGGACATCTCCCCCACAAGCGGGGAGATCGGCAGCTTCGCCGTCCCGTCCGTGTTTCAGCGTTGGAGGTTGGCGAAAGCGCAAGATGACGGCCAAATTCCCCCCTCGTGGCCGAGATGCCCGGTAGGGCGGAGGGGGGCACTGTCCTGCCGACGTCTCGTAGGTTCTTGTTGGCGGGCTCAGCTCGCCAGCGCCTGATCCAGATCCGCGATCAGATCGTCGCCATCCTCGATCCCGGCCGACAGCCTTACCAGCGAATCCGAAATCCCGATCTCGGCGCGTTTTTTCGCCGGGATCGAGCCGTGCGTCATCAGCGCCGGGTGCTCGATCAGGCTTTCGACGCCGCCGAGGCTTTCGGCCAGCGTGAACAGTTGCGTATGTTCGAGGAAGCGTTTGGTGCCGGCGAGGTCGCGGTCGAGCTCGACCGTGATCATGCCGCCGAAGGCGTGCATCTGCCGCCTGGCGATGGCGTGCTGCGGGTGGCTGGGCAGGCCGGGATAGATGACACGGCGGATGTCGGGACGGCTTTCCAGCCAGTGCGCGATCTTCTGGCCGTTCGACGAATGACGCTCCATCCTCAGCGCCAGCGTCTTCAGTCCGCGCAGCGCCAGGAAACTGTCGAACGGCCCGGAAATGGCGCCGATGGCGTTCTGCAGAAATTTCAGCCGGTCGGCGAGATCCTTGTTGTCGCCGACCACGGCGACGCCGCCGACCATGTCGGAATGGCCGTTGAGGTATTTTGTCGTCGAATGGACCACGATGTCGATGCCGAGCTCCAGCGGCCGCTGCAGATAGGGGCTGCAGAAAGTGTTGTCGGCGACTGAGAGCACGCCTTTGCGCCTGGCAAGTGCTGCGACGCCTTCGAGGTCGACGACACGCAGCAGCGGGTTGGTCGGCGTCTCGACCCAGAGCATTTTGGTTTCCGGGCGGATCGCCGCCTCGACCGCGGCAAGATCGGTGAAGTCAACGAAGTCGACCTGGAGGTTGGCGGAGCGCTTGCGCACCCGCTCGAGCAGCCGAAACGTGCCGCCATAGATGTCGTCGGTGGCGACGATGTGGGCGCCGGAATCGAGCAGTTCGAAAATAGTGGCGATCGCTGCCAGCCCCGAAGCGAAGGCGAAGGCGGCTGTGCCGCTTTCGAGATCGGCCACAGCGCGTTCGAAGGCGAAGCGGGTCGGGTTCTGGCTGCGGGCATATTCAAAGCCCTTGTGCACGCCCGGGCTCTGCTGACCGTAGGTCGAAGTGGCATAGATCGGTACCATCACCGCGCCCGTCGTCGGGTCGTGGCTCTGGCCGCCATGGATGGTGCGCGTCGAAAAGGCGAGGCGGTTTTTGCCCGATACGGTGGCTTTGACGGTCATCGGGCGCGCCTCAGATGGTTGATCAGGTCGATGCGTGTTATCAGCCCGATGAATTCGTCGCCGTCGAAGACGATGGCGACCTCGTTGCGATCAAACACCGGCAGCAACGCGTCCAGCGTCTGGCTGGCTTGCAGCGTGTGCAGGGTAGAGGTCATGGCCGTACTGACCGGAGCCTTGAAGCGGTCCCAGCGGCTGTCATAGGGGCCTTCGACCTTGGCGAGGATATCGCTTTCGTCGATGATGCCGACGAGCTTGCCCTCGTCCAGCACCGGCAGCTGCGAAACATCCGAGCGGCGCATGCGGCCATAGGCGTTGAGCAGGCTTTCGTCCGGACCGACATACACGGTGTCACCGGTGCGGTGCGAACGCATCACCAGATCGCGCAAATCGCCATGCTGCTCCTGCTCGGCAAGGCCCTGCTCGGCCAGCCAGAAGTCGTCGAACACTTTCGACAGATACTTGTTGCCGCTGTCGCAGACGAAGGTGACGACGCGCTTCGGCACGGTCTGCTCGCGGCAATAGCGGAGCGCTGCCGAAAGCAGCGTGCCGGACGACGAGCCGGCGAGGATGCCTTCCTTCGAAAGCAGGTCGCGCACCGCCAGCATGCTCTGCTTGTCGGGGATGGAATAGGCCTTCCTGACCAGCGACAGATCGGCATTGGGCGGGACGAAATCCTCGCCGATGCCTTCGACGGTCCAGCTCCCGGCCTCTATCATCTTGCCGGTCTTGATCAACGGCGCCAGCACCGAGCCGACCGGATCGGCCAAAATCATCTCGGTCTTCGGCGAGACTTTCGCAAAGTAGCGGCCAAGCCCGGTCAGCGTGCCGCCGGAGCCGACGCCGACGACAACCGCATCGACGTCGCCTTCGAGCTGTTGGAAGATTTCCGGTCCGGTCGTGGTTTCATGAGCCAGCGGATTGGCCGGATTGGCAAACTGGTTGGCATAGAAGGCGCCGGGCAGCTCGGCGGCGATCTTTTCGGCCATGTCCTGATAATATTCGGCATGACCCTTGCCGACATCGGAACGCGTCATCCGCACCTCCGCGCCGAGCGCCCGCAAATGCTGGATCTTTTCGCGCGACATCTTGTCGGGGACGACCAGGATGATGCGGTAGCCCTTGGGGATGCCGACCTGGGCGAGACCAAGACCGGTGTTGCCGGCGGTCGCCTCCACAATCGTCCCGCCGCGCTTCAGTTTGCCCTGTTTTTCGGCGGCGGCAATCATCGACAGCGCGATGCGGTCCTTGATCGAGCCGCCGGGATTCTGGCTTTCGAGCTTGATGAACAGCCGGCACTTGCCGATGTCGAATTTGGTCAGCTCGACGACCGGCGTCTGCCCGATCAGGTCGAGAACCGAGGCATAAGGCGGGCGCAGGCGGGACGATGCATCGTCCGGTGCCACGATCTTGTGCTTGCTCATGTCAGATGCTCCGTTGCCAGAATGAGCAACCGCCCTGGAAGACGGCAACCTACCGTCTTTTCCAGCCGTTTGCAGTTGGAAAGAAGATAGATCGTGCCAATCCGGCCGCCAGCAGGGGAATGGAATTTCGCGAAAGCTTCGTCGGCCTGCAGGCAGGGGCAAAAGATTTGCAGAACCCGCTTAGGGTTCAGGCGATCGCGGCCTGAGCTTCGATCTCGATCAGAAAATCCGGATTGCCGAGGCCGGCGACGCGCAGCACCTTGATGATCGGCGGCGCGCCACGGTTTGCCCAGAAGGCCATCCAGGCGCCGAAGGCCGGCCCTATGTCCAGGTCGCCGGCGATATAGACCGAGAGGCTGACGAGGTCTTCAGGCTTTGCCCCACCGGCTTCGAGCACCTTTGCCAGGTTGGAGAGCGCCTGAGCGGTCTGTGCAGCGAGATCGTCCCTGGCGACGGTCCGGCCTTGCGCGTCGACGCCATTCTGGCCGCCGACCAGCACGATGCGCGCGGATGCCGGCAGCGACACGCCGTGCGAATAGGCCGGATTGCTGTGCATGCCCTCGGGGTTCAGCCTTTCGATGGTCACCGCGCTTTTCTCCTCTTCAGCAAAAATTATCCCGCGGCCGCCCATAGGATCAACGGCAATCGTGCGGGCGTTTCAACGCACCATCTCGTTCGTTGCGGCCGCCGATTCCGCCATGCTACCCGGCGCTGGGCGAACAGCAATGCAAGGAACGGCCGATGAAGATTCTTGCCTATGACAATTTCAAGCCCGGCGTCACGCTCGACGATTTGCGGCCTTATCTGCGCGACGAAGTGTCGAATGTCTGGCGGCTCTGGAAGGCGGGGATCGTGCGTGAGAATTATGCGCGCGCCGATATTGGCGGCGTCATCATCGTCTTCGAGCTCGACAGCGTCGCGGAAGCGCGGCGCTACACCGAGGACTTCCCGCTGTCCAAGGCCGGGCTGCTAGAATGGCACTTCATCGCCTTCGACGCGCCATTGCCGCTGGAATTCCTGTTCGATCCGACGGTCGATATCGCCAAGCCATGGGACCGGACTGCGGCATGATCCGGTCGAGCGACGGGATCGAAATCCCGGCCAGCCTGGCTGAGTGGTGCGATCCGCGCCGCACGGCGCTGGTGGTCTACGACATGCAGGTCGGCATCTGTCGGCAGGTGGCCGGCGCCGCCACCCTCGTCGAGCGCACCGGCACGGTGCTGGAAGCGGCGCGCGGGGCCGGAATGCGGGTGGCGTTCACGCGCCACCTGTCGCTGCCGCGCAAATGGATGGGCGCGACGCAGCTGCGCACCGCCATGGCCTGGCAGCGGCGCGACAGCCCCGACACGGTCGAGCCGTGGTTCCTGCGCGACGCCGAAGCGACGCGGATCGTGCCCGAGCTGGACCCCCGCGCGGACGAGGCGGTATTCGACAAGCTCACGATGTCGGCGTTCGATTCCACCGCGCTCGGCTTTGCCTTGCGCGACTGCGGCGTGCGCACGATAGCGCTCGCTGGCATCGCCATGGAGATCGGCATCGAGCCGACCGTTCGCCAGGCGACCGACAATGGCTTTGTCGCCGTGGTAATCGAGGATGCCTGTGGCTTCGGCAACCGCGAAGCGCGCGACCGCTCGATGGCGACGCTACGCTTCCTCGGCGAAGCCGTCGTCACCGACGTCGCAAGCTTCTGCAGCGCGCTTGCCGGCGCGGGTTGAGGGCAATCGGCTTGCCGCGCGACCCACCGTTTCACGGCAACGCCGAACCGCTCCATCGCTTTGTCTTCACACATTACGGACGGAAAACCGCTCCGCGCTTTTCCCGGAATTGATCTAGGTGGTGGCTGCGCTGTCGGTGCGAAAGCGCACGCCTTCGGCGCGACCGTGCACGCTGCCCCAGTCGTAGAGCGCCTGGAGCGCGGCGGCGAGATCTTCACCGCGCCCGGTCAAGGCGTAGCGCCCCTTGCCGTCGGGCGACGTCTGGAGCGTGACGAAGCCGATCTCGACAAGCTCGGCCAGGCGCTGCGTCAGCATCTTGTCCGAGAGTGAGGGAATCAGCCGGCGCAGGTCGGAATAGCGCATCGGCTGTTCCTTGATGCGCGCCAGGATCACCGTCTTCCATTTGCCCCCGAGCGCGTCGAGCGCGAACTCGACCGGACAGCCGTAGAGTCTTCCGCGTTGGGTCATGCGCCATGGTAGGCAAGGCACGGTGACGACGAAAGCAGAATTTGCCCGGCCATCTGGCCAGGGTCGCGGCTCACGGCCTCGCCGACTACAAAATCCATGGAGGAGAACGAAGACGAGCGTGCGCGACATCAATCCGGTCGATGCGAGACGGCCGAAACGTGTGGCGTCATTGCCTGGCTGTCTCGACCACCACAGGCTGCTGGTCGGCTCTGGTGGAGCGAGCTCCCGCACCCTGGTTCGCCTTCACCGAACGCGGCTATGCGGTCGAGATCTTTTCACCCGGCGACAGCGGTCTTGCATCCGAGATCGCGTCAAGACAGAGGCGGCCTCATCCGAGCAAGCGCTTGCTCAGCCGCGCGCACTGCACGCGAATATCGGGAATGGCGTCGATTTCGAAGAAGGTGCCGCGCGTCAGTGGACCGACGGCGAGGATATTGGCGAATACCGTGCCGTCGCCGGCGATGACCTCGCAGTTCGCGGTCACGTCGAGGCCGAGGCGCATCGGATCCGGCCGTGCCAGCCCACGCTCGACCAGCGACCGCACCACGCTGTTCGAGGTGGTCGAGATGTCCTTGGCGATGCCTGTGCAATCATAGATGCGGGTGACGTCGAACCTTTCGAGCTGCTGCGTGTGGCGCGACTGGACCTGTACGCTGAAGCCGTCGCCGGCGGCGATCTCGACGACGCGCCCGGCGACAAGGCGGATGCGGCCCGCTTGCACCGCCTCGGCAACGCGGGCGTAGACTTCCGGCGCCATGCGATGGCGGTGGATGTCCCACCAGGCCTTGGTGTGCTCGACGAAGCGGCGCTTCGCCGAGGACGGCCAGTTCTGCCAGATCTTCTGGTTGAAGGGTCTCAGACCGTCGACGACGTCGCGCCAGTCGATGCCGGCCTTCTGGTTTTCCCGGATCAGGTCGCGGAACCAGCCGACGAAATAGGAAAGCTGGGTGCCGAGCGGAATGTCGGCAACGTCGAGCTTGATTGGATTGCCCTTGCGATGCGGCGAAGGCAGCAGGCCGCGCCGCGACACCGCGACGATCGCGCCGCGGTGGCCGCGCTGCTCGAGCGACAGGAAGGCATCGACCATGCTCAAGCCGGTGCCCAGCACCAGGACTCGGGCTTCGGGGTCGAGCGCAGTGTCCGCCTCGGATCCCATCCTGATCGCATGCCCCTGCCCCGCCCCCGGCTCTTCGTCGTGGCCGGTGGCGAGCACGGCAAGATGCGCAACCACGCTGGTGCCGTTGGCCAGCGCCACTTCGACGCCTGACGCGGTCGGCGAGATCGACAGGCTCTCCTCGCGGATCAAGCGCAGCCGGCCCGTCTGCTGCTCACGCGCCTCGAGCTCGTCGAGCAACTCCTTGAGATAGCGGGCGTAGACGCTGCGCGGCGCATAGACCGGCGCCTGTTCCGGCGTTGCCAGGCCGCGTTGAAGCAGCCAGCGCGAGAAATTGCCGGGATCGTCGGCATAGGCGCTCATGCCCGACGCGCTGACATTCAGCACATGCGCCGACAGCAGCGTTGAATAGGCCATGCCTTGCCCAAAATGCGGGCGTTTTTCGATCAGGCTGACACGTAGATCGGGATTGGGCGACTTCAGCAGATGCGCGGCAAGCACGACGCCGCTGGCACCGCCGCCGACAATGATGATCGAACTTGGCGTAGCGCGCACGGTCATGCGCACACCAGCTGTCCTGGCGATCGTCGCCGGCTCAGGAGAGATTGGTTCAGGCCTGGATTTTCAACGCCGCCGAAAAATCCTCGTCGCCGGCGATGTCGCGCATTTCGGCGAGGCTGCGCTGGTCCAGCACCTCGGCGATGGCCTGCCGGACCTCCAGCATCAGGTGTCGGACTTGGCATGTCGCCTCGTTGCAGTCTTCGCAGCGCTGATACTGGGTGCGGCTGGCGCAAGGAATGGGGGCAAGCGGTCCGTCGAGCACGCGCACGACGTGGCCGACCTTGATCTCGTCCGCTGGGCGTGCCAGCCGGTAGCCGCCTTCCTTGCCCTTGCGGCTCTGAACGAAACCGGCATTGCGCAATTCGCCAAGGATGGCATCGAGGAACTTCTTCGGAATATTGTTTCCTGTGGCGATGTCGTTGACGAAGGCGAGCTGTCCAACCGGCAGGCGCGCCAGATGGACGAGCGCCTTGAGGCCGTATTTACCTTTTTTCGTGAGCATAACCCGCACGTTTCTCTGTCATTCGATGGCGCAAGGCCACCGGTTGCGAAACGCCTGGCGTGCCTCCCCGCCGCGTCCAAGCTGTCACTACAGATAAATTCTAGTGACATGATATACAAGCCGAGAAACGTTGATTTTGCTTCGTTTTCACGCCGCAATGGCCATTTTGGCCGGGGCTTGTGCTCTTGCGAGCACAGGAGCCACCGCGAATGACACACCGGCAAACTGGCCGGCGGCAGGAATGTCCCGATCGGCGAGAATACCGACAGCAGCTTCTGCACCTGAATTTGAAGGCCAAAGCATGCCGCGCGCGGCAACAAGGAGGGTGGCGTCGCTCATCGTCCTCTCCAATCCTTCAATGTCGATAAGGATACTAGACTTAACCGCGAACACAGGGAACTTGTTTCCAATTTCTTGGCTATCCACAGCATGGATTTGCCGATGCAGGGGCGAAAACGGGAAAATCCTTGTTGCGCGCGAGGACGACGTGGAAGAGGTTCCCGGGCAAGGACGATGGTTCTCACCCGAGCCGTCACCCAGAAGCGCGCGAACTGCCATAGCCAGATGACTTTTTCTAACAAGACCGCACCGATTGGAAGGATTTAACTCTACAAGAACGATAGAGTTAGATGACTATGAAACGCAATCCGGGTTTTCCTCGTTTCCAAGGAGCGTTTCATGTCCACCATTTCGCGACGTATCGTTCTCTTGTCCTCGGCGGCCTTGGCTGGCGCCGCCTTTCTCGGCCCAGCCGATGCGCAGGACCTCAAGATCACTATCGGCTACCAGACGGTCGTCGAGCCCTCGAAGGTGCCGCAGGCCGACGGCGCCTATGAGAGCGCGACCAAGGCGGCAATCGACTGGCGGAAATTCGATTCCGGCGCCGACGTGATCGCCGCCATCGCTTCCGGATCGGTCGACATTGGCTATGTCGGTTCGAGCCCGCTGGCGGCGGCGGCGAGCCGCGAGCTTCCAATCCAGACAATCTTCATTGTCGGGCTGATCGGCGAATCCGAGGCCCTTGTCGCCCGCAACGGCGCCGGCATCGAGAAGGCCGCCGACCTTGCCGGCAGGAAGGTGGCGGTGCCCTTCGTTTCGACGACGCATTACAGCCTGCTTGCCGCGCTGAAGCATGAGGGTGTCGACCCGAAGTCGATCGATATTCTCAATTTGCGGCCACCGGAGATCGCGGCGGCATGGGCGCGCGGCGACATCGACGCCGCCTATGTCTGGGATCCGGCACTCGGCCAGATCAAGACTTCGGGCAAGGTCGTGCTGGATTCCTCGCAGGTCGCCGCCTGGGGCGCGCCGACCTTCGACGCCTGGATCGTGCGCACCGATTTCGCCGAAAGGAACCCGGAAGCGGTGCGCGACTTCGTCAAGGTGACGGGCGCGGCCTATGCCGAGTTCCTGGCCAAGCCGGACGCCTGGTCGGTGACGTCGCCGCAAGCGGCGAAGATCGCCACGATCACCGGGGCCAAGCTGGAGGACGTGCCGCAACTATTGAGGGGCTATGTCTTCCCGACGCTCGAGGAGCAAGCCTCGGACAAGTTCCTCGGTGGCGGCACGGTCAAAGCGGTCGAGGCGACATCGGCCTTCCTCAAGGAGCAGGGCAAGATCGACGCCGTGCTGCCGGATTATTCGGAATACGTGTCGTCGAAATATGTCAGCGAAGCGCTTGCCTCGAACTGACGCCAACGCGCGCGGTTCTCCTTCCCTGACGCCGCGTGCTCCCTGCCCCGAACCGCTTGCGAGGAGCGGCTTCGGGGCAGACAGATTCGGAATATCGGCGAGGTTCCCATGACGCATCTCGTGCTCGACAAGGTCTCGGTCCACTATGACGGTCAGCCGGCGCCGGCGGTCGAAAATGTGTCGATTGAGATCGCCAAGGATGACTTCGTTGTCCTGGTCGGCCGCTCCGGCTGCGGCAAGACCTCGTTGCTCAACGTCGCTGCGGGCCTGGTCGAGCCTGTGCGCGGACGCGCCACGATTGGCGGCCGGCCGATCACGGCGCCAGGCTCTGACCGCGCCGTCGTGTTCCAGAACGACGCGCTGTTTCCGTGGCTGACCGCGCGGGAAAATGTCGCCTTTGCGCTCAGGCTGCGCGGTGTCAGGGCCGCGGAACGGGCGCGGACTGCCGACGACCTTCTGGCGCTGGTGAAACTCGACGGCGCCGGCGACAAGCGCATCTGGGAGCTTTCCGGCGGCATGCGCCAGCGGGTCGGCCTGGCCCGGGCGCTGGCGGCCGAGCCGCAATTCCTGCTGCTCGACGAGCCGCTGGGCGCGCTCGATGCGCTGACACGCGAACGCATGCAGACAACGCTGCTCGATCTGTGGACGGCAAGCCAGGTCGGCGTGCTGATGGTCACGCACGGCATCGAGGAAGCCCTGGTGCTGGCAACCCGTATCATTGTGCTCGCTCCCAGCCCTGGCCGGGTGGTGTGGAGCTTCGAGACCGGCTTCAGCCGGCGCTATGCAGCCGGCGAGGCCATTCGCAGCATCAAGGCCGATCCCGCCTTCGCCGCAGCGCGCGGCGAGCTGACCAACGCGATCTTCGAAGGGGAGGCAGCATGACCGTTACCTCCTATACCGAGCGGCCGCTGCGCAAGGTCGACGACGGAGCCGACGCGCTGTCGGTGCCATGGTCGCGGCCGCGGCCGAGACGCAGCCGCGTTTCGGCCCGCGTGGTTAGCGCGATCACCATTCTGATGATGCTGGCGGCGTGGACGGCATCGGCCCGCCTGCAATTGGTGTCGCCGGTTTTCCTGCCGTCGCCTGTGGCAGTCTGGAACAAATTTGTCGTCGTCGCCCGTGACGGCTTTGTCGACGCAACGCTGCTCCAGCATATCGCCGCCAGCCTGTGGCGGGTGTTTGCGGCGCTGGTCGCGGCCGTTTTCGTCGGCGTTCCCATCGGGCTGGCTATCGGCATCAGCACGATCGGGCGCGGCATCTTCGATCCGCTGCTCGAATTCCTGCGGCCGATCCCGCCGCTCGCCTATCTGCCGCTGATCATTATCTGGTTCGGCATTGGCGAGCCGTCCAAGATCCTGGTGATTGCCATTGCCATGCTGGCGCCGGTTGCGCTGTCGACGGCATCGGGTGTTCGCGGCGTCTCGCAGGAGCGCATCAACGCAGCGCGCTCGCTTGGCGCCACGCAGCGCCAGGTGATCAGGCACGTCATCCTGCCCAGCGCGCTGCCCTCGATCCTGACCGGGCTGCGCATCGCGCTCGGCGCCGGCTGGTCGACGCTGGTCGCCGCCGAGCTGGTGGCCGCGACGCGCGGGCTTGGATTCATGATCCAGTCCGCTGCCCAGTTCCTCGTCACCGACGTGGTGGTGATGGGCATACTGGTGATCGCTGCCATTGCCTTCGTGCTCGAATTCATCATCCGCAGGATCGAGCGGGTTCTCGTCCCGTGGGCGGGGCGGGAGTAACCGGACCGGAGACGTGACGATGCCCCATTCCACCGCTGTACTGTTTGCGCATTTCGGCCATTGGCTCCGCCTGATCAAGGCCGGAGACAAACAGCCGCCTGAAGACGAACGCAAAACGCCGACACCGGTGCATCTGGACGCCGAGCGCAACCGCCTGCCGCCGCGCGACGAAAGTTTCTACTGGGGCTGGCAGTACTGGTCGCGGTGAGCGGCCGCCACGGGTCCGCTGTGTGCTGCTCCGGCGGGCGCCTGAGGATCGACGCCTGTTCAACCACGCGAGCGGTTTGCCCAGGCCAGGCCGACCAAGCCGACCAGCACGGTCACGATGCCGGCATAGAGCCATTGCGACTGGCCGGTCATGAAGCTGCCCTGGACCCAACCGATGCCTTGCAATGACCACAGCACGCCGATGGCGAGCACAATCAAGGCCAGCAGATTTTTGATCAATCTCATCGCTAGAACTCCTCTCCAAGTCGATCATCAGCCGCATTCCGGCCGAAATGGAACAGCTAAAAGAAGCAGCCCAATCACGCCAACTTCTACTTAGATGCTAACCTCTGATCCTGCGCAAGACATGCGGAGATCGGTGAAAAGATCATCAAGGAAGCTGTGCCGCGCTGCGGGAAATCTCTGACAAATTGTTTCGCGTCGACTCCAAACGTGTAACATTGCCATGGAACCGACAGATCATTGCCGCATTTGCTGCCTCATTCGTCCCTAACCGCTGCGGGTCTGTCAACGGAGCCAGTCCCCAACACATGAACAAAAGCAACCAGACCGCGCTTGTCGCGGCCACGATCGCGGCTGGCCTGATGGTCGGCGCATCCACTGCCAGCGCCGCCGCTCAGTGCGGCCGTGCGTCCTGGTACTCACTGCATTCCAGAACCGCTTCCGGCGAACGCATGAACCCGTCGGCGCTGACTGCCGCGCATCGCAGCCTGCCGTTCGGCACCAAGCTGAAGGTGACCAATCGCAACAATGGCCGCAGTGTCGTCGTGCGCATCAACGACCGCGGCCCGTTCATCAAGGGGCGGATGCTCGATCTGTCGAAGGGCGCCGCCAGTCAGCTTGGCTTCATCAGCTCGGGTCACACCGCTGTCTGCATGGCACGGGTCTAACGGCCGCCACGGCCGGACACCGCCTCCGACGCTCGTCCCCAATAGCCGTGCTGCCTGCCTGGCCTTCGCAGGTGCACATTGAGCCGGCTGTTGCCGTTCCAGGCGGATTCTCAACGCCTTGGACGAAAGAACGAGCATAAATCACGCAAGTTGACGTATTGCATCGCAGCAGATTGTTGCTAACTTCCCCGCAAGGCATTCAAGGCTCGGCGCTGCTCGTCGGCCCTTCGATCGCAGTCGGCAGCGGGGGTTCTCGATGTTCTACCAGCTCTACGAACTGAACCACGCCGCCTTGCAGCCGGCGCGCCTCTATGCCGATGCGGTGCGCCTGTTCTACTCCAATCCGCTCAATCCGGTCTCACACACGTCCTGGGGCCGCTCGGTTGCGGCAACGGCCGAACTGTTCGAGCGCACGACGCGCCGCTACGGCAAGCCGCAATTCGGCCTGACCAAAACCGTGGTCGACTGGAAAACCGTCGAGGTCAGCGAACGCACCGTCTGGTCGCGGCCGTTCTGCAACCTGGTTCGTTTCGAACGGGCGGTTCCGGCCGGGCGCCGGCCGGATCCGAAGCTGTTGATCGTCGCGCCGATGTCGGGCCACTACGCGACGCTGCTGCGCGGCACGGTGGAGGCGATGCTGCCCTATGCCGACGTGCATATCACCGACTGGGTCGACGCCCGCATGGTGCCGCTGGCCGACGGCAGCTTCGATCTTGACGACTATATCGACTACATCGTCGACATGCTGCATGCGCTGGGCCCCGACACCCATGTGATGGCGGTGTGCCAGCCTTCGGTGCCGGTGCTGGCGGCGGCGGCACTGATGGAAGCCAAGGGTGATCCGTTCGTGCCCTCGACGATGACGCTGATGGGCGGGCCGATCGACACGCGCCGCAATCCGACGGCGGTCAATCTGCTGGCGCAGGAAAAGGGCATCGACTGGTTCCGCGACAACGTCATCATGCGCGCGCCCTGGCCGGTGCCGGGCTTCGGCCGCGAGGTCTATCCCGGCTTCCTGCAGCTTTCGGGGTTCATGAGCATGAACCTCGACCGCCACATCATCGCCCACAAGGACTTCTTCATGCACCTGGTGAAGCATGACGGTGACAATGCCGAGAAGCACCGCGACTTCTACGACGAATATCTGGCGGTGATGGATCTGACGGCGGAATTCTACCTGCAGACCGTCGACACCGTGTTTGTCCGCCAGGCCTTGCCCAAGGGCAAAATGACGCATCGCGGCGTGGCGGTCGACCCTTCGGCGATCCGCAATGTCGCCCTGTTCACGGTCGAGGGCGAGAACGACGACATCTCCGGCCTCGGCCAGACCAAGGCTGCGCACGACCTGTGCATCAACATCCCGGCCGACAGGCACGCCCATTACATGCAGCCGGCGGTCGGCCATTATGGTGTGTTCAACGGCTCGCGCTTCCGCTCCGAAATCGTGCCGCGCATCGTCGACTTCATTACCAGCTACGGCCGTCAGAACCGTGTTGCGGTCAAGCCCAAGCTGGTCAGGACCGGCAAGAAATAGGCGACCAGTGATGATGCCTGTCAATCCGCATCAGGTCGGTCAATGCCAAAATCATCGGTTGGCGGGGCCGTGCGGCCGGTCGACCTGTTGCACAATAGTCGCGTTGGCGCCACGCGGGTAACCATGCCGCAAAAATCAATCCATCCTCATAATTGACACGGACTGTAAATACCCCTTAACGTTTCGTTAACAACAAGGGACAAGCGGGGACAATGATTTCCTCACCAATGGCGAGAACGCTGCGCCTGTGTGCGCTGGCCGGACTTACTGTGGCGGCAGGTTGGGCCGGTTCGGCCTCGGCAGCCAGCCCGATGATAACAGGTGGCCCGACCTCGCAGCCGATCGGCCATTATGATTTCTGCAAGAGCTACGCGTCCGAATGCTCGATCCGCCCGAAGGATCTGTCGCCCGCCAGCCTGACCGGCTCGCTGTGGCGCAAGCTGCTCAGCGTCACGGCAAAGGTCAACGCCGCCGTCAAGCCGGAGAGCGACTTCGACATCTACGGCAAGGACGAGGTCTGGGCCTATCCCGACAAGGGTGTCGGCGACTGCGAGGACTATGTCCTGGAAAAGCGCCGTGAGCTGAACCGGCTTGGCGTCTCGTTTGCCGATCTGTTGATGACTGTCGTGCGCAAGCCGGATGGCGAAGGCCACGCTGTGCTGACGGTGCGCACCGACAAGGGCGACTATATCCTCGACAATCTGACCGACCAGGTCCGTTCCTGGGACCAGACCGGCTATCGTTTCCTCAAGCGGCAGGCGATCGACAATACCGGCCGCTGGGTCTCGATCCGCGGCGGCCAGCAGGTGCTGGTCGGCTCGGTCCAGTAACAAGGCAGCTCATTTCGGTCGTGCCAGTGCGGCGCGGAGCGACGCTATGATGCGGCGAAGCTCGGCTTCGTCAAGCTTTTCGATGTTGTCGGCCAGAAGGTTGGCAAGCTCGGTCGCCGCCGGGCTAAGGCCCGACGTGTCGAGCTTGACACGCGGATGCGAGGTTTCGGCCAGCCGCGCCAGTTCCTCGGCGTCGTCCCAGATGATGTTGAAATAGCCGATGATCTTCTGGATCAGCGTCCAGCTCGGCGCACCGCGGCGGCCGTGTTCCAGCGCCGAGAGATAGGCTGCGCTGACGCCGATCGCCTTGGCCATGTCCTTCTGGCTGACGCCGCGCTCGTTTCGCAGCACGCGAAGCTTTTCGCCGAATGGGGTCACAAGCGCACCTTCATGGGTGCATCCTCATAGGTGCGTCCCTCATCGGCGTGTCCTCATGAGCGCGCCCGCCGCAAGCGGATATAGAGCGCACCCGAGCCGCCATGTTTGCGGGCGGCATGGTCGTGGCTGGAGACGAGGGGCCGGAAGGCGGGTGTCGACAGCCATGACGGCACGGCGCGCCGCAAGACGCCATCGCCGCCCGACGAAGAGCCCTTGCCGGTGATCACCAGGACGTAGCGGATGCCGCCGGCATGCGCCCGGTGCAGAAAGGAAAACAGCAGCGAATAGGCTTCGTCCTGCGTCAGGCCATGCAGGTCGACGCGGCCCTCGATCGGCAGCCGGCCCTTCGACAGCTTGTCCAGCGTCGGTTCATCGAGTGCGTGGGAGACATGCTGCGCCTTCGGCTTTGCGGCCGTGGCAGCATTGCCCGCGACCTGTGCCGGCGGCGGCGCCTGCCTGGTCTCGTCGATCTCCGGCCCGACGTGCGGAATTTCGACGGCGGTTCTGCCCTTCAGCGGTTTTGCCGTGTGCGCCACCAGGTTCCACAGCACCCGGTCGTCCTCGCTCAGCCTATCGATGCGCCGGGTCATCGGCCTGCTCCTGAAACCAGCGGCCGGGGGACCAGCGCATAAAAATCTGCGGCGTTGCGGATAACGCCGGCGATCTCGCCGGCAGCATCGCCCGACCCGGCAAACAGATCGCCGCGGGCCGGCCCGGTGATCGCCGAGCCGGTGTCCTGCGCGATCATCAGCCGCCGGAACGGTTTTCCGTCGAAAGCGGTCAGCGACGGCGCATCGATATGGAAGGGCGTGCCGAACGTGTGCAGCAGCCGGTCGACGGCGATCGAGCGGCCCGGTGTCAGCGCCACCTTGGCGGCAGCGATCGGGCCGAACTCTGGGTCGTCGACGCCCATCTCGCGGAAGAAGATGTAGGAGCGGTTGCGCCAAAGGATCTCGTCGACGCGTTCCGGATGCGCCTTGAACCAGGCACGGATCGACTGCATCGTCACTTTCTCCCGCGGGATCTCGCCTTCCTCGCTCAAGATCTTGCCCGGTCCGGTAAAGCGCTGGCCGGATTTGGCGGCATAGGTGATGCGGCGAAGCCTGCCGTCGGTCATCTTGAGGCGTGCCGCGCCCTGCACGTGAATGAAGAAGGCGTCGACCTTGTCGGCGAGCCAGGCGATTTCCAGCCTTTTTCCGGCAAGCGCGCCGCGTTCGATCTCGCCGCGGTCGAAATATTCGACCGGGCCGTTCGGCGCCGCACGAGCAAAGGCGAGATAAGGATCCAAGGTTGAAGGACGATTGCCGTCGTCGATGTCGACTAGGTCGGCCGGGCGCGCCAGCAACGGCACCGAAAACCGTTGCGTGCGTACCGGCGAGGCTTCGACCTCCGGCTCATAAAAGCCGGTGACCAGGCCGGGACCACCATCTTCGGCATCGATACGGGCCGGAACGAAATGGCGCTCGAAAAAGCTTCGAGCCTGCGACCGATTCGCCGGCGAAACGGTGCGCGCTTCGGCATAGGCGTCGGCAAAGCCATTGTAGTCGACGCCGAGCGCGCCGGAGCGGTAGGGTTTGCTCAGGATATGAAAGGCCGAGCGGCGAAAGGCGTCAAAGGCAGCAAGATGGTCGTCCTCACCCCAGCCCGGCAATTCGCCAAAGGATTTTTCGCTGAAGGCTCGAGAAAGCGACACGACAGCCTCCGCCGCCGTCCAGTTCAGTCTTCTTCTTCGGTGGCGACGAGCTTCCAGTTCGGATCGCGCGAGCGCGCGTCACGAGCGAAGGTCCAGACATCCTTGACCTCGGCGACGGTTTCGGGATCGCCGTCGATGACGGCGCCGGCCTTGTCGCGGGTCGCCGAAATCAGTTCGCTGACAATGCGCAGCGTGATGTGGGCCTCGCTGCCCTTCATCTCGGCCGAAACGATGTCGGCCTTGTCGATGCCGACGAAGGAGGACTGGATCTTTTCGGCTTTCGCCTCACGGTCGCCGATGGCCGCGACGAAGCCGTCATAGACCTCGCGCGACAAAAGGTTCTTCAGCGTTTTGCGGTCGCCATCGGCGTAGGCCATGACGATCATCTCATAAGCCATCTTGGCGCCGTCGACGAAGGTCTTCGGGTCGAAGGTCGGATCATTGTCCTTGATCGCCCGCAGGCCCCGGTTGAGATCGGTGTCGGGCTTGGCAAAGGCATCGATCGCCACATAGGTGTCGGCCGCCGGCTCTCCTGTCAGGCGCTTGCGCGGCAGCGAAACCACGTTCTCGGGTTTCTGGGCGGCATCCTTGTCGTTTTTGCGCGCTGCCGTATATGGATCGAAGGGCGGGCGCTCGTTGCCCGTGCGTCGGCCAAGCACGTTGCGCAGCTGAAAGAAGATCACCACCGCCGCAATCAGAAAGAAAATCGTGCCGAAGTCGAAGAAGCCCATATCTTGCGCCAATCAATCCCTGCTTTGGCCGGACCAGCGGCCAAGCAAGGGCCGCGATCACATAGCGTTCGGTATCCAAAGCATATAGAACGCATGGCGCAATCATTCAAATCAAAGGCAGCCATACCTATCTAACAGCTCTGGTGCCAGCGGCGATTGCCCGCCGACCGGCAAAACATCGAAACGATCGGTCAAGATTTGCGTATCTCGCTGTTTCCCCTGTTCATTCTCGCGCTTCCGCTGCTGGAGATAGCCGGTTTCGTCATTGTCGGCCGCCAGATCGGCGCGCTGGCGACGGTCGGGCTGGTGCTGGCCTCGAGCATTGCCGGCGCCTTGCTCCTTCGACACCAGGGTTTTGGCGTGATGGCCAGGATCCGTGCCGAAATGGATGCCGGGCGTGATCCGAGCGGCCAGCTTGCGCATGGCGCCATGATCGTGCTGGCAGCGATCCTTTTGATCATCCCCGGCTTCATCTCGGATATTTTCGGCCTTCTGCTGTTCCTGCCGCCGGTGCGCGATCTTGCCTGGCGGATGCTGAAAGGCCGCATCGTGCTGGCAACCGATTTCAGCAGTGGTTTGCGGGCAAGGCAACGCGGCAAGACCATCGATCTCGACGACGGCGACTATTCGCGGGCCGACGACCATACGCGCGGACCGGGTTCTCCCTGGCGCCGCCTCAAGGACGAGTAGCTGCAAGGCAACCGGCGTCTTTTGCAAACTTGTCTTGTCGGGCCGGCCATGATAGCGAACGCCCGAATTTCAATCCGGTCAGCAACGCTGCCCAGGCAAAAGGACCACAGCTTATGGCCAGCAACGACGACGCGCCGACCGGCGCAGCCAACGGTAATGGAAATGCGGCGCAGCCTTCGCTCAACGTGCTTGCGCAATATGTGAAGGACCTGTCCTTCGAAAGCCCCGGCGCACCGAACTCGTTGCGCGGCCGCGACAAGGCTCCGGGCATCGCCATCAATGTCAACGTCAACGCCAACCCGCTTTCGGACAAGCAGTTCGACGTCAATTTGACGCTGAACGCAAAAGCGTCGTTCGACCAGGAAGTGCTGTTCAACGTCGAGCTGGTCTATGGCGGCGTCTTCTCCATCAGCGGCTTCCCGCAGGAGCACATGCTGCCGATCCTGTTCATCGAATGCCCGCGGCTGCTGTTCCCGTTCGCCCGGCAGATCATCGCCGAGGCAACACGCAACGGCGGCTTCCCGCCGCTGATGCTAGACCCGATCGATTTCGCGCAGATGTTCCAGCAGAAGCTGACCGAGGACCAGGCTGCCGCCAAGGTCAAGGTGAGCTGAGGCTGGTTGGCTCGCAGCGTTTGAAAAACCCGGCGCGAAGCCGGGTTTTTTGTTTGAGACGCCGGCGGGGCAGTACCCCCCTCTGGCCTGCCGGCCATCTCCCCCTCAAGGGGGGAGATCGGACTTCACGTCAGCCTTCGCCAATCCTTCATCGCCGCAGGAATGAGCGAGACGCTGGGTCTGCCAATCTCCCCCCTTGAGGGGGAGATGTCCGGCAGGACAGAGGGGGGCGCGAAGGATCACTCCGGTCAAAATCACTGTGCCGCGGAACTCGCTTCCGGGGGGACGCGCAGCCACAGCGCTTTTTCGCCGAGGCTGCCAACCATGCCTGCGTGTGCTGCGCGCTCGGCATCGGTCAGGCGCGACGGCAAGGCGATCGGCCGCACACCGATCGAAATATCGATGTCGTCGACATCCTGCCTGCCGCCCGCCGGAGTCAGGATGCTGTCGAGGATAAGGCTTGCCTGCTTGCCGCCGATGAGCTCGATATAGACCTCGGC
The DNA here is from genome assembly GCF_040318345.1 of Mesorhizobium sp. M1169. Taxonomy (NCBI): domain Bacteria; kingdom Pseudomonadati; phylum Pseudomonadota; class Alphaproteobacteria; order Hyphomicrobiales; family Phyllobacteriaceae; genus Mesorhizobium; species Mesorhizobium sp. M1169. Next base: position 83,969 of record NZ_JAMYME010000009.1, on the reverse strand, counting down.
CAGCAATTCCGAATCGAGCAGCGCGCCGTGCTTGGTGCGGCGGCCGTTGTCGATGCCGTAGCGGCGGCAGAGCGCATCGAGCGAATTGGGGCCCATCGGATGCTTGCGGCGCGCCAGCGCCAGCGTGTCGACGATCCGTCCCGGATCAATGGCCGGATGACCAAGCCGGCCGAATTCGAGATTGAGGAAGCCGATGTCGAAGCCGGCATTGTGCGCGACCAGTTTGGCGCCGTCGATGAAGGCCAGAAACTCCTCGGCGATCTCCATGAAAGTCGGCTTGCCCTGAAGATCGGCGGCGCTGATGCCGTGCACGGCCTGCGCCTCGTGATGGATCTGGCGGCCTTGCGGGTTGATGTATTTGTGGAAGGTTCGGCCGGTCGGGAAGCGGTTGACCAGCTCGACGCCGCCAAGCTCGATGACGCGGTCCTCGCGCGTGTCGAGGCCGGTGGTTTCCGTATCGAAGATGATCTCACGCATCGAATCAGTCCACTGGTTCCGGCATCATTCTAGCCGAATCACGCCCGGAACAAAATGGCAACAAGTAATGCGGGCTGCAAGCCTCTTAACCAGGCCTGGCTGCCTTATCCACGACTAGTTCGGCGATGATGGCCTTGACGGCCGCGCGAGTGGCGTCAAAGCCCTGACCGGTGTCGATGACAAAGTCGGCGCGCCGGCGCTTTTCGGTGTCGGGAACCTGCCTGGCCAGGATCGACGCCAGTTTCTCCTCGTTCATGCCCGGCCGCGCCAGCACGCGGGCGCGCTGGACTTCGCGCGGCGCGGTGACGACCACGACCTTGTCGACGCGGTTGCGGCCGCCGGTCTCGAACAGCAGCGGTATATCGAGCACGGCAAGCGGCGCGCCGGCGGCACGATGTTCAGCCAGGAAGGCATCGGCGTCGGCACGGACCAGCGGATGGATGATCGCTTCCAGCCGTTTCAGCGCGGCGGCGTCGCCGAGCACCCGCTCCGCCAGTGCCGCGCGGTCGACCGCACCGGATCGGGTGGTGCCGGGAAAGGCCGCCTCGACCAAGGGCGCGGCCTTGCCGGCATAAAGGCGATGCACAGCCTCGTCGGAATCATGGACCGGCACGCCGGCCTCGGCGAACATCTTGGCCGCGGTCGATTTGCCCATGCCGATCGATCCGGTGAGGCCGAGCACGATCATTTTATCGCGCCGATATCGGCAATAATTATTTGCCGCAGTTCGGCGGTGACTTCTGGCCTGATGCCGAACCACCGCTCGAAGCCGGGCACCGCCTGGTGCAGCAGCATGCCGAGCCCATCGACGGTTCTCAGGCCGCGCGCTCTGGCGGTAGCAAGCAGCGGCGTCTCCAGCGGCACGTAGACGATGTCGGTGACGATGGCGCGGTCCGGCAGTCTGCCTGGATCCGCGGACAGGCCTTCATTGCCATGCATGCCGAGCGCTGTCGTGTTGACCAGCAGGCCGGCATCTTCGAGCAATTCGCCGGTCGCCGCGAGGTTGTGGGCGGAAACGCCGGCACCGAAGCGGTCGCGCAGCTCCTGCGCCCTCGCAAGCGTCCGGTTGACGATGCGGATGTCGCTGACGCCGCGCTGCTTCAGCGCATGGATGACCGCGCGAGCGGCGCCGCCGGCACCGAGCACCACGGCGGGGCCGTTGGCCGCCCAGCCCGGTGCATATTCGTCCAGATTGGCGGCAAAGCCATGGGCATCGGTGTTGCCGCCGCACAATTCGCCATTCTCGAACCACAGTGTATTGACCGCACCGATCTGTTCGGCGTCGGCGTCACGCCGCTTGGCCAAAGCGAAGGCGGCTTCCTTGTGCGGGATGGTGACGTTGCCGCCGCGATAGCCTTGTGCCTGCAGCGTCTGCAGGAATTCGGCAAAGGCCTCCGGTGCAACGTCGATGGCCTCGTAGACGCCGTCGATGCCGTATTTCGCCAGCCAGTGGCCGTGGATCTTCGGAGACCTGGAATGCGCGATCGGGTGGCCGGTGACGAAGGCTTTTTTTGGGGCCTCAGCCATCGATCGCCCCGAACTCACGCAGCTTGGCCAGCACCGGCAAAAGTGGCAAGCCGACAATAGTAAAATAGTCGCCTTCGATTTTTTCGAACAGCTGGATGCCTTCGCCTTCGATCTGGTAAGCGCCGACACTGGACAACGCCTTGGCGCCGACGCGCGCCAGATGGCGGCCGATGAAGGCCGGATCGAGCTTGCGCATGGTCAGGCTGGCGATGCCGACATGCCGCCACAGAACCTGGCCGTCACGGCCGAGCACGACGGCGCTGTTGAGATGATGCGTCTTGCCCGACAGCGCCAGCAGATGACGGCGCGCTCCTTCCATGTCGGCCGGCTTGTGGAACAGCTCGTCGCCGAGCGACAGCGTCTGGTCGCAGCCGAGCACCAGGGCGCCGGGCTTGCGCTCACTGACGTCGGTGGCCTTGGCTTCGGCGAGCACCAGGGCGACGTCCTCCGGCGACACGCCAGTGTTCTGCAGCGGCGCCTCGAGCGCGCGCTCATCGACAGAAGCCGGAACCGCTTCGACAGTGACGCCGGCATTGACGAGCAGCGCTTTGCGGAACGGGCTGCCCGAGGCAAGGATGATTTTTTCGGCCATTTTTTTCGCCCGTTTGCTGGCGTCACTAGGGTGCGTCGAGATTCAGGTCAGGCCGCGCCGAAAACGGTGGCTTCCGAGAACCGGAGCGGAGCGTACTTTTCGTACGTGAGCACCGGAAGCGCAGGAAACCGCCGTTTGCAGGCCGGCATCACCTGAATATCACACGCCCTACCGCGTCTTGCCGCGCAGGGCAACGATGGCCGCCGCCGTCTCCTCGATCGAACGGCGGCTGACGTCGATCATCGGCCAGCCGTGCCGCGTGCATATCTGGCGGGCATAGGCGAGCTCTTCGGCGATCGCGGCGCGGTCGACATAGTCGGTCGGTTCGTAGGCGCTGGTGCCGAGAATGCGGTTCTGCCGGACCTGCGAGATCCGTTCGGCGGTGGCGACCAGGCCGACGATCAGCGGCCTCGTGGCATTGACCAGGCTTTCGGGCACCGGAACGCCGAGCACGATCGGGATGTTGGCGGTCTTGATGCCGCGATTGGCGAGATAGATGCTGGTCGGCGTCTTCGAGGTGCGGGAGATGCCGACGAGCACGATGTCGGCATCATCCATATTGGCCGGCAGCTGGCCATCGTCATGCTCCATGGTGAAGTTGAGCGCGTCGATGCGGCGGAAATATTCGGCGTCCAGCACATGCTGGGCGCCGACGCGGCGGCCGGCAGGCGTGCCGAGATAGGACTGGAACACCGTCAGCACCGGTTCCAGCACCGAGACGCAGGGCAGGCCCATCGCCGCGCAGCGTTCGTCGATGCCGCGGGCAAGCTTCTGGTCGACCACCGTGTAGAGGATGATGCCTGGCTCCTCCTCGATATCTTCGAACACCTTCGTCACCTGCTTTTCGGTGCGGATGAGCGGGTAGATATGTTCGATGGCGCGCGCGTCCTTGTATTGCGCGGAAGCCGCGCGGCCGGCGGCCAGCAGCGTTTCGCCGGTCGCGTCGGAAATCAGGTGAAGATGAAAGAAGCTTTGCGGTTTGTTCACAGGATACATTCCAGGCTGTGGGCCGATGTGGATAAGCCGGGCGGAAAACTCGGCCACCGCAAAGCGACTGTATCAGATGCCGGTTTGTCCACAATTCGATGTGCTGTCGGCTTCTCCGGGCGGTTGGGGACAAGTCCGGGGACGGAGCTTCTTGCCGTCGCTTCATCCACAGGGGCAATTTCCCTGGCTTGGCGGCAACGCATTGACTCCAGTCGTAAATTCCCGACTTTCCACAAAGTCCTGCAATCCCGTTGGAGAAGCGCGCGACAATATGCTGGCTGGTCTTTTCGAGGGCAAAGCGGGACAGGAGACAACCACCACAACCAACAGACTCTTAGAATCATAAGATTCCTAAAAATAGAATATTTAATTATAGGGAAGCCTGGAAAGGCGAGTGCTCAATGCCTCAAGACCGGATCGTGCTGGACGTGTTGACAGGCAAGGCGGCGTTTCCGCCACCGCTCTGGGTGATGCGCCAGGCCGGCCGCTATCTGCCGGAATACCGGGAGACGAGGAGACGGGCCGGATCCTTCCTCGATCTTTGCTACGACCCGGATCTCGCCGTCGAAGTGACGCTGCAGCCGATCGAACGCTTCGGCTTCGATGCATCGATCCTGTTTTCCGATATTCTTGTCGTGCCGCATGCGCTCGGCCGCGACGTGCGCTTCGAGGAAGGACGCGGCCCGCTGCTGACGCCGATCACGGCTGCGGAAATTGCGGCTCTCGACGGCGAAACGTTTCACGTGAATCTCGAGCCGGTCTACGAGACGGTGCGGCGGTTGCGCGCCAGACTGCCTGATGAAACGACGCTGATCGGCTTCTGCGGTGCGCCCTGGACGGTGGCGACCTACATGATTGCCGGCCACGGTACGCCCGACCAGGCGCCGGCCAGGCTGTTCGCCTATCGCGAGCCGGCGGCCTTTCTTCGGCTGCTGAAGGTGCTCGCCGATCATTCGGCTGCCTATCTGATCCGCCAGATCGCGGCCGGCGCCGACGTGGTGCAGATCTTCGATTCGTGGTCAGGCGTGCTCGACGAAGCGTCTTTCGAATTGTTCTGCGTCGAGCCGGTGGCCTCGATCGTCCGGCAAGTGGAGGCTGCCCATCCCAATGTTCCGGTCATCGGCTTTCCCAAGGGCGCGGGAGATCACTATCGAAGCTATCGCCAGAAGACCGGCGTGACCGGGCTGGGCCTCGACTGGACCGTGCCGTTGTCGAGCGCGAAGGAATTGCAGCGTGACGGCGCCGTGCAGGGCAATCTCGATCCGCTGCGGCTTGTAGCCGGCGGCAAAGCGCTTGCCGACGGCGTGGGGGCGATCCTGAAGGCGCTGGGCGACGGACCACTGATCTTCAACCTCGGCCACGGCATCACGCCGGAGACGCCGCTGGCGCATGTCGAGCAGATGGTGAAACTGGTGCGGAGCGCATCGTGACGATGATGGGCGCAGACAATGCGAACAGCACCAACAGCGGTCGAGGGGCGATGCGCCGCGCGGCAATTGCGATCGCCATCTTCCTGGTGCTGGCCGGGCTGCTGTTTTTCTTCGGGCCCGATGATTTCTATCCCTGGGCGAAGGCGATCCATGTGATTGCCGTCATCTCCTGGATGGCTGGCATGCTCTATCTGCCGCGCTTGCTGGTCTATCATGCCGATGCCGAAAAAGGCTCCGTCCAGTCGGAGACTTTCAAGGTGATGGAGCGCCGCCTGCTGCGCGGCATCATCAATCCGGCAATGGTGATCACCTGGGCATTCGGCCTGTGGCTCGCCTGGAAAGGCTTTGGTTTTCAAGGCGGCTGGCTGCATGCCAAGATCGCTGCGGTGGTTGGCCTGTCGGCCGTGCATGGCTATCTCGCCGGCGCCGTCCGGACATTTGCCGAAGACCGCAATGAAAAATCGGCAAGGCACTGGCGGATCGTCAACGAGATCCCTACATTGCTGATGATCGTCATCGTCGTTCTGGTAATCGTGAAACCGTTCTGACGTCTTCGGTTGCCCGCAAAAGGCGGCTTGCTCTTTCAACCGACCGACGATAAAAGACGGGTCTTCCTTCCCGTCATGCGCCGCCCATTTATCGCTTCGGCCGCGCCCGGCATTTGTCGCATCCCGCCGATATTTTTCCCAAAGCTTACTCAGAGTCCGTCTAATGATGCAAGAAATGAAACTCACAGAGTTCAAGAACAAGAAACCGCCAGAGCTGATCGCTTATGCGGAATCGCTCGAGGTCGAGAACGCCAGCGTCATGCGCAAGCAGGAGCTGATGTTCGCGATCCTGAAGAGGCTGGCGACCCAGGATATCGAGATCATCGGCGACGGCGTCGTCGAAGTGCTGCAGGACGGCTTTGGCTTCCTGCGCTCCGCCAATGCCAACTATCTGCCGGGTCCCGACGACATCTATATTTCACCGTCGCAGATCCGGCGGTTCTCGCTGAAGACGGGCGATACGGTTGAAGGGCCGATCCGCAGCCCGAAAGAGGGCGAGCGCTATTTCGCGCTGCTCAAGGTCAACACGATCAATTTCGACGACCCGGAAAAAATCCGCCATAAAATTCATTTCGACAATCTGACGCCGCTTTATCCGACCTCGCGGCTGAAGATGGAGATGGAGGTTCCGACCTCCAAGGATATTTCGGCGCGCGTCATCGACCTGGTGGCGCCGCTCGGCAAGGGCCAGCGCGCGTTGATCGTGGCGCAGCCGCGCACCGGCAAGACGGTGCTATTGCAGAACATCGCCCATTCGATCACCACCAACCATCCGGAATGCTATTTGATCGTGCTTCTGATCGACGAGCGGCCGGAGGAAGTCACCGACATGCAGCGCTCGGTGAAGGGCGAGGTGGTATCCTCGACCTTCGACGAGCCGGCGGTGCGCCACGTCCAGGTTGCCGAAATGGTCATCGAGAAGGCCAAGCGCCTGGTCGAGCACGGCCGTGACGTCGTCATCCTGCTGGATTCGATCACCCGCCTCGGCCGCGCCTACAACACCGTCGTGCCGTCATCCGGCAAGGTGCTGACCGGTGGTGTCGACGCCAACGCGCTGCAGCGGCCGAAGCGCTTCTTCGGTGCTGCCCGCAACATCGAGGAAGGCGGCTCGCTGACCATCATCGCGACGGCGTTGATCGATACCGGCAGCCGCATGGACGAGGTCATCTTCGAAGAGTTCAAGGGCACCGGCAATTCGGAAATCGTGCTCGACCGCAAGGTGGCGGACAAGCGCATCTATCCGGCCATGGACATCCTCAAATCCGGCACCCGCAAGGAGGACCTGCTGGTCCCGCGCCAGGACCTGCAGAAGATCTTCGTGCTGCGCCGCATCCTGGCGCCGATGGGAACGACCGACGCCATCGAGTTCCTTATCGACAAGCTCAAGCAGACCAAGACCAACGCGGATTTCTTCGATTCGATGAATACGTAAAGGGGGCAAGGCGCTGTCCCGCCGGCGTTCCGGTTCTGTGCACCTCGACCTATCGACGGCGCAACTGCCGCTCGAGTTCCTCAGCGTCGGTTATCACCGGCAGGCAGACCTGCCCCGTGCAGAGCCAGGCGCCGGGCTCGGTCGTTGGCGGCAGGACGCCGCCTGGCAAGGCCGGCAGATTTGTCGCCGAGCCAACAGGCACGACGACGTCCACCCGGCGCGGGTCTGGATTTCGATTCGCAACCGGAACAAGCCTTAGAGTCTCCGGTCTATCCACAATCACCAGCTTCAGCGGTTCAAGCGCCAAGGCACAGGCATTGACTATACCCGCCTGGCCATAGCCCTGGTGCTCCGCCCGCCCGCCCGCGTGCTCTGCGACTGTCCAGGCTTTTTCCCAGAGATCGAGATCGCCCGAAAGCGACGACAATCGGACCAGAGCCTCGATGATCTGGCCGGTAGCGGAAGGAATGGCTTCGTCGACATCGCCGCGGATGCGGATCGGCACATCCGCGCTGTCGGACGCGGTCAGATAGTAGCCGGTCTTGTCGCTGTCCCGGTGCCAAAGATCGAGTTGCTCAATGAAGTTCCCGGCGCGATCGATGTAGCCGGGATTGCCGGTCGCCTCGAACAGTGAGATGGCGGCGTTGGCCATGGCGGCATAGTCGCTCGACAGAGCCGGAAACAGCTTCTTTGCGCCGAGCATCGAATGCGGCAGGCGGCCGTCACGTCCGGCAGCCGCAATTGCGCCAAAGGCCGTTGCCGCCGCTTCGATCCAGTCGGATCGGCCAAGCGACCGTCCGGCCTCGGCAAGGGCTGCGATCATCAAGCCGTTCCAGTCGGTCAGGGCCTTGCCGTCACGCCCGGGCCGCACGCGCTGTTCCCTCGCTGCCAGCAGCCTTTGCTTGAGCGGAACCAGAAGGTCACGATCGATGACGCTCTGCGCCTGTTGAGCATCAGTCTGGCAAATGATCGGCTTGCCTTCCCAACCATGCGGGTCGGCAAGCGTGAAGTATTTGAAAAACAATGCTGAATCGTCGCCAAGGGCTGCTTCTAGCTCATCCCTGCTCCAGGTGTAGAACAACCCCTCCTCGCCCTCGCTATCGGCATCAAGGCTGGCGGCGAAGGCATCGCCCTCGACTCGCATTTCGCGCAACAGCCAGGCAATGGTCTCTTCGATTCGCAGCCGGAACAATTCCTCGCCGGTTGACGCATAGGCCCAATTGCACAAGCGGATGAGCTGGGCATTGTCGTAGAGCATTTTTTCGAAATGCGGGACCAGCCATTCGGCGTCGGTCGAGTAGCGGCTGAGTCCGCCGCCAATATGGTCATAGATGCCGCCGGCCAGCATCTTTTCGAGGCTGAGGAGAACGGCGTCGCGGTGCGATGCGGTGCCGTCGCGCAGCCAGGTCAGCCAGAGGCTCTGCATGAACGGCGCGTTGGGGAATTTCGGCGCGCCGCGCAGACCGCCCAAATCGCGGTCGATCATGCCGTCAATGCCATTGGCGAGGTTCGCCAGCATGCCGCGGTCGAGCACGGCCTTGCCATGGCTGCCCGCCAGCCTCATCTCGACATGCGTGGTCAGGCCGTCGGCACTCTGGTTAACGCTTTCTTTCTTCTCCCGCCAAGCCTTGTCAACCGCCTCCAGCACCTGGACGAAACCCGGCCGGCCGTAGCGGGCTTCGCGCGGAAAGTAAGTGCCACCCCAGAACGGCTTGCCGTCCGGGGTCAGGAACATGGTCAGCGGCCAGCCGCCCTGCTCGCCCATCGAGGACAGCGCCGCCATGTAGATCTGGTCGATGTCGGGGCGCTCCTCGCGGTCGACCTTGATATTGACGAAGAGACGGTTCATGACGGCGGCGACGTCGTCGTTCTCGAAGCTCTCATGCGCCATGACGTGGCACCAATGGCACGCGGCGTAGCCGACAGAGAGCAGGATCGGACGCTGCAGCACCTTTGCTTCGGCCAGAGCGGCGGGCGACCATGGCCGCCAGTGCACGGGATTGCCGCTGTGCTGCTGCAGATAGGGGCTGGCCTCTTCGGCAAGCAGGTTTTGTGCAGGCAATGTCACGGCACTACTCGATGCGGATTGAACAGGCATAGCTAGGGCGCTTCGGCAGAGCGGGCAAATGATTTCAAAAGACTCCATCGTGGCGCTGTCGAGCGGGCGCCTGCCGGCCGGCATTGCGGTGATCCGGATTTCCGGGCCGCAGAGTCGATTCGCTGTCGAAACGATTGCTGGATCGAAGGTGCCAAACCGCGTTGCCACCTATCGCAAGTTCCGGGCGCCCGACGGATCGGTGCTGGACAGCGGCTTGGTCGTCTTCTTTGCCGGTCCCGACAGTTTTACCGGCGAGGACGTTGCAGAGTTCCATGTGCATGGCGGGCGCGCCGTCGTGGCGAGCATGCTGGAAACGATCGCCTCCTGCGACGGCGTCAGGCATGCCGAGCCTGGCGAATTCACCCGCCGCGCCTTTCTCAACGGCAAGCTCGATCTGGTCGAGACCGAGGCGCTGGCCGATCTCATCAACGCTGAAACCGAGGCGCAGCGGCGCTTTGCCGTTCACAACGCCCAAGGCGTGCAGAGCGAACTCTATCTGGGCTGGCGCAGACGGCTGATCCACGCCCGCGCGATGATCGAGGCCGAGATCGACTTTGCCGACCAGGATGACGTGCCGGGCTCGGTCGCCGATACGGTCTGGTCCGATGTCCGGGCCATGATCGACGAAATCGAGCGCCATGTCGCCGGCTTCCGCGCTGCCGAAATTATCCGCGACGGGTTCGAAGTCGTCATCCTCGGCGCGCCGAATGCCGGCAAGTCCAGCCTGTTCAACGCCCTGGCGCGGCGCGAAGCGGCCATCGTCACCGACGAGCCGGGCACGACCCGCGACCTGCTCGAGGTGGTACTGGACCTGCAAGGGGTGCGGGTCAGGGTAACCGACACCGCCGGTCTGCGGGAGGCGCCCGGCAAGATCGAGGCGATCGGCATCGAGAAGGCCAGGACCAAGGCGCACAGCGCCGATCTGCTGTTGCTGCTGGAGGATCTGGCGGAGCCAATCGCGATCGGTATGCTGCCGGGCGACATTCAGGCGCTGAGGGTCGGAACAAAAATTGACCTGCTGGGGGGCAAATCGCCCTCGCCTGCGGCGCACTATGATTTCGCTATCTCGACGCGGGACGGCACGGGTCTGACCGAACTGCTGGACGAGATCGGGCGTCGTGCCGCAGTCCAGATCGGCAAGGCCGGCGATGTCCTGCCGTCGCGGCTGCGGCACGTCGAGCTGCTCAACGAGACGAAACGCTTCCTGCTCGCAGCAGTGGTCAGTGGTGATCGCGGCCAGGAGCTACGGGCCGAGGAACTGCGCCTGGCGGCGGATCGGCTTGGACGCATCGTTGGGGCGGTCGATGTCGAGGATATGCTGGACGTTATCTTTTCGCAGTTCTGTATCGGCAAATGACTCACGTGAAACATAGGGGAAGGAGCACACCGGGGTGATTCACGTGAAACATGGGCCCAGGAATAGGGGGGACTGTTTCACGTGAAACGATCTCGCTCGTAGCGTCTCCCCTTCTCCCCCAAAGGGGAGAAGGTGGCCGAGCGAAGCTCGGTCGGATGAGGGGTGTTCCAGCCTGGCACCAACAGTGCTCCGTCCAGCACCCCTCAACCGTCTTGGCGCTGCGCGCCAATCCACCTTCTCCCACAAAGGGGGGAGAAGGAAAGACAGGGCGGCGCCAGGCGATCTCTGTCTGCATTGTCGGGGGCAGTCATGCGTCTGAAGGCCCTGCGTCCTTGACAGCGCGTGTCTCCAGGGACATGTGTCGGTCCACTTGAATTCGGGATTCTGAAATGACCAATCACTATGATGTGGTGGTGGTGGGCGGCGGTCATGCTGGTTGCGAGGCGGCTAGTGCGGCCGCGCGGGCTGGCGCCAGAACGGCGCTGGTGACGCTGCGCTTCGACACGATCGGCGTGATGTCTTGCAATCCGGCGATCGGCGGCCTCGGCAAGGGCCACCTGGTTCGCGAGATCGACGCCATGGACGGGCTGATGGGGCGCGTCGCCGATGCCGCAGGCATCCAGTTCCGTTTGCTCAATCGCCGCAAAGGACCGGCGGTGCGCGGGCCACGGACGCAGGCCGACCGAAAACTCTATCGGCTCGCCATGCAGGCGGCGATTCGCGAACAGGCTGGCCTCGATGTCATCGAAGGCGAGGTGCTGGATTTCGAAATCAACGACGGGGAAATCGACGACGGACGCATCGCGGCGGTGCTGCTGGCGGATGGAAGCCGGCTCGCCTGCGGCGCCGTGGTGCTGACGACCGGCACTTTTCTGCGCGGGCTGATCCATATCGGCGAGAAGAAGATCGTCGCCGGCCGCATGAACGAGCAGGCGAGCATCGGCCTGTCGGCGACGATGAGCCGCGCCGGCTTCAAGCTCGGGCGGCTGAAGACCGGCACGCCGCCGCGGCTGGACGGCAGGACGATCGATTGGGCGTCACTGGAGAGCCAGGCGGCGGACGAGGACCCCGTGCCGTTCTCGCTGCTCACCGATCGCATCGAAAATCCGCAGATCCATTGCGGCATCACCCGAACGACCAATGCGACGCACGAGCTGATTCGCGCCAATCTCGGCCGCTCGGCCATGTATTCGGGCTCGATCGAAGGCGTCGGGCCGCGTTATTGCCCGTCGATCGAAGACAAGATCGTCAAGTTCGGTGACCGCGAAGGCCACCAGATCTTTCTGGAGCCGGAAGGGCTGGACGACGACACGGTGTACCCGAACGGCATTTCGACCTCGCTGCCCGAGGACGTGCAACTCGACATCCTGAAGACCATTCCGGGGCTGGAGCGGGCAACCATGCTGCAGCCGGGCTATGCCATCGAGTATGACCATGTCGATCCACGCGAGCTCAAGCCGACGCTGGAAACCAGGCGGATCGCCGGCCTTTTCCTCGCCGGCCAGATCAACGGCACCACCGGCTACGAGGAGGCCGGCGCGCAGGGGCTGCTTGCCGGCTTGAATGCAGCGCGCAAGGCGTCGGCGAGCGAGGAAATCTTGCTCAGCCGCACCGAAGCCTATATCGGCGTGATGGTCGACGATTTGACCAGCCGCGGCATTGCCGAACCCTACCGCATGTTCACCTCGCGGGCCGAGTTCCGGCTATCGCTGCGAGCCGACAACGCCGATGAGCGGCTGACGCCACTGGCGATAAGGCTGGGGATTGCCTCGCCGGAGCGGATGCAGCGGTTCAACAATAGTATGCAAGACCTTGAGAAGGCGCGACAGCTCGCCCTCGGCACCACCATGACCCCCAATGAGGCAGCGCGCCATGGGCTCGAAATCAACCGGGACGGCGTCCGCCGCTCGGCCTATGAGTTGCTGGCCTATCCCGGCGTCGACATAGCCTGGCTGGCGGGGGTCGAGCCGGCTTTCGCGGCGATCGACAGCAAAACGGCCGAACGTCTTGAAACGGAAGCCAAATATTCTGTCTATCTCGACCGCCAGCAGGCCGATGTTTCGCAGATCAGGCATGAGGAGAGCAGGCTTATTCCCGAGTCGCTCGACTTTGCTTCTGTTCCCGGCCTGTCGAACGAGTTGAAGCAGAAGATGCTGGCACGCCAGCCGCGCTCGATTGCCGATGCGCAACGCATGGAAGGCATGACGCCGGCCGCGCTGGCGGTTATTGTCGCCCATGTCCGCAATGCCGAGGCGGCCGCGCGAAAGCAGGTCGCGTGAGCGCTGCGTCCTGGGCAAACCTGCAGGCGGCAGCGGGCCCGGTTTCACGTGAAACATTCGATCGCCTGGTCGAGTTCGAGGCCGTCTTCCGGAAATGGAACCGCCGGATCAATCTGGCCGCGCAATCGACGCAGGACGATGTCTGGCGCCGCCACATCCTCGACAGCGCGCAGCTGGCGCGAATCAAACCAGAGGCGAAGCGCTGGGTCGATCTCGGCTCCGGCGGTGGGTTTCCCGGCCTTGTGCTGGCCTTTTTGCTTGCCGAGCGGGACGGCGCCGGTATCGACCTGGTTGAAAGCAACCGGAAAAAAGCATCGTTCCTGCAAGCGGTCATCGGGCAGTTCGGCCTGCCCGCCAAGGTTATCGCGCGCCGCATCGAAGACAGCTATCCGCTTGTTCCAGCACCGCAAATCGTCACAGCCAGGGCACTCGCCTCGCTGCCCGGCTTGCTCGACCTGGCAGCACCGTGGCTGACCAAGGGGTCGCGCGGCCTGTTTCACAAAGGCCGGGATTACCGCGCCGAAGTGGCAGAAAGCGCTCAACGATGGTCTTTCGATCTGGTAGAACATGCCAGTGCAACCGACGCGCAGGGCGTCATTCTCGAAGTATCCGACTTGCGACAGCACCCTGCTTGTGACCGGCGACCCAAATGAATTTCTGGCATAGACCCATGATGAAGAACGGCCCCCGAATCATCACCGTCGCCAACCAGAAGGGCGGCGTCGGCAAGACGACGACCGCCATCAATCTGGCCACCGCGCTGGCGGCCATAGGCGAACAGGTGCTGATCGTCGATCTCGACCCGCAGGGCAACGCCAGCACCGGGCTTGGCATCGACCGGCGCGACCGCACCGTCTCGTCCTATGATGTGCTGACCGGCGAGCTGGATCTCGAAGCGGCGGCGATCCCGACGGCGGTGCCTGGCCTGTCGATCGTAGCGTCGACGCTCGACCTGCTCGGCATCGAGATGGAAATCGCCTCGGCGCCGGATCGGGTGCTGCGGCTGCGCAACGCTCTGCGGGCTTCGGCTGAGCGCTCGGCCAATTTCGGCTATGTGCTGATCGACTGCCCGCCGTCGCTCAACCTGCTGACACTGAATTCGATGGCTGCGGCCGATTCGGTGCTGGTGCCGCTGCAGTGCGAGTTTTTCGCGCTGGAGGGCCTGAGCCAGCTTTTGGAGACGGTCGAGCAGGTGCGCCGCTCGATCAACCCCGACCTGACGATCCAGGGCATCGTGCTGACCATGTTCGACGGGCGCAACAATCTCGCCAACCAGGTGGTGCAGGATGTGCGGGCGCATATGGGCGACAAGGTCTATGAAACCGTCATCCCGCGCAATGTCCGCGTTTCCGAGGCGCCGTCCTACGGCAAACCGGCGATTCTCTACGACCTCAAATGTTCGGGCAGCCAGGCCTATCTGCAGCTTGCCTCGGAAGTCATCCGCCGCGAGCGCAAATTGCGTGCCGCTTAACCGGTTGTAAATAATAAACCCGATTCGATACCGAAACGATCTGGACGGACGATGAACGAAGACCCTTCGAGGAAAAGACTGGGACGGGGACTGGCGGCCCTGATCGGCGAAATCGATCGCCCAGCGGCACCGGAAAAGCCCGGGTTGGCGGGCGACGGCAAGGTGCCGATCGAGTTCCTCAGCCCCAATCCGAAAAACCCGCGCCGGCATTTTGGCGACGCCGACCTGACCGACCTCGCCCAGTCGATCCGCGAACATGGCGTGGTGCAGCCGGTGGTGGCGCGGCCGTCGAAAACCCAACCGGGCCGCTACGAGATCATCGCCGGCGAGCGACGCTGGCGCGCGGCGCAACGCGCCGGGCTGACCGAAATCCCGATTATCGTGCGCGACGTCGACGATCGCACGGCGCTCGAACTGGCGATCATCGAAAACGTCCAGCGCACCGACCTCAACCCGGTCGAGGAGGCGCTCGGCTACCAGCAGCTGATCGACGACCATGGCTATACCCAGGCCGATCTCGGCCAGGTGATCGGCAAGAGCCGCAGCCATGTCGCCAACACGTTGAGACTGCTCAAGCTGCCCGACGTCATCCGCGACATGCTGGTCGACGGGTCGCTCTCGGCCGGCCACGCCCGTACCCTGGTGACGGCCAACGACCCGGCCGGGCTTGCCAAGCGGATCATCGATGAGGGGCTTTCGGTGCGCCAGGCCGAGGCCTTGGCGCAGCTGCCGGTCGGCGCGCCGTCGGCAAAACGCCAGCCCGCCGCACCGCCGCAAAAGGATGCCGACACGCTGGCGCTGGAGCGGCTGATGACCAGCACGATCGGCATGATTGTCACGATCGAGCACAACCAGCGCGGCGGCGTGATCAGCGTCGCCTACCGGACGCTGGAGCAGCTCGACGAGCTTTGCCGAAGGCTGAAGCGGGAGTAGGTAGGTTGCTAAAATTAGCCGGCAAATAAGATTTTTGCTGCCGTGCGGTGATTGGCGAAATCGTCGAAGTAGTTAATCTCCCCCCTTGAGGGGGAGATGGCCGGCAGGCCAGAAGGGGTCGTCAAATTTCAAGCGCCACCTCCTCTGTCGTCGCGGAAGGGGCTGGTGTTCTACGCGCTGTGACCCCCTCTGTCGCCTTTGGCGACATCTCCCCCTCAAGGGGGGAGATCAGGGGCGCTGCGCCAGCCTGGCACTCTCCACGGCGATGCCGAGCAGGGCCTGGCGTGCCAGCGCGACCGACAGATCCGGCCGCCGGCGTGTCTGCAGCACCGCCGTCTGCAGGCGGTTGAGGGCGCGGCCGAGCGCCTCGCTGCTCCAGCGTTCGAGGGCTTTCTCGACCAGCTTGCGCCTGGAGAAAAACACCGGCGGGCGCGCCGCGGCAACGACCGAAGCGGCATTGCGGCCGCCGGCGTCCATCAGGCCGCGCATCGCCTGAATCGCCTGCAACTGCCGCATCGCCGATGAAAGTACCAGAAAGGGTTGGCCGCCGGACTGGCAATGGCGGGTGAAGGCGGTATCGAAGTCGGCGATCCTGCCTTCGAGCAGGGCGTCGACCGCCGCGTCGAAGGAGAGGCCCGAGACATCGCCAGACGTCGCCTTGACGTCGTCGAGGCCGATTTCGGCCTGGCCATGCGCGTAAAGCACCAGCTTCTCGATCTCGCCGCGCGAGGCCAGCCGGTCGCCGCCGAGATTGCGGCGCAGCGCCTGCCGCGCCTCCAGCGTCATCGACATGCCGGCCTTGCGCAGTTCGTCGTCGATGACCGTGTCGATGTCCCTGGCCTCATCGGCGTAGCAAGGCAGAGCCATGGCATTGTCCGCCGCCTCCACCACGGCGCGCAGGCCGACGCCCTTCTTCAAGTCGCCGGCCTCGATGAGGATGATGGCGTCCCGCGCGGGCTCCGACGTCAGCGCCTTGACGTCATCGGCAAGCGCCTTCTGAGCGCCGGCGTTGCGCACCCATAGCAGGCGCCGCTCCGAAAACATCGGCACGGTGCGCGCCTCGTCGAGCAGACGGCCCTCGTCGCGATCGACTTCCGATCCGTCCAGCCTGACGACCGAGAACGGATCGTCGAGCGGCAGGCCGGTCTTGCCGGCAAAGGCCTTTGCCCGCTCGGCAACCAGCCCGCGATCGGGACCGTAAAGCAGCACGATCGAGACGCGCGGATCCGGCTTCGCGAGCCATGCATCGACCTCGTATGCTTTCTTTTGTGCCATGGGCGCTGATTAGCATGACGCGGGCGCGGGGTGAACGGCGCCGCCCTCCTTTCCTTCTCCCCCTTGTGGGAGAAGGTGGATTGGCGCGCAGCGCCAAGACGGTTGAGGGGTGCTGGCCGGAGCGCTGTTGGTGCCGAGCTGGAACACCCCTCATCCGACCGAGCTTCGCTCGGCCACCTTCTCCCACAAGGGGAGAAGGAGGTGCTCGCGCCGCCCAACCCGACGCATTGCCTTATCTGGCGGGAAACCCGGCGCAATCATCTCCCAAATTGCGCGCCGGCGCGGAAGATCGACAAGAAATTTCGCCGACATATCTCCATCCTGTCTGCCGCGGGCAGCAGCCAGCGGCAGCGAAGCCTCGCCCGACGAATTGGCACTGGTCTGGCGGTGTGCAAGTATCCTGGCCGGGCAACAGTGGAGGACCGAGATCATGGCCGATGCCGGAATGCTGCGCTTCCATGTTCCGGAACCGGAAGTGCGGCCGGGCGGGACGCCGGATTTCTCCAATGTGAGCATTCCAAAAGCTGGCTCGGTGCCGCGCCCGAAGATCGACGTCGACCCGCGCGACATCCGCGATCTGGCCTTCTCGATCATCCGCGTGCTCAACCGCGCCGGCGAGGCGGTCGGGCCGTGGGCAGGGCTGCTTTCGGACGACGAGTTGCTGGAGGGGCTGCGCCATATGATGACGCTGCGCAGCTTCGATGCGCGCATGCAGATGGCGCAGCGCCAGGGCAAGACCTCTTTCTACATGCAGCATCTCGGCGAAGAGGCAGTGAGCTGCGCCTTCCGCAAGGCGCTGTCGCGCGGCGACATGAATTTTCCGACCTATCGGCAGGCCGGCCTGCTCATCGCCGACGGCTACCCGATGGTCACGATGATGAACCAGATCTATTCGAACGAGGCCGATCCGCTGAAAGGGCGGCAATTGCCGATCATGTATTCATCGAAGGAGCACGGCTTCTTCTCGATCTCCGGCAACCTGGCGACGCAGTACATCCAGGCGGTCGGCTGGGCGATGGCCTCGGCAATCAGCAATGATTCAAAGATCGCCGCCGCCTGGATCGGCGACGGCTCGACTGCCGAATCCGACTTCCATTCGGCGCTGGTGTTTGCCTCGACCTACAAGGCGCCGGTCGTGCTCAACGTCGTCAACAACCAGTGGGCGATCTCGACCTTCCAGGGCATCGCCCGCGGCGGCTCCGGTACTTTTGCCGCCCGTGGGCTCGGCTTCGGTATTCCGTCGCTGCGCGTCGACGGCAACGACTATCTCGCCGTCCATGCGGTGGCCAAATGGGCGGCGGAACGGGCGCGCAGCAATCTCGGGCCGACGCTGGTCGAATACGTCACTTACCGCGTCGGCGCCCATTCGAGCTCCGACGACCCGTCGGCCTACCGGCCGAAGGCCGAGTCCGATGCCTGGCCGCTCGGCGACCCGATCGTCAGGCTGAAGAACCATCTCATCCAGCGCGGCGTCTGGTCGGACGAACGCCACGCCCAGGCCGAGGCGGAAATCCTTGACACGGTGATTTCGGCGCAGCGGGAGGCCGAGCGCCATGGCACCCTGCATGCCGGCGGCAAGCCCTCGGCGCGCGACATGTTCGAGGGCGTCTATGCCGAGATGCCGCCGCATCTCAGGCGCCAGCGCCAACAGGCAGGGGTCTGACCATGCCGCGGCGGACCATGATCGAGGCGATCCGCGACGCCATGGACGTGTCGATGGCGCGCGACAGCCAAGTCATCGTGTTCGGCGAGGATGTCGGCTTCTTCGGCGGCGTCTTCCGCTGCACGCAAGGCCTGCAGGCGAAATACGGCAAGGGCCGCTGCTTCGATGCGCCGATCAGCGAATCCGGCATTGTCGGCGCGGCCATCGGCATGGCCGCCTACGGGCTGAAGCCTTGTGTCGAGGTGCAGTTTGCCGACTATGTTTATCCAGCCTACGACCAGATTGTCTCGGAAGCGGCGCGGCTGCGCTACCGGTCGAACGGCGATTTCACCTGCCCGATCGTCGTGAGAATGCCGACCGGCGGCGGCATTTTCGGCGGCCAGACCCACAGCCAGAGCCCGGAGGCGCTGTTCACCCACGTCTCCGGCCTGAAAGTCGTGGTGCCCTCGAACCCGCATGACGCCAAGGGCTTGCTGATCGCGGCGATCGAGGATCCGGACCCGGTGATCTTCCTGGAGCCGAAGCGGCTTTATAACGGCCCGTTCGACGGTCATCATGAGCGGCCGGTAACGCCATGGTCGAAACATGAGCTCGGCGAGGTTGCCGACGGCCATTACACGGTGCCGCTCGGCAAGGCGGTGATCCGACGGCCGGGTGCGGCAGTCACCGTGCTTGCCTATGGCACGATGGTCTATGTCGCCCAGGCGGCAGCCGAGGAGACCGGCATCGATGCCGAGATCATAGATCTGAGGACACTGCTGCCGCTCGATCTCGAGACGATCGTCGCCTCGGTCAACAAGACCGGGCGCTGCGTCATCGTGCACGAGGCGACGCTGACATCGGGGTTCGGTGCCGAACTTTCGGCGCTGGTTCAGGAGAGCTGCTTCTATCATCTGGAAGCGCCGGTGGCGCGGGTCACCGGCTGGGACACGCCCTATCCTCATGCGCAGGAGTGGGACTATTTTCCCGGTCCTGCCCGGCTAGGCCGCGCGCTGGTCGAAACGATGGAAGCCTGAAGAGGGAACGATGGGCGAATATGTCATCAAGCTGCCCGATGTCGGCGAAGGCGTCGCCGAGGCCGAGCTCGTCGAATGGCAGGTCAAGGTCGGCGATCTCGTGCGCGAGGACGCCGTGCTTGCCGCTGTCATGACCGACAAGGCGACGGTCGAAATTCCGTCGCCCGTCGATGGCGAGATCGTCTGGTTGGGCGCCGAGATCGGCGACACGGTGGCGATCGGCTCGCCGATTGTCAGGTTGAAGGTGGCGGGCGAGGGCAATGTGAACGCAGGCGCGAAATCGGCGGAGGGTGAGGCGGCACCTACCCCCACCCCTAGCCCCTCCCCACAAGGGGGAGGGGGACGAGCTTCGGCCGCCAAAGCCGAAGCCAGGTCCAGCTCGCCCTTGGTCGGGCATGTGCCAAGAACCGAGGGCGCACGAACGGCGGATACGGAGTCCCCCTCCCCCTTGTGGGGAGGGGTTAGGGGTGGGGGTACTGCGCCGGCTTTCGGGGGTATAGCGCCGGTCGGTGCGCCGCGCCCCGAGGGCGAAAAGCCACTGGCCTCGCCGGCCGTCCGCCTCAGGGCGAAAGAGGCCGGCATCGACCTTCGGCAGGTCCCGGGAACCGGCCCGGCCGGCCGCATCCGGCACGAGGACATCGACGCCTTCCTGGCACGCGGACCGCAGCTCGCGAAGGCCCCTGGCCTCGCCCGCAACGAGGCGGTCGAGGACATCAAGATAGTCGGGCTCAGGCGAAGGATCGCCGAGAAGATGACGCTGGCCAGGTCGCGCATCCCGCATATCACCTATGTCGAGGAGATCGACGTCACCGCGCTCGAGGATTTGCGCGCCGCGCTCAACAAGGAGAAGCGGCCCGGCGCGGACAGGCCGAAGCTGACGCTGCTGCCGTTCCTGATGCGGGCGATGGTCAAGGCAATCGCCGACCAGCCCAATGTCAACGCACTGTTCGACGACGAAGCCGGCATCGTCCACAAGCATGGCGGCGTCCATATCGGCATCGCCGCGCAGACGGCTTCCGGGCTGATGGTGCCGGTGGTCAAGCACGCCGAGGCGCGCGACATCTGGGACTGTGCAGCCGAGGTTGTCAGGCTGGCCGAGGCGGCAAAATCCGGCACGGCGACGCGCGACGAACTGTCGGGATCGACCATCACCATCACTTCGCTGGGCGCCATGGGCGGCGTGGCGACGACGCCGGTGATCAATCATCCGGAAGTGGCGATCGTCGGCGTCAACAAGATGATGGTGCGGCCGGTATGGGACGGCAGTCAGTTCATCCCGCGCAAGATGATGAACCTGTCCTCCAGCTTCGACCACCGCGTCATCGACGGCTGGGACGCGGCGGTGTTTATCCAGCGGATCAAGACGCTGCTGGAGACGCCGGCGCTGATTTTTGTGGACTGAGGAGATGAGAACGGTCGCAAAGGCCCCCTCGCCCGGCAGCATGGGGCGCCGGGACGCTGGCTCCCCCTTCTCCCCTTGTGGGAGAAGGTGTCGCCGAAGGCGACGGATGAGGGGTGCTCCAGCTTGGCACCTACCGCACTCCGTCCAACACCCCTCATCCGTCTCGGCGCTACGCGCCGATCCACCTTCTCCCACAGGGGGAGAAGGAAAGGCGCGCAGCGGCCGGATGGTGGGGCATTTATCCCCGAAAGGACGCAGCTGACATGAAGGAAATCTCCTGCAAGCTGCTGGTCATCGGCGCCGGTCCGGGCGGCTATGTCTGTGCCATCCGCGCCGGGCAGCTTGGCATCGATACGGTGATCGTCGAGGCAGGCAGACCGGGCGGCACTTGCCTCAATGTCGGCTGCATCCCGTCAAAGGCGCTGATTCATGCAGCCGAAGAGTTCGAAAAGCTCTCGCACATGGCCGGCGGCAAAAGTCCACTCGGCATAACGGTCGCGGCACCGTCGCTTGATCTCGCGGCGACCATTGCCTGGAAAGACGGCATCGTTAGCCGGCTGAACAACGGCGTCGCCGGCCTGCTGAAGAAAGCTGGCGTGAAGACGGTGCATGGCTGGGCGACATTTCGCGACGGCAAGACCGTTGCCGTCGAGACCGAGATCGGCATGCAGGTGATCCGCGCCGAAACGGTGGTGATAGCGACCGGCTCGGCGCCGGTCGAGCTGCCGTCGCTGCCGTTCGGCGGTCCGGTCATTTCGTCGACCGAGGCGCTGGCGCTGAGCGAAGTTCCGGAGAGGCTGGCGGTGGTCGGCGGCGGCTATATCGGGCTGGAACTCGGCATCGCCTTTGCCAAGCTGGGCGCCAAGGTGACCGTGGTCGAGGCGTTGCCGCGCGTGCTGGCGCAATATGATGCGGAACTGACCCGCCCGGTGGTGAAGCGGCTGGCCGAACTCGGCATCGAGGTGCTCGTGAACGCCAAGGCCAAGGGGCTGTCCACTAAGCGCGACGCGCTGCTGGTCGAGACGAATGGCGGCAAGAACGGCAAGATCGCTGCCGACAAGATGCTGGTCACGGTCGGTCGCAAGCCGGTGACCGAAGGCTGGGGGTTGGAGCAGATCGACCTCGACATGGCCGGACCCTTCATCCGCATCGACGACCAGTGCCGCAGCTCGATGCGCGGCATCTTTGCCATTGGCGACGTCACCGGCGAGCCGATGCTGGCGCATCGGGCCATGGCGCAAGGCGAAATGGTCGCCGAGATCGTTGCCGGCCACAAGCGCAGCTGGGACAGACGAGCGATCCCGGCTGTCTGTTTCACCGATCCGGAGCTGGTCACCGCAGGCCTGTCGCCGGAGGAGGCCAAGACCCGTGGCGAGATCAAGGTCGGACAGTTTCCCTTCACCGCCAATGGCCGGGCGATGACGAAGTTGGGCGAGGACGGATTCGTTCGGGTAGTGGCGCGGGCGGACAACCATCTGGTGCTTGGCATCCAGGCCGTCGGCCAGGGCGTGTCGGAGCTGTCCACTGCGTTTGGGCTGGCGCTGGAGATGGGCGCGACGCTGGAGGATATCGCCGGGACGATCCATGCCCATCCGACGCAGGGCGAGGGTTTTCCGGAAGCGGCGCTGAAGGCGCTGGGGCACGCACTGCATGTCTGATGGCTCGCGCTCTCCCCCCTTGAGGGGGAGATGGCCGGCAGGCCAGAGGGGGTCGGTTCGACTGGATGCGACCTCCCTTGCGACAGATGGAGGTTGGCGCTCTACGCGAGGCGACCCCCTCTGTCGCCTTCGGCGACATCTCCCCCTCGAGGGGGGAGATTACGCAGCTCATCCCGCAAGCCGGCTAACCATTTCGTGCTGCGCATAGGCGCGGCCGAAGCGGTTGGCCAGGAACGCGTCGAGGGCGATGTCCTCCTGCTTGATGAAACCTCTTGCCGGCAAGGTGCCGTCGGCGAGCATGTCGAGCACGGCGCAGATCGCCGATGCGGTGGTGATCTGGATGGCGCTGCGCACCATTTCGCCGTCGCGCCTGGCGTAGATCTTGTTGGCGTAGGTCTCCTGCAGCAGTCGGCCGTTCTTGCGGCCGCTGACGGTGACGAAGACTATGACGACGTCCTGCAGCGTCGCCGGCAGGGCGCTTTCGAAAATGTCCTTCAGCACGTCGCGGCGGTGGCGCAGGCCGAGGTCGTTGAGCAGCGCCTTCATGATCGCCGCATGGCCGGGATAGCGGATGGTGCGGTAGTTCAGCGTGCGCACTCTGCCCTTCAGCGTTTCGGCCAGCGTGCCCAGCCCGCCCGAGGTGTTGAACGCCTCATAGGTGACGCCGTCGAGCGAGAATTCTTCACGCTCCTCGAGCGGCGGCACTTCGATCAGCTCGCCTTCGACGATCGCCTCGCAAGGCTCGCAATATTCGTTGATGACGCCGTCGGTGCTCCAGGTCAGATTGTAGTTCAGCGCATTCGACGGGTACTGCGGCAGCGCGCCGACCCGCATGCGCACGCTTTCCAGCGTGTCGAAGCGGCTGGCGAGATCGTTGGCAACGATCGAGATGAAGCCGGGCGCCAGACCGCATTGCGGGATGAAGGCGCTGTTGCCGGAGCGCGCCAGTTCCTTGACCCGCCTGGTGCTGACGACGTCCTCGGTCAGATCGAGATAGTGCACGCCGGCGCTGGCCGCCGCCTCGGCGATGCGCGTGGTCAGATGGAAGGGCGCCGCGCTGAGCACCGCGAATTTGCCGGCCAGGGCCGCTTCGAGGGTGCCGGCGGCTTCGATGTCGAGTTCCAGCGTCTCGACCGTTTCAGGCAGTTCGGCCGCGCCGAGCTGCGCCGCCGAGCGGTCGACGAGCGTAACATGGTAGTTGCCCGTGGAAGCCAGCATCTCGGCAATGGTTGAGCCGATCTTGCCGGCGCCGACGACGATGATTTCCTTCATGACCGGTCCCTCGCACCAATGCTAAATTCACGGTTAGAATCGCAGCTTGCCTGTCGAAAGGAAGCGTGAGATTGTACGAAACGCAGCCTCTCTTTGGGCAATGTGACGGTAAGGTTCGTCGAAATGCTCAGCGATGCCGACCAGGCTCTGCTTTCCCTGCTGCGCACCAATGCGCGCGCCTCGACCGCAGAACTGGCGCGGCGCCTCGGCGTCTCACGAACGACGGTGCAAAGCCGGATCGAGCGGCTGGAAGAGCGCGGCATCATCGCCGGCTACGGGGTCAGGCTGTCGCCGGATTACGAGCAGGGGCTGGTCAGGGCGCATGTCCTGCTCACCGTCACCCCCAAGCTTGCCGACAAGGTGGTGCGCAGCCTGCAGGCGCTTGCACCGGTTCGCACGCTGCACTCGGTTAGCGGCAATTTCGACATGATCGTCATCGTCGAGGCGCCGTCGATCAGGGATCTCGACACGCTTCTCGACCAGATCGGCGCCATGGACGGAGTCGAGCGCACGTCGTCGTCGATCATCCTGTCGACGCGGATCGACCGCTGAGCGGGCTGGTGTCGCGGGTCCAGACGCTGGCGCGAAGGATCACCGAGCGCAGTGATCGTTCTGGCGCTCTCGCGGCAAAGCGATATAGGCTTCGAAGATGTTGGATGAGACTCGCAGAGGGGCCGCGTCCTCTCGCGCCAAGCTGACAAGTCGCGCGGTCACGCAACGATTTCCAGAGGAGGCCTCCTTGCCCAAGCAATGTTTTGGAAAATCCCATGTGCCGTTGTCGCCGGCGGTCAGGGCCGGCGATTTCGTCTATGTCTCAGGCCAGGTGCCGGTCGGCACAGACGGGCTGGTGGTCAAGGGCGGCATCGCCGAACAGACCGAGCAGGTGCTGTCGAACGTCAAGGCGGCACTGGCGCTGGCCGGCTGTACCCTGGACGACGTAGTCAAGACGACGGTCTGGCTCGAAGACGCCCGCGATTTCGGTATCTTCAACACCGTCTATGCCAGGCATTTCCCGAAAGACCCGCCGGCGCGCACGACAGTGGAGTCGCGGCTGATGATGGACATCAAGATCGAGGTCGAGGCCGTTGCCTACAGGCCGGCGTGACGGGAAAGTGGAGACAGGCGCGATGCAATTCGATCTCCTGATAAAAGGCGGCCGCCTCATCGATCCGGCGTCCGGCCTCGACGCGCAGCGCGATCTGGCGATTGCCGACGGCCGTATCGCCGCGATCGACACCGAAATCCCCTTCGAACGTGCCGCCCGCGTCATCGATGCCACGGGCTCGATCGTCGCGCCGGGCCTGATCGACCTGCACAGCCATGTTTATTGGGGCGGCACGTCGCTCGGCGTCGATGCCGACCGGCTCGCCGCAAAGAGCGGCACCACCACCTTCATCGATGCCGGAAGCGCCGGCGCCGGCAATTTCCTCGGCTTTCGCCGCCACGTCATCGAGCGCTCGAAAGTCCGCATCCTGGCCTATGTCAACATTTCCTTTGCCGGCATATTCGGCTTCTCGCAGACCGTGGCGGTCGGCGAGTGCAGCGACCTCCGGCTCTGCGAACCGCGCGAGACCGTAGCGGCGGCTCGCGAGCACGCGGACGTGGTTGTCGGCGTCAAGGTCCGCTCGGGTCGCCATGCCGGCGGCACCAGCGGCATCGCGCCGGTCGATCTCGCGCTCGAAGCCGCCGACAAAGCCGGCCTGCCGCTGATGGCGCACATAGACGAGCCGCCGCCGGGCCGCTCGGAAGTGCTGCCGCGGCTGCGCAAGGGCGACATCCTCACCCACTGCTTCCGGCCGTTTCCCAACGCGCCGGTCTTCGCCTCGGGGGCGGTGCGGCCAGATATGCGGCTGGCGCGCGAGCGCGGCGTCATCTTCGATATCGGCCACGGCATGGGCTCGTTCGATTTCGAAGTGGCCAAGGCGATGCTCGGCGAGGGGCTGGCGCCGGACGTGATCAGCAGCGACGTGCATCTCTACTGCGTCGACGGGCCGGCCTTCGACATTCTGGTGTGCATGTCGAAGCTGCTGGCGCTCGGCATGCCGCTGGTCGAGGTGCTGCGCGCCGCGACACAGCGGCCGGCCGAAGCGATCGCCAGGCCCGATCTCGGCAGGCTGGCGGTGGGTGCGGTTGGCGACATCGCGGTGCTGCGGCTGCGTCCGGGCCGCTTCACCTTTGTCGATTCGGTCGGCGCTTTGCTGGTCGCCGAGCAAAGGCTGGTCTCGGACGGAATCGTGGTCGGCGGCAGCTGGTGGCCGAACGAGGCGGTGGACGATCTCGGCGAAACCGAGCGTTTCGAAGCGCATGCGCACGACACGCATGTCGATGTTGTGAGCCGGCATTTCGGGCGTGGGTGATCTCCCCCCTTGAGGGGGAGATGTCGCCGAAGGCGACAGAGGGGGTCGGTTCGACCGGGCTCGTCTTCCTGCAACGGATGGAGGTTGGCGCTCGACGCGCGGCGACCCCCTCTGGCCTGCCGGCCATCTCCCCCTCAAAGGGGGAGATCACAGCTTCACCGCCCCGCCGCTCCATAAACCGGCGTCGCAATGCCTTCCATCCTCGCCTTGATCTGCAGCGCGACGAACTTCGAATAGAAGCGCGACAGCGCCAGATTGCCGCCGTGGAACCACAGCGCTTCCTGTGCCGTCGGCTTCCACATGTTGCGCAATTCGCCTTGCCATGGACCCGGGTCGCCTTTCACGCCCGAGCCAATCCCCCAGCACGGGCCGACCTTGTCGGCGACTTCGCGCGAGACGATCGCCGCCACGGTTTCGTTCATCGAGAGATAGCCGGTGCAGGCGATGATTGCGTCGGCCGCCAGTTCGGAGCCGTCGTCGAAGAGGATGCCTGTCTGCGTCAGCGACTTGATCCCGACGCCGCTGCGGATGCCGATCTCGCCGTCGATGATCAGGTCGCAAGCGCCGACTTCGATGTAGAAGCCCGAGCCGGTGCGGTAGGCCTTCATCAGGAGCCCGGTCTCGTCGTCGCCGAAATCGATGGCGAAGCCGGCGCCGCGCAAACGATCGTAGAAGGCCGCGTCGCGCGCCTTGATGATGTCGTAAAGCGCCCGCTGGCCTTGCGGCAGCAGCGCGAACGGCGTCGAGGCGACGATCATGTCGGCCTTCTCGGTGGTGATGCCGCGGGCCAGCGCCTTTTCCGAAAAGATCTCGAAACCGATCTCCATCAGCGTGTCCGACTTGACCACCGTCGTCGGCGAGCGCTGGACCATCGTCACCTCGGCGCCGCTCTCCCAGAGGTCGACGCTGACGTCATGGCCGGAACTTGCGGCGCCGATGACGGCGACCTTTTTGCCGCGGAATTTCTCGCCGCTGGAATACTGGCTGGAATGCAGGATCTCGCCCTGAAAGACCTCGGCACCCGGCAGGTCGATGCGCCTGGGCGGGCCATAAGCACCGGTTGCAAAGACGATGTGCCTGGGTTTCAGCGTGATGCGCTCGCCGGCGCGGTCGAGCTCTACCGTCCAGACCCTTTCGGTCTCGTCATAGGACGCGCTCACGCATGTCGTGGAGGTCCAGTAGTTGAGCTCCATGACGCGCGTATACATCTCCAGCCAGTCGCCCATCTTGTCCTTGGGCGTGAACACGGGCCAGTTCTCGGGAAACGGTATGTAGGGCAGATGGTCGTACCAGACCGGGTCGTGCAGCACGAGCGAGCGGTAGCGATTGCGCCAGGAATCGCCGGCCTGGGCGTTCTTCTCGATGACTATGGCCGGCACGCCCAATTGCCTGAGCCGGGCGCCCAGCATGATGCCGCCCTGGCCGCCGCCGATGACCAGGCAATAAGGCTGCTGGCCGGCGCCGAGTTCACGCGTCTCGCGCGCCCTCGCCTCCAGCCAGGTCTCGCGCTCCGGATCGGCCTTATGGCGGACGCCCAGCGGCCGCGCCGGGCCCTTGCGCTCCTCAAACCCCTTGAGATCGCTCATCGCGGTAAACAGTGTCCGGCATTTGCCGTCCCTGAGGCGCATGATGCCTTGGCCCCACGCCGATGACGTCTCGAAAGAAAACCAGGCTTCGATCGTGCCTTCGTCCGAAGTAGCTTCGCCGCTGAGCTGCCACCGGGCAGGTTTTGTCGTTGCCAGCGTCGCCGCCAGCATGTCGCGGATCGCGACGCGGCCCTCCATCGTCCTGACGTTCCAGGTGAAGGTCAAGAGATCGCGCCAGTAGCAGTCCTCGACGAACAAATTGGTTGCCGCCTCGACGTCGCCGGCCTCGAGCGCCCGGGCAAAGGAATCGAGCCAGGTGGCAGCCTGTTTCGTCGGTGCGATGTCGAGCATCTGTCTTGCCTAACTTCCAGTGGCCTTTGCGCTGACCTCATTCTTACCCTTTCCCGGTTCTTTGCGGGAGAGGGTAAGGGCCGTGCAAACAGTCCGGAAGCTAAGGACGCAGCGTAGGCCGAAGCGACTGCCGCTGCCGTCAGGCCCGCGCGCGGGCCTGATCCGAACCGCTATCCAGCCATGCGAGATCGTCCGGCGAAAGTGAGATGTCGAGCGCCTGGAGGCTGTCTTCCAACTCGTCGAGCGTGCGCGGCCCGATCAGCGGGACGGACGGGAAGGGCTGTGCCAGCACATAGGCGAGCGCGACGTGGATCGGGCTTTTGCCCAACCGTCTGGCGAGCTCGATGGCGCGGTCGCGACGGCCGAAATTCCTCTCCGAATACCAGACCCGGACCAGCTCCTCATTGTCGCGCCGGTCGCGGCCGGCGCGGTCGGTGAAGAAGCCGCGGCCCTGGCTCGACCAGGCGAAATTCGGCATCTGCCGGGCGGCGAGCCAGGCCTTCCATTCGTCGCTGGAGGAGGTGACGCAGCCTGCCCAGATCGGCTCCAGCATCTCGGCCAGCGAGAAATTGTTGGAAAGCGCACCGGGCTTCTGCTTGCCGGTGCGCTCGGCATAGGCAATCGCCTCATCCATGCGTTCCATCGTCCAGTTCGAGCCGCCGAACGGACCGCGAATGCGGCCGGCCTTGACCTCGCGGTCCATCGCATCGACGAATTCGTCGACCGGCACATCCGGATTGTCGCGGTGCATGAAATAGACGTCGATATGGTCGGTCTGCAGCCGTTCGAGCGACTGGGTGAGCTGCTTGCCGATGACGTCGGGATAGCAGAGCGGCGAGTGCGCGCCCTTGCCGATGACCACCGACTGCTCGCGCACGCCGCGGTTCTTCAGCCACTGGCCGAGCAGCGTCTCGGTATAGCCGGAACCGTAGACGAAGGCGGTGTCGAACAGATTGCCGCCGGCCTCGAAATAGGCATCGAGCAGGATGGCGCCCGACGAAAAGGTGCGGAAATCCTCGAAGCCGAGCGCCAGGCACGAGGCCGGCCGCGGCAGGCCCGGAATGCTGCGCTTGGGGATGGCGGTTCCGCCGGAGCGCAGCTTCCGTCCGGAGATCGTGTCGACGCGCTTTGCCGGTTTCTCGATGTCGTATTCGAGCCCGATTGCGGCCCGCCATTTGTCGAGCACGCGCAGATTGCCGAGACTGTCGGCCCAGCCCATGCCGGGCCAGGCGAACTCCTGCTTTCCGCCGAGAATGGCCTCGCCGGCGGCGTCGACCTCAAATGCGTACAGCCAGCCGTCCTCCGTGACCTCGACCACCTCGGTGTCACCCGGACGGATGATGCGGATTTCGCCGGTGCCGCCTTGCTGGCCGCCGGCATACCAGAAATCCGCCACCTCGATGCGGCCTTTGCTGCCGAGAATACGCAAGACATTGTCCTGAGCGAGCGAGATGCTGCAGGACACTTCCGCGACGATGCCGCCCGGAAAATGCAACAGCGCCGACGCCCATTCGTCGACGCCGGATTGGCCGAGATGCGCAGCGCCGACGACTTTGTCCGGCTCGGCGAAGGGCTTTCCCACTGCTGCGCCGGCAATGAGCCGCGCCATCGAGACGGGATAGCCGCCGACATCGAGAATGCCGCCGCCGGCAAGATCCTTGGCGTAAAGCCGGTGCTCCGGCATGAAGCCCGGCATGGCGAAGCCGAAGCTGGATTTGATCATCTTGATGTCGCCGATCGCGCCGGTCCTGATCAGCTCGACCAGCCTGGCCGTCTGCGGATGCAGCCGGTACATGAAGGCTTCGCCGAGAAAGGTGCCGGCCTTGCGCGCGGCATGGATCATGGCGTCGGCTTCGAATGCGGTCAGGCCAAGCGGCTTTTCGCAAAGCACGTGCTTTCCGGCCTCGGCCGCCTTGATCGCCCATTCGGCATGGCTCGGATGCGGCGTCGAAATATAGATCGCGTCGACATCCGGATCGCCAACCAAAGCCTCGTAGCCGTCCAGGATGCGGGCGCCGGGGAAAGCCTCGGTGAGCCCCGACTTGCCGGGATTGCGCGCCCCTAAGGCGACCAATGTGCCGGTGCGCGAATGGGCGACGCCCCCGGCAAAAGCCTTGGCGATGTTGCCGGGCCCGAGAATGCCCCAGCGAACTTTTTCTGGTTTGGACGTCATGTCAAATCTCCGTGGGGTGGCCGCGAGCAATCGCGATCGGACAAAAGAAAGATGGGTTAGCGAATGCGTGCGCCGGTGGCGTCGAAGAGAAGCGAGCGGTCGGCTTTGATCGACACCACCAGGTCGTCGCCGTTCGCGCGATGCCGCGAGGCCTCGCGCTCGATGATCAGTTCCTCGCGTCCGCCCCCGGTACCGGAATTGGCATAGACATAGCTCACCGATCCCAAGTGCTCGGCGACGTCGGCCTTGAGGGTAAGGTCGCAATCGCCCTGGCCGGCGTCGAAGAAATGCTCCGGCCGCACGCCAAGCACAACATCGCCGCCTGTTGCAGGCAAGGCATCCGAAAGCGGCTTGCGCAGTCGCGCGCCGCGATGATTGACCAGTTCGACGACCGCCGCACCGTTGTCGGCCCCGACCATTTTTGCCGCCAGGAAGTTCATTTTCGGCGAGCCGACGAAGCCGGCAACGAAGCGGTTGGCGGGGTCGTCGTAGAGATCGAGCGGCGCGCCGATCTGCTCGATATTGCCGGCGTTGAGCACGACGATCCTGTCGGCCAGCGTCATTGCCTCGGTCTGGTCGTGCGTCACATAGACCATGGTAACGCCGAGCTCCTTATGAAGGCGCGATATCTCGACGCGCATCTGCACCCGGAGCTCGGCATCGAGATTGCTGAGCGGTTCGTCGAACAGGAACACTTGCGGCTCACGCACGATGGCGCGGCCGATGGCGACGCGCTGGCGCTGGCCGCCCGACAATTGCCGCGGCCGCCGCTTCATCAGCTCGGCGATGCGCAGGATTTCGGAAGCCCGCTTCACCCGCCGCTCGGTATCTCCCTTGGGGTTGCCGGTCATTCTCAGGCCGAAGCTCAGATTCTGCTCGACCGTCATGTGCGGATAGAGCGCGTAGGACTGGAACACCATGGCGATGCCGCGATCGGCCGCCTCGACGTCGTTCACCACCTTGCCGCCAATGGCGATCTCGCCGTCGCTGATGTCCTCGAGCCCGGCGATCATCCGAAGCAGCGTGGACTTGCCGCAGCCGGAAGGGCCGACGAAGACGACGAATTCGCCGTCATCGATGTCGATATTGGCACCGTGGACGATCTCGAAGACGCCGAAGCGCTTGATGACGTTTTTGAGTGTGACTGCCGCCATGCTGATCCTTACTTGATGGCGCCGGCGGCGATGCCGGCAACGAAATGGCGCTGCAGAAGCACGAACACGACGAGCATTGGCGCGGTCAGCATCACCGCGCCCGCCATGATGCCGCCCCAGGACACCTTGGTGAGACCGATCAGCGTGCCGAGCGCCACGGGCGCGGTCATCGCGCCCGGCTTGGAATTGATCAGCAGCGGCCAGAGATAGTTGTTCCAGGAGGCAAGGAAGAGGATGATGGCGAGCGCCGCCAGTATCGGCCGCGCCAGAGGCAGTGCGACGAACAGGAATATCCGCCATTCCTTGACGCCCTCGACCTTGGCGGCGTCGAACAGCTCGTGTGGCATCATCGAAAAACTCTGCCGCATGAAGAGCACGCCCAGCGAATTGAACAGCGGCGGCACGATCAGCGCCACCCAGGTGTTGGCGAGCTTGAAGTCGCGCGCCACCATGATGAATTGCGGTATCAGCACGACCGCATAGGGCAGCGTGATGGTGCCGAAGATGATGGCGACGACCATGCCCTTGCCGAAGAAGTTGTAACGCGCCAGCGCCCAGCCGGCCATCGAGGTCAGCATCACCGACAGGAAGGTATAGGTCACCGCCACCGAGACGGAGATGCCGATGGCGCCGATGAAATTGGTGCCGCGCTGCAGATTGCTGACATTGTCGAGGAAATTGCCATGCGGCAAAAGCTCGATGTCGGGGCTGAAGATGCCGTTGTCGGGCATCGTCGAAAAAACCACCATCATCCACAGCGGAAACAGCCAGACCAGTGCCAGCGGCGTCAGGAACAGATGCAGCGCGATGCTGCGTCCCAATCTGGCCTGGGAGCGGCTGACTCTTGAGTGCGAGGTCATTTCGGTTCCCTCGTCAGCCATATCTGCACCAGCGAAATGGCAATCGCCAGCCCGGCCATGGTGTAGGCGACGGCCGAAGCGTAGCCGAAATTGAGCGACCGGAAGCCCTGGCGGTAAAGCAGCAGCCCGAGCGTTTCGGTGCCGCCGCCCGGCCCGCCGCGCTCGGTGATCAGGAAGGGCTCGGTGAACAGCTGCATGGTGCCGATGATCGACAGCACGGCGCAGAACACGATGATCGGCTTGAGCAGCGGCAGCGTGATGTAGAAGAACTGTTTGACCTTGCTGACCCGGTCCAGGGTCGCCGCCTCGTAGACATCCTCGGGAATCGACTGCAGGCCGGCGAGCAGGATGATGGCGTTGTAGCCGGCCCAGCGCCACGTCACCGCCATCATGATCACCGCCATCGCCGGGGTGACGTTGGTAAACCAGTCGACACTGGGCAGGCCGATGCCGTTCAGCAACTTGTTGATGATACCGTAGTCGAGATTGAACATCAGCCGGAAAACCGCCGAATAGGCGACCTCGCCGACCACGACCGGCGCGAAGAAGGCAAAGCGGAACAGGCCACGGGCCTTGAGCAGTGGCGAATTCAAAAGCACCGCCATCACAATCGCCAGCGAAATCATCACCGGCACCTGGATGACAAGGATCAGCAATGTGTTCTTCAAGGCATTGAAGAAGGCCGGATCGCCGATCAGCCGGCCCCAGTTGAAGGTCGGCGCGAAGCGCCACGGCACGGTGCGCGTCGCCTGGAACGAGATCAGGAAGGAATCGATGATCGGCCACAGCCAGAAGATCGAAAAAATCAGCAGATACGGCGCGAGAAAGCGATACGCCGTGGCGTTCTGGTAGCGCATCGTTTTCCTCCTTTCTGCTTTCAAGTTCTTGCCTTCTCCCCTTGTGGGAGAAGGTGGATCGGCGCGTAGCGCAGAGACGGTTGAGGGGTGATGGCCGGAGTGCCGCCGGCGCCAAGCTGGAGCACCCCTCATCCGTCGCCTTCGGCGATACCTTCTCCCACAAGGGGAGAAGGGGAGCCGCGCGCTCGGAGCCGCCTCGTCTAGATCACGACTTGACCGGCAGGCCGGTCGCCGCGGCGATCTGGCTTGCGGCATCGTCGAGCGCTGCCTTGGCGTCGGGATAGCCGCCGGCCAGATATTTGGTCTGCACCGCGCGGATGATGATTTCGGCGTCGCTCTGGAACGGCGTGCCGCGGCTGGGGACGACCTTGGGCAAGGTGCCGAGGATGTCCTTCCACACGGCTTGGCCACCCCAATAGGGCAGGCCTTCGGAGACATAAGGGTCGTTGAGCGCCGAGATCAGCGACGGCACCAGGCCGAAGCCTTTCAGCATGGTGATCTGGCCCTCATTCGTCGCAAGCGTGTATTTCAGATAGGCGTAGGCGGCTTCCTTGTTCTTCGACACCGAGGTGATGGCGAGCGAGGAGCCGCCGAGATTGGCGGCGCGCGGACCGTCGGCGGTCAGGCTCGGCATCAGATAGACGCCCCATTTGCCTGCCCCATCGGGCGATTCGGTGCGTATGGTGCCTTCATACCAGCCGCCATACATCTGCGTGGCGACCTTGCCGGCGGTGTTGTTGGTGATCTTGGTGCTCCAGTCGGCAGAGGAAATGATGCCGGCGTCCTTCATCTCCTTGATCTTGGTCATGGCATCGACGCATTTGGGCTGGTTGACCGTGATCGATTGCCCGTCGGCGGAGAAGTAGGCGCAACCCTGCTCGTTGGAGATCATGCGGAAGAATTCGGAATCGCCGTTGAAATCGGCGTTGGTCATCGTGACGCCGGGATTGGCGGCCTGGATTTTCTTGGCGGCGGCGATGAAATCGTCCCAGGTCTTGATCGAAGACGGATCGACGCCAGCCTTCTCGTAGAAGTCGCGGCGGTAGAACATCGCCACTGGACCGGAATCCCAGGGCATCGCATAGGCCTTGTCGTCAACCTCGAGCTCGGTACGCTTGAAGTCGGGGAATTTTGCCTGGTCTTCCGCGGTGTAGCCGAGCGTATGCAGGTCGACGAAGCAATCCGGGAACTGGCTCCAGTAGTTTTCGGCTTCGCCGTTCTCGATCGTAACGATGTCAGGCAGCCCCTCGCCGCCGGCGGCACAGCCGGCGATCGATTTGTCGTAGGTCGGCTGGTTGCCAAGGTCCTCGACCGTCACCTTGATGTCGGGATACTGCTTGTTGAAGCCCGCTATGGTGGCCTTCAGCGACGAAGCGGCGATATTCCAGCTCCAGATCGTGATTTCACCGGACTGCGCAAAGGCCGGGCTGGAGCCCAAGGCAAGCGCGAGCGCGGCGCAGGTCAATTTTATGCGCATTGAAATCCTCCCATTTCAGTTGCTCTCTGTTTGCGAGCGTGGCTAGACTAGGCCTCGGGAAAGCCTTGTCCGCGACAAAGGGAATAAGAAATGAGCGGAAAGTAAGATGCCGGAAAGGCCGTTTTACCAGCCTGGCGCCAGCAGCGTGGAGGGCCTGCCGCTGCTGCTGCAGATGTTCCACACCCAGCCCCTGGTGATGCTAAAGCCGCATTGGCACGCCCAGGTCGAGGTGAATTTCATCGTGCGTGGCGCCGTGCATTACCGCATGGATGGGCACGGGCTTTCGCTTTCTGCGGGCGACATGTGCCTGTTCTGGGGCGGCCTGCCGCACCAGATGGACGAAGCCTCCGACGATGCCATCTATGCCGGCGCGCATTTGCCGCTGGTGCATTTCTTCCGGCTGCATTTGCCCGTCGAGGTCCGCAACAGACTGATGACCGGCGCGACACTGGTGACCGACGCCACCGACCGGTCGGACGACCACAATTTCGAGCGCTGGAACCGCTATGCCCGCTCCGGCGACCCGGTCAAGGCCGAGCATGCCGTCAACGAGCTTTTGCTGCGGCTGGAGCGGGTGCGCTTCGAGCCTTACCGGCTGGTGCCCGAAACCCCGGTCGAACAGGAGATAGGCAGTCCCTTCGATCAGCAATCGCTGCGCAATGTCGGGCGCATGTGCGACTTCATCGCCGAGAATTTCCTCTACGAAATCGATTGCGTCGACATCGCCGCGGCGGCCGATATCCATCCCAAATACGCCATGAGCATCTTCAAGAAATCGACCGGCATGACGCTCAATGAATATGTGAACTTGCTGCGCCTCAGCTACGCGCAGGCGCTGCTGATGCATCAGGATGCCAATGTGCTGCGCGTCGCCATGGAATCGGGCTTCGGCTCGCTCAGTGCCTTCAACAAGTCGTTCCGCAAGCTTTCCGGCATGTCGCCGTCGGATTTCCGCAGGGGCGTGGCCGGCGCCAGATAACGGCTGGATTCAAGCGATAATATCCAGGCGCCTCGGCAGGCGGTTCATCGGCGACGGCCCGTTGGCGGTGATCAGGAACTGGTCCTCGAGATTGAAGCTGGCGAGACCGTCGATGTAGAGCGGGATTTCGAATGCCAGCACCATGCCGGCCTCGATCACGACATTGCTGTCGGCCGAGATGAACGGCCATTGCTCGGAAAACACGGAATTGCCGACGCCGTGGCCGAAATGGCCGCGGCGATAGGAACGCAGGCCCTGGCGCGCCAGGCTTTCGCTGGCGGCGCGATGCACGGCGGCTAACGGCTTTCCGGGCATAAGCGCGGCAAGCCCGTCGGCGAAGGCGCGTTCGGCTATCGCATGCAATTCGGCCTGTTCGGGCGAGGGCGGCCCGAAGGTGAAATTCCGCGACATATCCGAGGCATAGCCGTTCACGCTGCACACCATGTCGGCCTTCAGCGGATCGCCGGCGGCGGCGACGACGTCGGCGCCTTTTGGGCGAGCGCCCAGCGTGACGTATTCCGCCGTCGAGATTTGCTGCGACGACCCGGCGGATGCATCCGCGACGCCTTGCCGGTAAAGCGCGACCAGCTCAGACTGACGCATGCCGGTCGTCGCATGCTGCTGCAGCCGCGACAGGCCGGCTTCCGACAGGGCGATGCCCTGCTGCAGAAGGTCGATCTCGCTCTGCGATTTGATTGCCCGCAGCCTGTCGAGAACCGGCGAGCCGTTGACCAGGGCAGTGCCCGGCAACATTGCCTGCATCGCGGAAAAATCGCTGGCCGAGACGAAATCCAGCTCGATGCCGAGCGTCGCACGCTCCAGCCCGAATTCTGCGAGGATCGTTTTCAGCTCGCGGACGGAGCGGGCAAGCTCGAAGGTCGCCGGACGTGAAAACCCGGGGGCGCGGCCAACCAGGCCGGCCTCGATGCGCTGCGCAACAGGCCGGTCGGCCGTCGCCGGCTCGAGCGACGCCGATTCGATCCAGATCGCATGCGTGCGCAGCACGGCGCCGGCCATCGCCGCCCGGAGCCGGGCAGCCTGGAAATCCGCCACCACGACGCCGATCGGCAGGTCGCCTCGCTTGGGAATAACGACGAAACCGGCGCCGGCCCGCCGGAACAGGCCGGCCGGGCCGATCCAGGCACCGGTGGCATATTGGAACGCCTCGGGCTCACAAAGCACCAGCGCCTCGATGCCGGCGCGCTGCATCAGGTCAGTTGCGCGCTCGCGGTCGACAAAGCCGGCCATGGGATCTCCTCGAATGCAATCGAAACCGACGCCGATGCGGCGGCGTTTGGCCTTAGCGTAGCTTCAGTGCCGCCGTGGAGCAGCTTTTTTCTGGAAGCGCTGTTCACCTTTGAGAGTTCGTCGTCGGGAAACGAAAAAAGCCGCGGCGAACCACGGCTTTCAACGCGACAAGTGGTCTGTTTCGAATGCTCACTCGGTTTCGTCAGAGGTGTCGTCGGCAGTGTCTGCCGCGTCTTTCGCGGCCTTTCTATCCAGCGCTGCCTGCAAGGCCAGCGTAGCCTGCGGCGAGGCCGGTGTCGTGGCAACGACCGCCATTGCATGAGCAACGCCGGTCGTCGACTTGTCCTTGGCCGCGGCGGAAGTGGCGGCTCCGTGTCCCTGCGAGCCGGCCCCGGCCGAGTTTCCGCCGTTACCGTTGCTGCCGCCATTGCCGTTGCCATTGCCATTGCCCCCGGGAGCAGCGAGTACCGGAGACGCGACAAGGGTGAGAGCGGCTACAGTCGCGAATAGACAGGTGCGCGTTTTCATAGTTCCTCCTTCGAGTCGCCCTCCCGCCAGGATGGGTTTCTGATGAAAAACGTCAGGACTTTCGAATCCGAAAGTCGGCTGTTACCTAGCTTTGTTCAAATACAGTATTCTACAAGACGGACCTTGGTCCGAAATCGATACGCAAAAGTCCTGGATTTTATCGACAGCGTACTTCGGACGACCGCAGCGGCGGGATTTTTGCTGCCGGCAGATCCGGCGGCGCTGCAGCGCAGTGTGCGTCGGCTGACATCAGGCTAGGGTCGAGGAAACCTAGCTGCTCGACCATCGGTGAGATCATTCAAGGCGATTGAGAAACATTCCACATCTCCTGAAGTTGGGAGCGCAGGTGCGCTTTTGAGGTGCCAAAATGTTTGATGCCGGCGGGCTTTTGGGAGGAAGCCATGATCCGCGTCACGCCTGCATTTCGTGTTTCGCGCCGCCGCGCGTTGCAGTTTGGCCTGGGAGCAACGCTCGCTTCGGCCACCGGCCTTGCCCCGATTTCCCGGGCCTATGCGCAGGATGAGGTCAAAGACGAAGACATTTTTTTCCGGTTCGCCCTCAATCTCGAATATATGCGGAAGCCGAATATTACCTGCGCGGTACAACCGGAAAAGGGATCGAAGACTCGGATACTGGCCCGAAGGCCGGCGCTGTCGTTGGCGGTAAACAGGTCAGCTTTGACACGCCTGCAATCGGCGAGTTCATGTGCCCATGGCGTCCAAAAAGCTAGTGAGTTCAATTGGCTCGCCCGAAAAGAGTCGAACTCCTGACCCTTAGATTCTGGTCTGAGAAGTCAAGATCTAGGCGGTTCGAACGTGTCCCATACTCCGTCAACGCTCCGGCTTCCCACCGCAAGGCACATCATGGTTTAGGAGCTTGGCTTAGACGCTCGAAGTGAAGTACCCAGCCCATACCTTATTCCATTCTGGAGTTTCCACGTTTTTCGCAGCGGTCAAGGCCGCCGAGAATCCGAGATGGTCAATACCAGTGAAATGATGCAGGTTCTTCTGGACCACGTGGCAAGCAGGCCGCTGAGCAGACGTAGCTTCCTGGTTTCAGCATATGGACCCTCTTTGTAATACGAATTGAAAATTGCGCCCTCATGTTTCAGAACAGGTCGGTAGACCCGCGAGGATGATTTCGAATCCTGCGGGTCGCTCACGGTCCTCAAGGCGAGAATTCTAAGAGACGTTCAACAATGACCCAGCACGCAGAAAACGCTCGAATTCTCATGTACAGCCACGACACGTTCGGGCTCGGCCATTTGCAGCGCTGCCGGACTATCGCGCATTCGCTGGTCGAGGATTTCCGCGGACTTCAGGTGCTCATCATTTCGGGTGCGACTATCGCTGGCGCCTTCGATTACCGCGCCCGTGTCGACTTCGTGAAGATCCCCAGCGTCATCAAGCTGCGCAACGGCGAATACACCTCGCTGGAAAAGGACATCGATCTGCATGAGACGCTAAGGATGCGCCAGTCGATCATCCGCCATACAGCTGAGACCTTCCGGCCCGATATCTTCATCGTCGACAAGGAACCGCTCGGCCTGCGCGGTGAGATTGAGGACACGCTGTCCTACCTCAAGACGCGGGGCACCACGCTGGTGCTTGGCCTGCGCGAGGTGATGGATGCGCCGCATCTGCTCGAAGCAGAGTGGGCGCGCAGAGACGTGATGCGCAAGATAGGCGTCTTCTACGACAAGGTCTGGGCCTATGGTCCGCCGGATTTCTACGATCCGTTGACGGGCTTGGATGTGCCCCCGGCTGTCAGGGCAAAGATGAGGTTCGTCGGGTTCCTGCAACGGAGCCTGCAGCGGAACGAGTTGCCCGGCCACCGGCCCGAGGGCGACTATATCCTCGTTACTACCGGTGGCGGCGGTGACGGCGCCGATCTGATCCACGACGTCATCGATGCCTATCAGCAGGATCCGCAATTGCAGCATAGAGCCCTGATCGTGCTTGGGCCTTACATGCCGGCGCGCAAGCGCAACAAGCTGCTCAAGAAGGGGTCCAAGATCCCTTACATCAAGATCATCGAGTTCGACAACCGCATGGAAGACCTGATTGCCGGCGCCAAGGCGGTAGTGGCGATGGGCGGCTACAACACCTATTGCGAGATACTGTCTTTCGACAAGCCGGCGCTGATCGTGCCGCGCGTCGAGCCCCGCCGGGAACAACTGATCCGCGCACGGCGCGCAGCCGAACTCGGCCTCATCGAGATGCTTTTGCCGGAAGAAGCCGAGGACTCCCGGCGGTTTGCCGATGCACTGAAGGTGCTGCCGGACCGGCCCCGCCCATCGCAGAGCAATCCGCATCTGACGCTCGAAGGGCTGCCTCATATTTCCGAAATCGTCGCGGAACTGCTCGACCGGCGGGCCGGCCATCACCTTTCGGTCATTGAAGGAATGACCTGAGTTGCAACATCGCAAGATCGTCGTGGTTCTGAAGGGTTATCCGCGGCTGTCCGAAACCTTCATCGCGCAGGAACTGCTCGGTCTTGAGCGTGCGGGGTTCGACCTGATACTCGTCGCGCTCAGGCGGCCGACCGACGAAAAACGCCACCCCGTGCATGACGAGATCAAAGCCCCCGTCCATTATTTGCCGGAATATCTGCATGAAGAGCCGCTGCGCGTGCTTCGCTCGCTGTTTGCCTGTCTGCTGCGTCCGGGCTTCTGGCGCGCGCTCGGATCGCTGGCTGCCGATATGCCCCGCGACTTTACGCGCAATCGCGCACGGCGCTTCGGGCAAGCGCTCGTGCTGGCGGCCGAATGGCCGGAAAACGCGGGCTGGCTGCATGCACATTTCGCGCACACGCCTGCATCGGTGACGCGCTATGCCAGCCAGCTTCGTGGCCAGCCCTGGACCTGCTCTGCCCATGCCAAGGACATCTGGACTTCGGCGGACTGGGATCTGGCCGGCAAGCTTTCCTCGGCGCGCTGGACGGTCACCTGCACGAAAACCGGCTTCGACCGTCTGAAAAAACTCGCTAACGGCAACTCGTCTGTGCATCTGAGCTATCATGGGCTCGACCTTGATCGCTTCGGCAGTTTCGGCAAGGCGCGAAAGCAGCATGACGGCTCGGCTCCGGACGAACCGGTTGTCGTTCTGAGTGTCGGGCGCGCCGTTGAAAAGAAAGGTTACGATACGTTGCTGGAGGCCCTTGCCCTGCTGCCCGGCGATTTGGCGTGGCGTTTCGAGCATATCGGCGGCGGCGAAGAACTGGAACGGTTCAAGGCGCTGGCGCAAAAGCTCGGCCTGGATGGTCGCGTCTCTTGGAAAGGCGCGCTTGCGCAGGAGGAGGTGCTTGAGCACTACCGCCGCGCCGACATCTTCGCCCTGGCCTGCAGGATCACCGCAAATGGCGACCGCGACGGTCTGCCGAACGTTCTGGTGGAGGCGGCTAGCCAGCGGCTTGCCTGCGTGTCGACCGATATTTCCAGCGTGCCGGAGCTTTTATCGCCGGATGAAACCGGGTTGCTGGTTCCGACGGAAAACCCGATTGCCCTGGCACAGGCGCTGGAGCGCCTGATCCGAGATCCCGTGCTCCGCGACCGCCTCGGCGACGCCGCAGAGCGGCGCGTGCGCGCCAATTTCGATCACATGGCAAGCATTGGACAGCTCAAGGAACTGTTCGAGCGGGAGTGGCGGGCCGCCGAATGAAGCGGCTGCGCGCTTTCTTCTATGTCCAGCACTTGCTCGGCATCGGCCATCTCGCGCGCGCCAGCCGCATTGCGGCGGCTCTGGTCGATGACGGGTTTGACGTTACCGTCGTGACCGGCGGAGCGCCGATCGCCGGGTTTCCGGGACTGGGTGTACAATCTGTAACCCTGCCACCTGTCACCTCCGGTGATGAAGGATTTTCGGGACTTGTCGACCTGCAAGGCAACCCGATCGACGATGATTTCAAGAAATGGCGTTCAGAGATGCTGCTGCAGGCATTCCGGGATTGCAGGCCTGATATCGTCATTGTCGAGGCGTTTCCATTTGGACGCCGGCAGATGCGTTTCGAACTCTTGCCGCTGATCGAGGCCATCGACGCGACGTCGCCCAGACCGCTGCTGGCGACGTCCGTCCGTGATATCCTCCAGGAGCGCGTCAAGCTGGGCCGAAACGAGGAAACGGTCGATCTCATCAACGGGCATTTCGATCTTGTTATGGTCCACGGCGATCCGGCTTTCGCAACCATCGACAAGACATTTCCACTGGCTGGGGCGATCAGGGCCGAGGTCACCTACACGGGGCTCGTTGCCGCGCCGCCGTCGCCCGCGGCCTCCGAGCGCTTCGACGTTCTGGTGTCGGTTGGCGGCGGGGCTGCCGGAAAGAGCCTTGTCAGATCCACCATCGCAGCGGCGCGGAATGCCAACAACGCTTGGAAATGGTGCTTGATCACCGGCCCAAACCTGCCGAAAGACGAGTTTGACGCGATCGCACGCGATGCCACGCCGGGCCTGTCCATCTTCCGGTTCCGCGAGGATTTCGCCAGCCTGCTGACCGGCGCCCGCCTGTCAGTCTCGCAGGCGGGTTACAACACGGTCTGCGATGTCCTGCGCGCGGGTTGTCGCTCCCTACTCGTCCCATTTGCAGCCGGCGGGGAAACCGAACAGACGGTTCGCGCCCTGATGCTCGAAGAACTCGGTCTTGCAACGGTGCTTATGGAAGAGGACCTGACGCCTGAAGGTTTGGCGCAAGCGATCGAACAAGCGCTTGTGGAACCGACGCCATCCGCGCATCGTCTCGATCTGGAAGGCGCGCGTCGCTCCGCGCAAATCCTGCGTGAGCGGCATCGAACATGGTCCCTAAATGTGGGGCCCGGTTTCGGAAAAGTTCATGATTAAACAGACGATAGATCCTAGAGCGGTTCATCGTTTCACGCAGAACCGCTCTGTCTCTTTGTTTTGACGCAATTCCGGACGGAAAGCCGTTTCCACACTTTCCTGCAAATGCTCTAACGCGCGTCGCGCCTGGTGAGATTCGTGCGACGCGCTTCAAGTCCTGTTTTTATGCATGTCGTTTCCCAAACCGCTACGCGCTTTTGGGCGAAATGCGTTAAACAGTTCCAATCAGCATGAAGCGCGTATAATTTTTTGTCGGCAGTTCGCCGGAGAACCGCACCTCCCGTAGCGCCGCCATTTCCTCGAAGGCTGCAAGCGAAGCCACGCAGTTGATGTGCGTCGGCTCGCTGAAATAATCGTTCGATTGCAGCAGTACATTCGTGCCCGGCGGAAGCAGAGCAAGCCAGGCGCGCAGATCGGCTATGTGTTCGCAGCTCGTATTGACCATCAGATCGGGCCGCCCGGCCGCATAGTCGAGTGCGTACATATCTGCCGTCAGCGCCCGGAACCGGTCGCCGGCTTCCCGGTTGAGGGTCCGGGCGACCGGCGCGACTTCGGGATCGATGTCGATACTATCGACCGCCGCGATGTCGAAGCGGGCGTCGTTGAAAAGCATTGCCGGCAATACGCCGTACCATCCACCCAGAACCCATATGCGTCCGAAGCGGCCGCCGCCGCTTTCGAACAGCC
Organism: Mesorhizobium sp. M1169; assembly: GCF_040318345.1. Taxonomy (NCBI): domain Bacteria; kingdom Pseudomonadati; phylum Pseudomonadota; class Alphaproteobacteria; order Hyphomicrobiales; family Phyllobacteriaceae; genus Mesorhizobium; species Mesorhizobium sp. M1169. The sequence continues at coordinate 41,461 of NZ_JAMYME010000009.1, read as the reverse complement.
TGTCGAGCGCCCACATCTTGCAGGCGACCTGCTTGTGGTTGAAGGCGTTGGCGATATCGGCCTTCGGATGCTTGGCGACGACCCGCGCCAGCCCTGCCACGAGAGGGCAGTTGACATAAGCAGCAATTCCCCGCGTGAGGTCTAAGGCTTGCTCGTGCCAGTCCATGGCATTGCGTGGTTGCGTGACATCCATCATAATTCGTCTTGTATGTTGGGATTTTGGGCGACACAACGCAATCTTGCCTCCCGCAAGACTGTTTGATTCCGCGGACGTGATCATGCTGCAAGCCGCTTGGCTATTGCCCGGTGCCGGAGAGAGCCTGTTGCATCTGTCCGGATCATCGGCGTCCATCCGCCAGCACCAGCCGCGCAGCTGCGGCCTCGTGCCGCTCGGCTGTTCGCCAAAGCCCTACGAAAGCCGCGGACCGTTTGGCCAGCCGCTGTCTTCGCCGATCAACAATGCCCATGTCGATGCCATCGACCATGCGTCGGAACTGGATCGCGCCGCCTCGCAGGTTTCTTGCATCGTTGAGCGCAGGACAATGTCCGTGCACAGCAGCTTCGAGCTTGTCGTTGGCGATGAAGAAATTGCCGATACGCCATTCGCCAGCAGGTGCTTTTACATCCTGCATCCTTCCAACTGAAGGGTCCACAGTCGCATATGGAAGCCAGCCTAGCCCGCTATATCTGGACGCACACCAAGAAGCAGCAACTCTGGATATTGATGATCGTCGTGCTTTCGATGATCCCGTATTTCATGTCCTTCGACCTGCCGAAGCTGATCGTCAACGGACCGATCCAAGGTCGCGGCTTCGAGCAACCGGGCGCGACCCAGCCATTCATGAGGCTACACTATAACCTGCCGTTCGTTGGAGAGGTCCAGTTCTTCTCCGGTTTTCAGCTCGACCGCAAGGAGACCCTGTTTGCCCTGAGCCTTGTGTTCCTCTTGCTAGTCGTCATCAACGGCCTGTTCAAATTCTACATCAACACCTACAAGGGCCGCCTCGGCGAACGCATGCTGCGGCGTATCCGCTTCGATCTGGTCGACCGTGTGCTGCGTTTTCCGCCGGTTTATTTCAAGCGGGTGAAATCCGCCGAAGTGGCGACCATGGTGAAGGACGAGGTGGAGCCGCTGGGCGGCTTCATCGGCGACGCCTTCCTGCAGCCGGTACTGCTCGGCGGCCAAGCGCTGACGGCCATGCTGTTCATCATGATCCAGAACGTCTGGCTCGGAATGATAGCGGTCGTGATCGTGGCGATCCAGATCGTGCTCATCCCGCGAATGCGGCGGCGGCTGATCGTGCTCGGGCGCCAACGGCAGTTGACCGCGCGCGCGCTTTCGGGCCGGGTTGGCGAAATCGTCGACGGCATCGGCGCGGTTCACGTCCACGATACATCAAACTACGAGCGCGCCGACATAGCTGCCCGGCTCGGGCTCATCTTCAAGATCCGCTTCGATCTTTACCAATGGAAATTCATGGTGAAGTTCCTCAACAATTTTCTCGCGCAGCTCACGCCCTTTCTGTTCTACATGATCGGCGGGTATCTGGTCCTCGAGGGGCGGCTGGACGTCGGCCAGCTCGTGGCTGTGATCGGCGCCTACAAGGACCTGCCCGGACCGATGAAGGAACTGATCGACTGGGATCAGGATCGGCAGGATGTCCAGGTCAAATATCAACAGGTCGTTGAACAGTTCACCGTCGAGGGTCTCATCGCCCCGAAAATCGGGGCATTGACGATCGACGATCCCGATCCGATGACCAAGCCGCTGTCGGCGATCAATCTGTCCGTAGCAGACGATGGCGGTGCAATGCTCCTCAACCGTATCTCCCTCCAGGTCAAGCCGGGTGAGACGGTGGCACTGGTCAGTACCGCAACAGGTGGAGCGGAGGCGCTTGCAGAAGCCTTCGCGCGGCTGACCTGGCCGGACAGCGGAAGGGTCGCTTCGGGCACCGACGACCTGCTTGAACTCCCCGAAGCAGTAACCGGCCGGCGCATGTCGTATGCCTCGTCGGATGTTTTCCTGTTCCAGGCAAGCCTCCGCGACAACCTGCTCTACGGGTTGAAGCATGCGCCGCTGACATCGGTGCCTTATGACGGTGCTGCGGCAGATCAGCAACGCTGGAACATTCACGAGGCGCGCCGGTCGGGCAATCCGGATCTTGATATCCACAGCGACTGGATCAACTATGCTTCCGCTGGCGCTACCGGCCCGCACGACCTCTTTGAAGCCGTGCGCCGGGTGCTCGACGCGGTTGTTCTGTCGCGTGACATTCTGGATCTCGGCTTGCGCTCTTCGGCCGACCTCACGCGTCACACGGAGCTTGCCAGGCGGATCGTCGAACTGCGTGCGGCGCTGCGGACCCGGCTGGAACAAGAGGGGCTGAGCGGACTGGTGGTTCCTTTCGAACCGGGCGCCTACAACAAGGAAGCAACGATCGGCCAAAACCTGCTCTTCGGCGCTGCCGCCGGCCCTGAACTGGCCGACAGGGCCCTGGCGGCCAATCCCTATTTTGCTTCCGTGCTGAGGCAAGCCGGCCTCGACCGAACGCTCTACGAAATGGGCTTGGAGATCGCCAAACAGGCGATCGAGCTGTTTGCCGACCTGCCGCCCGATCACCAGTTCTTCCAGCAGCTCGCCTTCATGAGCGCGGAGGAGATACCCGCCTACGAAACCTTGCTGCAACGGCTCAAGAACCGTCCCTACGAGGCGGTTTCGGAAAACGATCGCGCCATGATCGTTACCTTGAGCTTTGCCTACATCGAGCCCCGGCACCGCTTCGGCCTGCTGAGCGACGAGCTGATGAGCAAGATCGTCGCTGCACGCAACCGGTTCTATGAAGACCTGCCGCCCGAGCTGCACAATGCGGTCGAACGGTATGATCCTGCCAAATACATTGCCGCGGCCACCGTCATGGATAATGTCCTGTTCGGGCGTGTGGGCAACAATCATCCCGACGCGCCCGACCGCATACGCTCCATCGTCTATGACATTCTTGACGAACTGGGGCTTTATGGCGAACTTCTGGATGTCGGCCTGGACTTCAACGTCGGCTCCGGCGGCAGGCGGCTGACCGGTGGACAGCGACAGAAGCTCGATGTTGCCCGAGCCTTGCTCAAGCGTCCCGATTTTCTCATTCTCAACCGGCCGCTGTCGGCGCTCGATCAGCGCATGCAGGATAAGGTGCTGCGAAATGTGCTCGAGGAAGCCAGGCGCGACGGCCATTCGCCGGCAATTGTGTGGGTCGTGACGAGTCCGGCAATGGCGATGATGTTCGATCGCGTTATCGTCTTCGACTCGGGTCAATTGGCGGAAGACGGAACACACGAGACACTTTTGGCAGGGAACGGTATCTTCAAGGAACTGTTGTCATAGAGCAACGGATATTCAGATGGGATCATTCTGCCGGTGCACGACATCGGGCTCGCCACCTTTCGCGTGGTTTGTCTCGCCATCCCGGAAAGAGAATTGATTCCATCGGGGCGTCCGTTGCTCTAGTCTGGCAAACGCGAATTTTGGAAGGTTTGCGACAATGCTGCTCAAGGATGAAGTTGGAATGCTGCAACGCGTTCCCTTGTTCTCTGCCATCGAGCCGACAAAGCTCAAGCTGCTTGCGTTCACATCCGATCGTGTGAGCTACAGCGCCGGCCAGATCCTTTTCCGGCAGGGCGACGAGGGAGACGCCGCCTATGTCATCCTTTCAGGCAGAGCGGATATTCTTGTCGATTCCGACAGCGGACCGATAAAAGTTGCCGAACTGGAGCCAAATTCGATCGTTGGCGAGATCGCCATATTGTGCAACAGCTCCCGCACTGCCACCGTCAGAGCGGCAAGTCCGCTGGAAGCCCTGAGAATCCGCAAGGATCATTTCCTGAGGCTTATGAGGGAGTTCCCGGAAATGACCATCGAGATATTGCGGGTTCTTGCCGATCGCCTAAGCCATACGACCGCGGATCTGATCGACGCACGAAGCGCCAAATAACGAAGGACGTGCGCTCGATCCTCGCCGTCGTGACGGCACTGTCCTCTCGCTGAGAAGATCACCCGGAGAAAGCCTGTCTGTCTCGCCTAGCAGCAGTTGTTTGGATATGATGGGCGAAGGGGTAGCATGGACGACAACGTTTTCCTGGTCAGGTTTTGGGGTGTCCGCGGCAGCATTTCGGTATCAGGCCCAGAATTCTCTCGCTATGGCGGCAACTCAATCTGCGTCGAGATGCGATGCGGTAAGCACACGCTTCTGTTCGACGCAGGCTCTGGCCTACGGCCTGCCGGCGCGGCGCTTCAGGCGTTGGGCGTGACCGATTTCGACCTGCTTTTCACCCATTGCCATTACGATCACATCATCGGGCTGCCGTCTTTTGCGCCGATCTATGATCGGGGCGCCAAGGTTACGCTTTGGTCCGGGCATCTTGCAGGACACATGACGACCCGGCAGATGGTCGATGAGTTCATGCGGCCGCCGTGGTTTCCGGTGAAACTGGAGGCCTGCAAGGCAAGCCTCGACTATCGCGATTTCGTATCCGGAGACGTGCTTCGCCCGCGCGAAGGGGTGGTGGTCCGAACCGGCAGTCTTATGCATCCGGGCGGCTGCATAGGCTACCGGGTCGAATGGGGTGGCGGCGTCGTGGCGGTGATCACAGACACTGAGCACGACCCGGATAAACTCGATCAGACGGTGCTCGGCCTGATCGAAGATGCCGACCTTGTCATCTACGATTGCACCTACACCGAGGAGGAAATGGAACGCCGCCGCGGTTACGGGCACTCGACGTGGCAACAGGGCGTCAAACTCTGTGAGGCGGCAGGTGCGCGGAGGCTTGCGCTGTTTCACCACGATCCGACACGCACCGACAAGGAACTGGACAAGATCCAGAAACTGGCCAAGGACAGGTTTACCGGCGCTTTTGCCGCGCGGGATGGCCAGACGCTCAACATTCCAGTCTCATTGCGCAAAAAGCGCTGAGCTATTTTCCTCTATCTCTTTGTCTTGACGCAATTCCGGACGGAAACCGTTCACACTTTCCTGGAATTGTTCCATCGGCGCTGCGCCCGATCAATGTCCTGATCGGAAGCCATGCGCAGGCTTCAGTCTTTGCGGTGACTGTGAACAGCCGTTCGAGGAAGAGCCAGGCCGGTTCATCATGTACGAGATGGTGGGTGAGCAGGCCCACCGGTTCGCCCCCATCGAATGCATGCTGCAATTGCGCGATGATAGCCTGAACCAATAGGCCATGATCGCGGCAGCCGCGCGTGCCATGCCAATCCATGATGTCGACATTGCTGTTGATGACCGCAAGTGAAGCCGGCGTTGGCGGCCCATAGACCGACAATGCCGAAAATCCTATCGATCCAAGGTCGGATACCAAGCCGGCGTCGATCCTGTTCCAGGGTGGCACCAGCATCGGAACGGCACGTGCGCCGTGCAGGCCGGTTACGTGCGCCAGCCCGCGAGCCACATCATCGAGCACCGCCTCGCGTGGCCGATGCGCGCCGAGCTCCTGCTTCTTCTGGCCCTCGGGCGCATGATTTCGGTGCGCCCAGCCATGGATGGCGACCGTGGCATGCGGCGCCTCGTCAAGCCGAACGACAAGCTTCTCGTCAGTCAGGGCGGGAATGACGGCCAGAGTCACCGGAACCGCGAATTCACCGGTGAGGTCGAGCAACCGATCAAGCGCAGGCGTCGGATCCACGGCGTCATCGTCGCGCAGCCAGAACTCTGCCTTATGGTCCGCCCGTTGCCGGCTCGCCAGTTCCTCCACCAAGGGTTGCCAGATCTGATCGGATGTCATGAGACCGGGATCTTTGCAAGAAGTTCGGCCAGACGCGCCGCCGCAGCACCGATAGAACGTTCTTCGAGGATGAAACGTCTGGCTTCTGCGGCCATGATGGATCTTTCGTCGTTACGGGCCAGAAGCCTTTCAATGGCAGAAGCGAACGCCGCCACATCGCCCGGCGGGGTGAGAAACCCGGCCTGGCCATCCCGCACGACCTCCGGCACGCCGGCGATGTCCTGAGCCACAACCGGAAGGCCGGCGGCCTGTGCTTCAAGATAGGCAACGCCATAGGCCTCGCCGAAACCCGGCCAGACGTAAATTCCCCCACTGTAGAGAACATCCGGCACGGCGGCTGGCTCAATCGCGCCAAGCCATTTGATACGGTCGGCGGGCAAGCTGGCGAATTGCGCTTTGATCTCCTCGCGGGCAGGTCCGTCCCCGACGACCGACATCGTCCAGGGCAGGTGACCGATCGAACCGAGCGCCTGCGCCAGCATGCCATAGCTTTCGACTTTGTCGCCCGGGCGCATCATGGCGACCGTAACGAGGCGCGACGGACAACCCCGTGCCGGCGTTTCCCGGAATGGCGATGTGTCGATGAAGGGCGAAAGCCTGCCGAAAGCGGCGTCGGGTACCGCATCTGCCAGTCCCTGACGATCCCTTTGCGTGAAGCAGATGTTCAGCGCCGCCTGTTCGACGGCTCGCGCCACCAACGCTTGCGTATCGGCCCACAAACCGGTGTTGCGCCGCCTCGAATAGGAGGCTTCCGCTGTCACATAGGGGACACCAAAGGCCAACGCCAGTTCGGGCCCGATCAGGTCGGGTGCCTTGTAATAGGGATGATAGGTGAACCACAGATCGGGCTTGCCGTCACGATCCCAAAGCCTTGCCAGCCGCGCGGCTTCCTCCCGGGCCTCGATCTTGAGCGCATCGAAACTTTTCGAATCCGGTTCGCGTAGATAAAAGCGCAATTCGGATGCCAATTCGACGCTATGCCTTCCATGCTCCAGTGCCTTGACCAGCATCCGTGCCATCTGGCGGTCGCCGGAGGCAACGGGATGATTGGGCGACTTCAGCGGCGCATAGAAGGCAATTCGCATCGCCGGACCCTATCATCGGAAAGCCTGCGCAAGTCAAATTCGAAGCATGATCGACTTCACCCTCAAGCACTGGAATGTGCTATCTGATGCTCATGGAAACAGCTGCCGCGTCCGATCCGTTTGTTGCTTCTCTGCCGGTCTTCGCAAAGTTCGAAAGCGTTGCCGATATCGATAACTATCGGCCTCTCCCCGATAGCTGGGCGCTGGCCACCGCCGACATCGTCGGCTCGACCAAGGCGATCGAGGCGGGGCGCTATAAAACCGTCAATATGGCCGGTGCCAGCGTCATTTCGGCGCTGCTCAATGCGCTGGGTAGGCAAGATCTTCCCTTTGTCTTCGGCGGCGACGGTGCGCTCGTGGCGTTTCCCGGCTCGGCGCTGGAGATCACCCGCAACGCGCTGGCGGCTGTCCAGAGATGGGTGGCGGACGAACTGGACCTGACCTTGCGTGCCGCAATCGTGCCGATAAAGGATATAAGAGCGCAAGGCCTCGACGTTCGCGTGGCGAGGTTCCAGGCCTCCGATGCGGTCTTCTATGCCATGTTCGCCGGAGGTGGCGGCAGTTGGGCGGAAGCCGAGATGAAAGCGGGGCGCTACCGCATCGATCCTGCGCCGGCCGGCGCGCGGCCGGACCTGACCGGCCTCTCGTGTCGCTGGAACCCGATCGAAGCCCGGCATGGCGAAATCGTTTCGATCATAGCCATACCGGGGGCGTCGCGCGACTTGCGCGGTTTTCAGTTTCTGGTTTCCGACATCATCGCCCTTGCCGGCAGGCAGGAACGCGATGGCCACCCGGTGCCGGTGAACGGGCCGGACTACAGTTTGCTGCCCGCCGGCCTCGATATCGAGGCGCGGGCCACGGCGCCGGCAGGACGGCGGTGGCTGTCGAAGCTGTGGATAGTGTTCCTGATGACGCTTACGGCTGTTACGGATAGATATGGCTGGACGATCGGCAGATTCGATCCGAAGATCTACAAACGCGAAGTGGCCAGCAATTCGGATTTCCGGAAGTTCGACGATGGCTTGAAGATGACCATCGACGTTGACGCGGATGTGTTGCAACGGATCGAGAACCGGCTGAAACAGGCGGAAGAGGCGGGCATCTGCAACTATGGCCTGCACCGCCAGAAATCGGCCTTGATGACATGCCTCGTCGCATCGCCGCTGCAGCGCGATCACGTTCATTTCATCGATGGCGCCGCCGGCGGCTATGCGATGGCTGCCGCAAGCCTTAAGGCGAAGGTGCCGGTCTGACGCTTGCGGACATCGATTTTCCGCAATATGCCTCGGGGCTCTTGTGAGCGGTGAACCTCACCATGGAAGCGGACGGCCTGTCCGAATTAACAGAAAGCAGATTGTTGGACGCCTCACGATCGATATATGACCGTCTTCTGACCCGGATTTCGACGCGCGCCGCGCAAGTCGGCGTGATCGGACTGGGCTATGTCGGGTTGCCGCTGGCGGTTGCGATCGCACGCGCCGGCTTCCCGGTTTCCGGCTTCGACATCGAAGGCCAGAAGGTCGAGAGCCTGAACAACGGCCAATCCTACATCGAGGCGGTGACGTCGACAGCTCTTGCCGGCCAGGTGGCAAGCGGACGGTTCCGCGCCACTGCGGATTTTGCCGAACTGGCCGTCTGCGATGTCATCATCATCTGCGTTCCGACACCACTGACGAAACACCGCGAGCCGGATCTCTCCTTTGTCAGGAACACCGCAGGCACCATCGCGAAGCATCTGCGTCTCGGCCAGCTGATCGTGCTGGAATCGACCACCTATCCCGGCACCACCGACGACGTGATCAAGCCCATCCTGGAAAAAACCGGCTTGCAGTCGAGGATAGATTTCTTCCTCGGCTTCTCGCCCGAACGCGAGGATCCCGGCAACCGCAGCTTTGAAGTCGCGACGATCCCCAAGGTCGTGGCAGGTGACGGCATTGAAGCGGCGACGCTCGTGCAGGCTTTCTACCATGGCGTGGTCAAGACCGTCGTTCCGGTTTCCACCACGGCGACCGCCGAGGCGGTCAAGCTGACGGAAAACATCTTCCGCTCGGTCAACGTCGCCCTCGTCAACGAGTTGAAGATCGTGCTCGGTGCGATGGGAATCGACATCTGGGAGGTGATCGAGGCGGCAAAGACCAAGCCCTTCGGCTACATGCCTTTCTATCCCGGCCCTGGACTTGGCGGGCACTGCGTTCCGATCGATCCCTTCTACCTGACGTGGAAGGCTCGCGAATACGAACTGCCGACCCGCTTCATCGAGCTGGCGGCAGAGATCAACACGGCCATGCCGCGTCATGTGGTCGATGAACTGGCGAAGGCGCTGGACCGGCGCTGCGGCAAGGCGCTCAGCCGCTCGCGCATTCTCATCATCGGGCTCGCCTATAAGAAGAATGTGCCCGACATCCGCGAAAGCCCCTCATTGCGGCTCATTGAACTCATCGAGGAATGGGGCGGCAAGGCGGAATTCCACGATCCGCATGTTGCCGAAATCCCGGCCACACGGGAGCATATGGCGATCAAGGGGCGTCGCTCGGTCGAATTGACCGAGGCGGCCTTGAAGGATTTCGACGCTGTCGTCGTTGCAACCGACCACGACGCGATCGACTATCAGGCGATCGCGGATCACGCTCTACTGATCGTCGACACACGCAATGTTTTTGGCCGCCTCGGGCTAGCCCGAGAGACGGTGGTGAAGGCCTGACGGCGTCCAAGCCGGCGAATTTGTGGCAGATCAGGGAGATTTCGAGATAGCATGAGCACAGCGCAAGCAGAAATTTCTGCCATTCTCATGGATAAGGTTGCCGATTGGCTGACCCAATCGGCGTTGGCGGGCAACGACCTGGAAACATTGGTAAGGGGCTTTTGTGAACGGCTGGCTGCTGCCGGCCTGCCGTTGAAGCGGGTGCATTTGAGCTTTTCGATGCTTCATCCGCTTTATGACGCGCTCGGCTTCACCTGGCTCCGCGGCCAGGGCCTGGAAGTGGAAGGCTTCCGCAAGGAGAACGGCGTTCATTCCGACAGATTCCTGACCAGCCCATACTACCATCTGCTCAGCCACAAGCTGGACCATCTGCGGCGCCGGCTCGACCCGTCGGTGCCGTCGGAATTTCCTGTTTTCGATGACCTCAAGCTGATGGGCGTCACCGATTACATGGCTTTTGTCCATCCCTTCAGCGGCAACACCAGTCAGGGCATGATCGGGTCTTGGTCCACCGACAGTGCTGCAGGCTTCAGCGACAGCATGATTTCGGCGCTGCTGCGCATCCAGAACCATCTCGCTATCGCAACCAAGATGGCGGTGCTCACCAAGCTTGCGGACAACATGATGACCACTTATCTCGGCGGCGACGCCGGCAGGCGCGTGCTCGAAGGCCAGATCAAGCGCGGCGAGGGTGATACAATCCGGGCGGCACTGGTCATGGGCGACATGCGCGGGTCGTCAAGACTTGCCGAAACCTCCGGCCGCGAAGTCTATATCGATACGCTGAACCAGTTTTTCGACGCCGCTGCTGCACCTTTCAATCGCAAGGGCGGGCAGATCATGAGTTTCATAGGTGATGGCTTCATTGCCGTCTACCCTTGCGCAAGGCACCGTTCACAGTCCGAGATCGCCTGCCAGGCTGCTCTTGCAGCAGCGCACAAGGCCACCGCGCGCATGATGGATCTTAATCTGCGCAGAAAGCAGCAGGGATTGAGCGACATAAACTATGGTATCGGGCTGCATGTCGGCAATGTGATGTTCGGCAATGTCGGGCTTACCGACCGGCTCACATTCTCTGTCTTCGGCTCGGCTGTAAACGAGGTCCAGCGCCTCCAGACCCTGACCAAGAAATATCCGCACAGCGTTCTCGCCAGCAAAGACTTCGCCAGCTATTGCGGCGCCAACAACTGGCTGGCGCTCGGCATGGAGGAACTGGCGGGCATCAGGCAGAAGCTAACGGTGCTTTCACCCGATTTGTCGGGTGCTCTCGCACTCGATGAAGACGGTGCGCTGGAGCCGATTTACGACCGCATATCGGACGCCGAGCAGGTCATGCTGCTTCATCGCAATGCCGCGCGGCCGTCCGCGGGCGACCCGAGGAAGCTCCAGTAACCGCCACGCTCTGATCCGAACGCGTTTGGTATGCAGTCCGGTCGCCGGTTCCGCCAGGGAACTGGCGACTGTTCGAATCCAAGTTGCTCTAGGCTGGCAATGCGTTAGTCTCGCCTTCTGGACGTGCCAGAGTGGGGGCTGGTGTGAGAATGAATTTGGGCGTTGATCTGCTGCGGATCGAGGATGTTGGCATCTCTTTTGCCATTATAGGGGGACCGTTGCATGCTGTCAGGCGTGCAAATCTTCGCGTCCTGCCCGGCAAGGTTACCGCGCTTGTGGGCGAGTCCGGTTCCGGAAAATCGGTTCTCAGCCAGGCAGTGATGGGCATTTTGCCGAACACAGCCCATGTTCGCGGCCGTATCCTGTTTTCCGATCCAAAAAAGCCCGGTACGACGCAGGATATCCTGCAGATGCCGCGTGACGGAACCGAAATCCGGGCGTTGAGAGGCAGCCGCATCGGCAAGATATTTCAGGAGCCGATGACATCGCTGTCGCCGCTGCATACGATCGGCAATCAGGTCAGCGAATCCCTGCAGATTCATACGCCCATGGCCCGGGTGGAGCGCAAGGCGCGGACCGAGGAAATGCTCGGCCTTGTCGGCTTTCCCAACCCCAAGCGCGCCTATGACATGTATCCCTTTGAACTTTCGGGAGGATTGCGTCAACGCGCCATGATCGCCATGGCGCTTATCTGCCGGCCCGCCCTGTTGATCGCCGACGAGCCGACGACGGCGTTGGACGTGACCATCCAGGCGCAAATCCTGCAATTGCTGCGCGAGCTTCAGACGAAGCTGAACATGGCGATGCTGCTGATCACGCACGACCTTGGCGTAGTCGCCAATGTCGCCGACGAGGTGGTGGTCATGTACCATGGCGAGATCATGGAAGCGGGACCCGTGGAGGCGATATTCCGCCGGCCGGGCCACCCTTACCTGAAGGGCCTGATGGCAGCCGTTCCGCATTTCGACCTGAAGCCCGGCGAAAGGCTAAAGGCGCTCCGCGAGGTGCCGGTGAATGTCGGGAACCTGCTCGGCAAGCAGACGGCGCCGGCATCGAAGGGGCCGAACGACCTCCTGCTATCGGTCAGCGATCTGACAAAGACCTTCACGATCCGCAAGTCCGGATGGTTCGGCGGAGATCATCAAACCTCTGTTCGCGCCGTGGACGGCGTGAGCTTTGATATCAGGCGGGGTGAGTGCCTGGGTCTTGTCGGCGAAAGCGGCTCCGGCAAAACCACCGTCAGCAAGATCCTCATGCGGGCTGTCACCCCTACCGGCGGCTCTGTGATCTTCAATGGCCGCGATGGTCCGATCGACGTCTTGGAAGCCGAGGGAGACGCCCTGCGCATGCTGCGCGCGAAAATCCAGATGGTATTCCAGGATCCGGTTTCGTCGCTTTCACCCCGCATGACGGTGGAGAACATTTTGAGCGAGCCGCTGGAAATCCATCGACGTGGCAATGCCGCGTCCCGACTCGCCACGGTCAAGAGCCTGATGCAGGCAATCGGGCTCGACCCGCGCTTCATAAAGCGTTATCCGCATAGTTTCTCCGGCGGGCAGCGTCAGCGTATCGGCATCGCGCGCGCGTTGGCGCTGGGGCCTGAACTCCTGATCTGCGACGAGCCGGTTTCGGCACTCGATGTCTCTGTCCAGGCGCAGATCCTGAACCTTCTGAAGGACCTGCAGAAGGAACTGGGCCTGACCTACCTGTTCATATCCCACAACCTCGCGGTGGTGGACTACATGGCAGACCGTATCGCGGTGATGTGCGGCGGGCGTATCGTCGAGCTCGCGCCGCGCGAAATTCTGCTTAGGAAACCGGTCCACCCCTACACGCGCTCATTGGTCGCCGCAGTACCTTTCCCCGATCTCGACAGGCCGATGGATTTCAAGACGCTGAAACTCAGCGGCGCTTCCGACACCAGCGCATGGGGACCGCAATTCCGCGACGAGGGCGACGAGGATATGCTGTCGCCGCTCGATCTTGGCGGCGGCCACCTCGTGCTGGCCCGACGTTCGGCCGATTTCAGCGAGCTACGCCATTGATCAGCCGGCGCACCGTCCTTGGACTCATGGCTTCGGCATTTCTGCCGGGCACGTTGCGCGCAGGCGATCTGGAGCCGGAATTTCTTGAGCCGCAGCTGAAGGCCAGAGCGCTGCCGGCACTCGCCGAACGCCTGCCCAAGCGCCCTCGCGCGTTGAATCTCGCCGCGATGGGCCGGCAGCCCGGCCAATATGGCGGCACGCTGCGCACGATCATCGGCAGCCAGAAAGACATCCGGATGATGACAATCTACGGGTACGCTCGCCTGGTCGGCTATGACGAAAAGCTTAACCTCCAAGCCGACATTCTCGAAAGTTTCGATGTAGCGGATGATCGTGTCTTCACTTTCAAGATACGAGAAGGACATAAATGGTCTGACGGTAGCCTGCTGACGTCGGAGGATTTTCGCTATTGCTGGGAAGATGTCTGGCTGAACGATGAGCTTTCGCAAGGCGGGCTCGCCCCGGCCCTGCTGGCGGACGGCAAGCCGCCACGCTTCGAGATCGTCGATCCGTTGACGGTCCGCTATAGTTGGGATGCGCCCAATCCCGACTTCCTGCCCAAGCTCGCCGCTGCTTCGCCCCTATCGCTTGTTCTGCCGGCCGCCTATCTCAAGCAGTTCCACAAGAAATACCAAGATCCATTCCGGCTCGCCGGCCTAATGAAGGAGAACCGGGCCCAGAAATGGACGCTCTTGCACATCCGCATGTCGCGGCAGTATCGCCCGGAGAACCCGGAACTGCCGACGCTCGATCCCTGGCAGAACCGGACCAAGCCGCCGGCTGAGCAGTTCGTCTTCGAGCGGAACCCGTTCTTTCATCGAATAGACGAGAATGGCCGGCAACTGCCTTATGTCGACCGGATTGTCATGAATGTCAGCTCGTCGGCGATCATTTCCGCCAAGACCGGTGCGGGCGAGAGCGACCTGCAAGGCATGGGAATTGACTTCACCGATTACTCCTTCCTGAAGGATGCGGAGAAGCGCTACCCGGTGAAGATGCATCTCTGGAAACGCACACAAGGTTCGCGGCTGGCGCTGCTGCCCAATCTGAATTGTGCCGACCAGGTGTGGCGTGGCCTTTTTCGTGACGTGCGCGTGCGCCGCGCACTTTCGCTCGCTGTGGACAGGCGCGAGATCAATTTGGCTGTGTTCTACGGATTGGCGCAGGAAAGTGCCGATACGGTCCTGCCGGAGAGCCCGCTCTACCGGCCGGAATTCGCGAAAGCCTGGGTCGCCCATGATCCCGACCAGGCCAATGCCCTGCTCGACGAGGTCGGGCTTCAGGCGCGTGACGATGACGGCCTGCGGATACTCCCCGACGGACGCCCGGCGCAGCTCGTAGTGGAAACGGCCGGCGAAAGCACGCTGGAAACGGACGCGCTCGAGCTCATCACCGATCACTGGCGCAAGATCGGCATCGCCCTGTTCATCCGGACTTCGCAGCGCGACATCTTCCGCAGCCGCGCGCTTGGTGGCCAGATCATGATGTCGATGTGGTCGGGCATCGACAATGGCGTGCCGACCGCCGACATGAACCCCTACCAACTCGCCCCCACCGTCGATGACCAGCTGCAATGGCCGCTCTGGGGTGCTCACTACTTGTCCCGTGGCAAGGTCGGCGAAGCGCCCGATCTTCCGCCCGTGGTCGAGTTGATGGCTTTACTCAAGCGCTGGAACGCATCGACCGAAGCCACGGAGCGCGCCGAGATCTGGAATTCAATGCTGTCGATCTATACCGATCAGGTGTTTTCGATCGGCACGGTAAACGGAACGCATCAGCCGATTCTGGCATCCTCGCGGCTGCGCAATCTGCCTGACAAGGCGCTCTACGGCTACGACCCGACCGCCTATTTCGGTGTCTATATGCCGGATACATTCTGGCTTGGAGAGTCCTGAGCGTGCTTCGATATTTTGTCTGGCGTATCGCCGTGATGGTTCCAACGCTGCTGGTCATATCGGCACTGGTGTTCACGATCATCGAACTTCCCCCAGGCGACTATTTCGACAGTTATGTTGCCGAGCTTCGGGCTCAGGGCGAAGCGGTGGATTCCGATCGCATCGAGATGATGCGCAAGGAATATGGTTTCGACAAGCCACCGGTCATTCGCTACTTCTACTGGGTCGGCGGGATGCTGCACGGCGATTTCGGCTATTCCTTCGAATATGAGCTGCCGGTTCGCGACGTCGTCGGGGACCGAATGTGGCTGACGGTGCTGGTTTCGTTCGTCACGATCATCTTTACCTGGCTCATCGCCTTTCCGATCGGCATGTACTCCGCCACGCATCAATACAGCTGGGGCGACTACGGCCTGACTTTCTTCGGCCTTCTCGGCCTTGCGATTCCGAACTTCATGCTGGCGCTGATCCTGATGTATTTCGCCAACATCTGGTTCGGAACGTCTATCGGCCATCTCATGGACCAGCAATATCTCGGCGAGCCGATGAGCTGGGCCAAGGCGAAATCGATCCTCGCCCATCTCTGGATTCCGGTCTTGATCATCGGCACCGGGGGCACGGCAAGCATGATCCGGCGGCTGCGCGCCAATCTGCTCGATGAGCTACATAAGCAATATGTCGTGACCGCGCACGCCAAAGGCCTTCATCCCTTCAGGGCGCTGGTCAAATATCCGCTGCGCATGGCGCTCAATTTCTTCATTTCGGATATCGGCTCTATCCTGCCGGCCATCATCTCCGGTGCCGAAATCACGGCGATCGTGCTGTCTTTGGAAACGACCGGGCCGATGCTGATCAAGGCGCTGCAAAGCCAGGACATGTATCTCGCAGGGTCGTTCCTGATGTTCCTCGCCTTCCTGACGGTCATCGGCGTCCTGATTTCCGACCTGGCGCTGGCGCTACTTGATCCGCGAATTCGTTTGCAAGGCGGCAGCACCAAATGAACACGCAATCGCCGCTGCCCGCTCCGGGTGCCCCACTGCAACACTACGTTTCCATCGAGCCCTTTGACCTGCAGTCGGTCGAGGCGATGACGCCGGAGCAGGAGAAGGTCTTTCAGGCGTCGCAGTTGCGGCTGATGTGGTGGAAATTCCGTCGGCACCGGCTTGCCCTTGTATCCGGCATATTCCTGGCAGCGCTTTATTTCGGGATACTGATCTGCGAGTTCCTGGCGCCCTACGATCTGCACACGCGCAACATGGACTACATCTATTCGCCGCCGCAGCGGGTGCACCTGTTCCACAACGGCGAGTTCGTCGGGCCGTTCGTCTATGGCCGCCAGATGACGCTGGATATGGACACGCTCAAGCGGAACTACATCGAGAACCAGGATGATGTTCAGCGGATCCGTTTCTTCTGCAAGGGCGATAAGTACCGGTTCTGGGGCCTGATCGAAGGTGACAGGCATTTTGTCTGCCCCGCCGAAAACGGCCAGCTCTTTCTGGCCGGCACTGACAGGCTGGGGCGCGATGTGCTCTCGCGCATCATCTATGGCGCCCGCATTTCACTGACAATCGGCCTCGTCGGCATCAGTTTCAGCTTCCTGCTCGGCATTGTCATCGGCGGACTGGCCGGCTATCACGGCGGTATCTTCGACCTGATCGTCCAACGGATAATCGAAGTTCTGCAATCGATCCCCAGCATTCCGCTATGGCTGGCTCTGGCGGCGATCATGCCGATAACCTGGAGTCCGATCCTGATCTATTTCGGCATCACCGTCATCCTCGGGCTGCTCGACTGGACCGGACTGGCGCGGGCCGTGCGTTCAAAGCTTCTAGCTTTGCGCGAGGAGGATTACGTTCTGGCCGCGCAATTGATGGGCGCCAGAAGCAGCCGCATTATCGGGCGGCATCTCATTCCCGGCTTCATGTCGCATCTGATCGCGACGGCGACGATCTCCATACCCGGCATGATCCTGGGCGAGACGGCGCTGAGCTTCCTCGGGCTCGGCCTGAGGGCACCGATAACGAGCTGGGGCATCCTGCTCACCGAGGCGCGCAGCGTCAGCGTTATCGCGTTCTATCCATGGCTGCTTTTGCCGATGCTCCCCGTCGTTCTCGTCATCTTGGCGTTCAACTTCCTCGGCGACGGGTTGCGGGACGCCGCGGACCCCTACAAGTGAGATCGCTATTCCGCCGCGCGCAGCGCCGCCGACTCCACCCGGTATGATCCTTGTTGGCAGCCTGTTCGCCTGTTGCAGTGTTCATCGTTCGCCTCTACACGCGGCAAGACTCGTCGCGAAACGCTCTGCTCGGGGCAGTTGATTCCGTGGACTGGTTCAGGACATACAATCGCACATGAGTCGCCTCGACAGCTTCATCCGGAGGATGACCGCACAGCGCGACATACTCGATCATGTCTGCGCCGAGGTGGCGAAGATGGAGGGGCCCGTGCTCGAGCTCGGCCTCGGCAATGGCCGGACGTTCCACCATCTGCGCGAGCGCCTGCCCGGACGCCGGATCGTAGCGTTCGACCGCGCACTTGCCGCACACGCCAGCTCAATTCCCGAAGCTGAAAACCTCGTGCTCGGCGAAATACGCGAGACGGCGAGCAGGTTCATTGGCATCGACGCCGCTCTTGTTCATGCCGACATCGGCACCGGCTATGAAGATCGCGATGCAGTGATCTCTACCTGGCTTCCCGATCTAGCCGCGCGCCTGCTTCGCGTCGGCGGCATCGCGGTCAGCGGCACGCCGCTCGATCACCCGCAGTTGCAACGCCTCTCGCCGCCACCTTCGATTGCCGCCGATCGCTATTTTATCTGTAGGCGCGTGTGAGGGGCCGGGACGAGCCAGATTTTCGGGGGCCAAGTCTCCAGGGGCCAAGTCTTCAGGGGATCGTATATACCGCTATCTCCCGGTCAATGCCGCGCAGCGAGACCTCGTGGGGCACGGGCGTCAGCGCGTTCCTGTGTAAGAGATCGGCGGTGAGATTGTCGTCGACCACCGCTCGAGTGGCGAAGATCGCCTGTGCGTTGGCAAGGTTCTGGACCCGCGAAGCAATGTTGACCGTCTGGCCGAAATAGTCCTGTCGCTCATTCATCGACACGGCGATGCAGGGGCCGGCATGGACTCCGATCTTGAGCAGCAGATCCTCGCGCCCGCTCTTGTCGTTGAGCGTACGCATGGCATCGCGCATCCTGAGGGCTGCAGCAATCGCACGATCAGGCGTCGCGAAGGTCGCCATCACCGCATCACCGATCGTCTTCACCACCGCGCCTGCCTCCGCCGTGACGATCTCGTGCAGAACCTGGAAATGCTCGCGCACGAGATCGAAGGCTGAAAGGTCGCCCACCCGCTCGTAAAGCTCGGTCGATCCGCGCAGGTCGGTGAACAGGAACGTCAGGCTGGTGATCTTCAGGCGCTGGTTGATGTCGAGTGTATCCGTGCGATAGAGATCGCGGAACGTCTGGTTGGTGAGCAGGCGCTTGGCGGTCAGGAAGGGCCGGCGTTTTCCCAGGAAATCATGCAATGTCTGGCCGGCGATGAAGACTGTCGGCAGCACGCGGGTGTCGGTCCGGTTTTCCAGCGAAATGCGCAACGGGCCGGGTTGCATCTCCAGCGTCTGGTTCTGGACATGGTCGCGGTCGAAGGCCAAAGAGAGGCTCCGGCGCTCCTTTGTTGGTTCGCCCTTCCCGTCGATGAACTGCGCTGAATGGGTGACCGGCTCGAAGACGATGATGAATTCAGACGGAAGCTGTATGGTCAGAACCGCCTTTTCACCGGGCGCAAGCTCGATATCCTCCAGCGAGAACGCTTCCAGCTTTTTCACGAAATCCTCTTCCGGCAGATCGACGCCGGACGCCCAGTAGATCTGGCGGAAATATTCCGCCACCGGCAGTTCGTGTGGATTGTGTGCGGCAATCCTGCGCACGCGGGGACTGACGGTGAATGTCGCCTCGACCATCTCGTCGAGAGTCGGTGAATAGCCCTCGGAGCACAGCGCGCAGGTGTATTCGTCCTTTTGCAGGGTTTTCAGCGTGGCGTTGGTGTCGAGCACACCGCCGCAGCCGGGGCACAGAACATTCCAGGAAATGTCGAAGATGCCCACCCGCGCCGCATGGAGAAAGGCGCCTATTGCACGCTCCTCGTCGAGGCCATGCTTGCTGGCGAAGGCTGGCGCATTGATGCGGCAAAGTTCGCGGTCCTCGCCCTCCGCGATGGTTCGCTTGATCGCGTCGATCGCCTGCGGATCGACATCGGCCGATCGTCGCAGAAGTGAGAATAGATCCTGAGCTTCGTTCATCGTGCAGGCTCCGGAAAATGCACCTCGAGGCGTTTTGACCGGACCGATCTTTGGTCCGAGTGTTCCATCTTACTTCGAAACGGACCGTACGGCCATTCGAATGGATAAGCCTGGTGACCGTTCAATTTCCATTCGGCGGATTTTAACCGGCCGCAAGCAGCACTATGATGGTCCATGGAGCATTCATCTTTGGGATTTTCTCCCATGCCGACATCAGACAATCCGCCATTTCCCGCGGTCCTGCGCCTTTTTTCTGCGGGGGTCATCGTCGTCCTGATCGTAGGCGCCGGCCTGTTTTTCATGCCTGCGCTGGTGAAACCGGGCTGGCCTTGGGCCGTCACGCCGTTCAATGCGCGCTTCCTCGGTGGCTTCTACACCGCCGAAATGGTCGTGATGGCGGCACTGCTGGTCTGGAATCGCTGGTCGCCCGGCAGGCTCGTGCTCGTCATGGCCTTCATCTTCACCGTCATCGTGTCGGTGGCTTCGTTCATCAATCTCGGCTATTTCAACTTCGAGCGCAAAGCGCCCTGGCTGTGGTTTTTGGTCTATCTTGCTTCGGCCGCGGTATCCGGGCTGTTCCTGTGGCGGGCCAGGGCCCGTCCTTCTGCAAAAGGCGTGACCTTAAATCCCGCATGGCGCGGCTACATGCCGACGGAATCCGCGATCCTTGGGCTCTATGGCGTCGGCCTGTTGCTGTTTCCCCTGACATTCAGTGGCATCTGGCCATGGCCGATCGATGCCTTCCACGCTCAGGTCTACAGCGCCATCTTCCTCGCCGGTGCGGGCGGTATATATCTCGTCTGGAGAAGCGCGCCGCGCGAGGAACTGCTGGTGCTCGGGTTGGCGCAGTGTCTGGTTGGCCTGCTTGCCATCCTCGGCGTCGTCATCACCGACGCTGCGGTGCACCGGATCGACTGGACGGCGACCGGGACATTGGGCTGGCTCGCCCTTTTCGGCTGGATAGGCATCAGCGGCGTCTTCAAACTCCACGCCGCCTCCCGGTATTTTTAGCCCGCAATCGGCATCATATAGGTCAGAGACGGCTGGATTTTCGGGTGGCGTCCGGTGCATCGTACCGGGCCGCTTGCCTTCGCCGGGAACGCCATGACCAGCACGACCTCGCCACCCGCCGAGAAAATCCAGCCGCTGCTGCGGTCCGTCCGGCCAAGCGATGCGGAGGCGCTTTGCGCTATCTTCAACATGCCGGGCTTCCGCTGGGGCACGCTCAGGATGCCTTTCGAGATGGTGGAGCAGGTGGCGCGGCGCATTGCCAAGTCCGGCCCGGAAACCACCTGGATCGTTGCCGAGCTGGACGGCAAGGTCGTCGGCCATGGCAGCCTGGTCGTGCAAGGTTCACCGCGCCGTTCGCACATCGGCGAGATCAATATCGGCCTTGACGATGCCTTTGTCGGCAAAGGTATCGGCTCTGCCATACTTGGCGCGCTGCTTGACGTGGCCGACAACTGGCGCGCCCTGAAGCGAGTCGAATTGACCGTCTATGCCGACAACGAAGCGGCCCTCCGTCTCTACAAGAGCCACGGCTTTGAGATCGAAGGCCGGCATGTGAAGGCCGGCTTTACCGACGGGCAGTACCACGACCTCCTGAGCATGGCCCGGCTGCGGTTCTAAGATCCGCTGTTTGCCTTAGCTGTCTAGCCTATCTGACAATTCGTGCCGAGGCAGCGAACAGGTGATTGCTCAAGGAGAACTGCGTAGGATACTGTCATTTCGTCTCACACCATCTTGATCGAGTTGACGATCTATGTAGGCCGGCCGCATCCAGCAAGTCTGGTCTCGCTTGGCGTTTACACCGCAAGCGGCTAGACGGGACCAATGACCGCCGTCTTTGATCCAACCCCTACCCCTCCGCGGGAAATTCTGGCTGTGCTGTCGCTGCTCTGCCCGGAGGTCGTGCGCGACATCGAGCAGAACTGGAATGCACCGGTTTCCGATTACGCCCGCCATCTGTGGCGGCCGGTGGCAAGGCCTGCATCGGGCCCGGCGATCGCTGCCCGCTCGATCCTGCGCGAAGTCCTGCATCAGCGCCTCGGTAGGATCATGCAGCCTGAGGAGATCGGCAAAGCCCTCGACGAGTTCGAGCACAGACCGGTGATTCAGTCCGGCCTGCACTGCTTGCTTCTGATGGACCGGATCACCTTCGATGCCCTTCTGCTTGCCTGGCTCGGCGCGGTCGAAAACGGGCTGTCGGCCTTCGTCGGCTTCATGGGAACGACGATGACCATGGAGACAGTTGGCCGGGAGGGGCCGGGATGGCTCGATGTCGGCGACGACAAGGTCAACCTGTTTGGCATGGGGCGCCACAAACTGTGCCGCAAAAGCGCCTGCGTGGCCGGTCCCGTCTCCATCAACAAGCGCGCGCTCGAAGCGGTGGGCGATGAAACGGATGCCAGCCGCTGGCTGGGCACACTGCTTGCCAGCCGGGACAAGGTGTTTGAAACCGCCGCCGATGCGCTGACTGAACTGAATGAGGATCTGGTCGCCAATTGGGATCGTGCCGGCATGGCCCTGCCGGTTTTCGTCGATGATCGGGTCGCCGCGGCTGCCATGGCGCGGCATCTAGAATATGACGGCAGCCTTCTTTCCAGGCTGCTGATTGAACCCGCAAGACGCCAGCGTCTCGAACATGCCTGGCAAGAGGCCGCATCGAGCCCATTTGGCAGATTCCTGCCCAATGCCACGGACTATTTCTGGGGCATCCGCGAGGAGCGCGTGCGCAAGCTCGTTCTCGAGAACGGGCACCTGATCGAGCCCGACAGGCCGCAAGGTCTTTCCATCCCGTTCGAGCGGCCGTATCTCAGGCAGGCGCTGCTGGACGGCGTGCTGCTGCCGAACTTGTTCCTGACGTTCCTCGTCCTTGCCATATTGCCGCGCGTGCGGGTCGTGGGCGGCCTGAGACAGATTGGCTATGTAGCGCTTTTCCACTCGATCCTTCTGGCCGTGCTGGACGAAAACGTGCCGGAAGAGCGCGATCTGGCCGCGGAACTGCAGGTTCGGGAAAATGCCTGGGGCATGCGGGTCATCGATGAAAAGATCTCAGTCCGCGAGCAGCTTGCCGTCCTGCCGGAAGGAGCGCTCTTCCCGGACCTGCTCCGGCAATACCGATTGCGGACATTTGCCGAGACGACCGACGACCTGAAACTGGTTCGCGAAAACGCCAGATGGCGCAAGATCGGCCAGGCAGAGATCAAGCCGACCTGAGCCTAATTCGCAACCGCAAGCGACGGCGATCCATCGGCGAGCCTCTGGCGTCTGACCCCGCCGCACAGGCCTCACCTGTCATTGCACCACACCGCCCTTGCGGAGCCCATCCACCACGTGTTCGAAATCGACCGGTTCTTGTGGCAGACCAAGACTTTGTAGCGGTATCCAGCGAATAGTCGCGATTGACGCGAAGCACCTCCTGCCATGGCGCGCCGGCCTCGGCGAAGCGGCCCAGATGACCGTAGCTGGCGGCCAGAAACGCGCGCGAGACGTCGGTGACAGCGTTTGCGAGCCAGCCGTTGCATCAGAGGTCATGGGTAGCGCTCTGCCACCGGACCCACACGGATCGGCCGCTGCCGCTTGCCCGCCGACGGCTATCGGTGCATCCTTGTGAATAGCCTGGCCGTGAAGTGCGAGCGAGATCACGCCGTCACGGCCACTAGTGAGGTCTTGTTCGATGGACTGCTCAGGCTGCGGTTTCGAGATTGAGGGCGGTTACGCCTTCTGTCCGAGGTGTGGCAGGCGCCAGCCCGTGCCATGCGCCAGTTGCGGCTACACCTGCGCACCTGATTTCGAGTTCTGTCCGAAATGCGGGGCAAGCGTCGGTGCGCCCGCAAAAGCCGTCGAACGGCCTGCTCCGGCACCAAGCCGGACCATTGTGTCGCCTTCTCGAACTCCGTCGCTGCTTCCGAACATCGAAAGCGAAGAAGGGCTGCATCCCGTCTCTGACGCCGATCGCCGGACGGTAACGGTCCTGTTCGCCGACCTTTGCGGCTTTACGACACTCAGCGAGCAGCTCGACCCCGAGGTCATGCAAGCGCTGCAGAACAAACTGTTCAAGGAATTGACGGCGGCCGTGCGAAACTTTGGTGGGTTCGTCGACAAATTCATCGGCGATGCGCTGCTCGCTTTGTTCGGTGCGCCGGTCGCGCATGAGGACGATCCGGAACGCGCGCTTCGTGCCGCTCTCGACATGATCGCCCGGACGGCGCGGCTCGGCGAAAGCACCCCCCACTCCGGCTCGCCTCTGTTACTCCACATCGGCATAAACACTGGTCCGGTCGTTACTGGCGGGTTGGGCATCGGCGCCGCCAGATCCTATTCCGTGACCGGCGACACAGTGAACACGGCGCAACGCCTGCAATCGCTGGCCGCACCGGGTGAGGTGCTGGTAGGCGAGCTCACTCACAGGCTGACCCGGCATGCCTTCTCTTACGAGTCGCTGGGTGATGTCGTGTTTCGCGGCAAGGCTGGCAGCGTGCTCGTTCATCGACTGGACGCACCGCTAGCGGTGCCGCGTGCAGCGCGCGGGCTCGAGGCGCTCGGCCTCAGTGCGCCGCTAATAGGTCGTGGGGCGGAGCTCAATAGAATGATGGCGAGCCTTGACCAGGCGTGCGGCGGCTCGGCCCAACTTGTCCGCCTCGTCGGAGAAGCCGGCATCGGGAAATCGCGGCTGGTGAAGGAGTTCGTCGCCCGCGTCGGCGACGACGAGCGTTTTCGCAACGTCGCCGTGCGGCAGGCCACGTGCTCACCGCTGGGTGAACAATCTTTTGGCGCCTTGGGCGCAGTGGTGCGCAGCGCTGCCGGGATGATGCAAAACGACAATGGGGACGAAATGCGGGGGAAGCTCGCAGGCTTGCTTGCCGATCTCGGCCTGCAGGGCGAGGAGGCGAAGCGGCTGATGCCTTTGCTCTACCATGT
The DNA here is from genome assembly GCF_040318345.1 of Mesorhizobium sp. M1169. NCBI lineage: Bacteria > Pseudomonadati > Pseudomonadota > Alphaproteobacteria > Hyphomicrobiales > Phyllobacteriaceae > Mesorhizobium > Mesorhizobium sp. M1169. The sequence continues at coordinate 17,328 of NZ_JAMYME010000009.1, read as the reverse complement.
GCTTGGCCTTGGCGACCCCGATGCCACCTTGCAGCATGTCGAGCCCGAGCAGCTGCGGCGGCAAATTCTCTACGCAGTCCGCACAATCATCGAACGGCGGCTTGCGTTGTCGCCGCTATTGATTGTCGTCGAAGACCTGCACTGGGCCGACGCCGTGTCGCTCGAGGCACTACGTTTCGTGATGGACAGGTTGGAACGCACGCGGTTGATGTTGCTGGTCACGCATCGTCCGGCGCCGGACAACGACCAGCTCGACTCAAGTCGGGTCAGTCACACAGCGCTCAGGCTTCCGCCACTCAACAATGATGACGGACGCAGCCTGCTGGCAGCGCTTTTCGGCGAGAGCTGGGTAAGCTCCGCGGGAGGGCTTCTCGACCAGATCCTCGAGCGCGCGGGCGGCAACCCCCTTTTTGTAGAGGAAATCGTTCGCGGCCTTATCGATCGCGGTGTACTGGTGCGAGAGGGCCAGCGATGGCGGACTGTGGCAGGCGAAGTCGCAACCGGCATCCCCGCCACTATCCAGGCAATGTTGCTTGCCCGCGTCGACCGGCTGCCCCAAGAGGTGCGCCGGTTGGCCCAGGAGGCCGCGGTAATCGGCCCGCGCTTCGATGCCACACTTCTGAAAACCGTGACAGCCGACCCCGGCCGGCTCGAAGCCGGCTGCGAACTGCTTTGCGATGCGGAAATCATCGAGGAAGTTGCCGGATCAGGCTCGGTCTCGTCTCAAAGCTACCGCTTTACGCAAACATTGCTGCAGGACGTGATCTACCAGAATCTGCTCCTGCAACGCCGGACCGAAATCCACGGGCGGATCGGTGCTGCCTTGGAGCAACTGTGCGGCGACGAGCCGGAACGGCTCGAGGATTTGACCGTGCTGGGTCATCATTTTGCACAGAGCGCCGAGCGGGAGAAGGGCGCGCATTACCTGCAGGCGGCAGGCGATCGCGCTCGCATGATATATGCCAACGACGACGCCCTTCGTTTCTACGAGCGAGCACTGACTGCGTTGGGCGCGATCGGGCAAACACCACTCAAACTGGCAATTGCAGAGCGCATTGCCGATTTGAGCGGCCCGGCAGGCCGCCGTGAGATCGCGCACCACCACTACGAGACGGTGTTGCAGGCATACCGCGAGTCAGCCAATCGCGTCGCCTCGGCGCGAGTTTTGCGTAAGATCGGTCGGCTACTCTGGGATGTCGGCAAGCGGGACAAGGCAGAACCCCGCTATGCCGAGGCGGCAGCGCTCCTCGATGGAGCGGATGCCCCGATCGAGCAGGCGCATCTGTGGCAAGAACGTGGCCGACAGGCGTTCCGTAGCGGAGATCACGCTCTCGCGGCAAAATGGGCAGACGCGGCGCTGGATTGCGTAGGCACACTGACAACGGAGCATGTCTCCGAGGTAAGGTGTGATGCCACTCTTGTGACCGCCGAGGCACTCAATACCAAGGCTGTCGCGCTGGCTCGCCTTGGGCGAAACCGTGAGGCCGTGCGTCAGGTTGAGCGTAGCATTGAATTGGCCGAAGCCGCCGGTCTGCTGGGCGCGGCCTGCCGCGGCTACACCAATCTCGGCGTGCTTTACACGACCATCGATCCCGCAAAGGCAATGGAGGTCTGTCGGCGCGGTCTTGAAGTGGCGCGCCGTATTGGTGATTTGGGTTTCCAGGCGCGCCTCCTCGCCAATCTGGCGGTCGCTTGTTGTACTTTCACGGATCGCTGTCCAACGGAGGGCGTACCCGCTGCCGAGAAGGCCATTGAGATCGACCGTGCGCTCGACCAGCGCGAGCACCTGCCGGTGCCTTTGATCGTGCTTGGGCAAATCCACCAGTGCAACGGCCGCCCGGACCTGGCGGTTGGGTTGTTCCACGAAGCACTGGACGTAGCTCGCGAAACGGGCGAACCCCAACTGCTGTTTCCGTGTTATGATGGTCTCGCAACGCTTAATCTCGATCTCGACAATCTGGCCGAGGCCGAACGCTACTTTTCCCTGGCGCAGGGTATATGCGCCCAGCACGGGCTCGACCCGGAAGCGCTTGTGGTGCTGCCTTTTCTCGACTAGCCGGGGTGGAGGTTGGAAATGTCCGCGCGTAGTGACTTGGTGCCGCTTCAACCGGGCGACCGTGCGCCAAACGTGGTACTCGACGCCATTACCCAGGAAGGCAAGATCGCGCTTGACGATTTTCGCGGCCAAAAACCGGTGCTGGTCGGCCTGTTTCGAGGTCTGCATTGCGCGTTTTGCCGGCGCCATATCGCCGCCCAGGCGCGGCTTGATCCGGAGCTGCGCGAAAGGGGCGTGGAGAGCCTGACGGTGGTCAACACGCCGATCGAACGGGCGCGTCTCTATTTCCGCTACCATCCGATGCCGAATCTGCTTGCGGCCTCCGATCCTGAACGCGCTTCACATCGTGCTTTTGGACTGCCCAATCTCGAATTCACCCAAAACGAGACGAACTGGCCGTACAAGGTCTCGATGGCAGCGGCAAAGGATATGCGGGTCGACATACCAGGCGAGTTGCCCGGTCCTATGGATCCTCTTGCGGCCAGTGAAATGCTCAACAAGAGGGACCATTACGAGCTGACCGAAGCCGACGAGCAGATGCTAGCAACGGGACACGGACAATTGGTCGGTCAGTTCCTGCTGGACCGGCAGGGGATCGTCCGCTGGAGCTTCACGGAGGTTCCAGAGGGTGGGCGATACATGTTTGGGGCGCCAAGCCCGCAGGAGCTGATGTCAGCCGTATCGCAAGTCGCCCAATAGACTTGCGAACGAGGTAAGCGGGCGGGACACGGAATAAAAAGCGGAACCAATTTGTTACGAATCTAGACACTGACAAGTTCACGGTTCATGCGAGCACGGCCTCGACAACGGCAACAAAGTCATCGAGCGAACGATCCCCACGAATCTCGATGCGCGGAAGGTCGATGGGATCGCAATCGAGGTCCGCCGGTCCGTGTCTGCCGCCGAAGCCGATTCGATAGCCGCACTCCTTGGCCAGCCTGCCAAGCCGTCGGTCGGTGACAGAGAAGGGTGCCGCGAACGCCGCGGTTGGCCGACCGGTCCACCGTTCGATGAACATACGAGAGCGCAGGAGCTCGGCGGCCAAGTCAGAGCTCGACAGACCATCGATCGCGCGATGCGTCGCCAGATGGCTTCCGAAGAACGCACCTTCGCCGGCGAGGCGTCGCACCGTCCCGGCGTCCATAAGCTGCGTCGGCGGGCCGCTGTAGGCGTCCCACTGTGCACTTTCACCCACCAAGTCCGTCACCAGGAACACTTCCGCGGTCAGGTCGTTCGCGCGCAAGGCCGGCCAGGCATGGTCGGCAAAGTTCTGGAAGCCGTCATCGAAGGTGATGAGCACTGGGCGGCCAACGAAAGGCTGACGGTTGGCGATGAACCATTCCAGCTGCTCGGAGCTAATCGCGTGAAAGCCATTGGCGCGCAGCCATGTCATTTGGCTGGCGAATGCGGCGGGCGCGAGCCGAAAACGGGCGAGCGCGGCCGGACCTTCATCGGAGACACTGTGATACATGAGGACAGGGATACGCTGCCGCCGCTCGCTATGTGCGACGTCGCGGCGCAAGGCCCGCGCCCCGCCCCAGACGATATTTCGCGCGACTCCGATTTCGATGGGGGCGCGGATTGGCACATGATCTATCGTCGGTTCCGTCGCCACGTCGCCTGGTGACAGGCGGCGGAAGCGGTCTATGCGGTAGAGCTCGGTCTGGATCGATTGCTCGAGAACGAGGCCGTGGGTCGCTGCCAGCGTCTCTGAGATCGCTTGTGCACCGAATGTGTTCCAGTCGAAGCCCGTCCTTTCAACATTGTCTCGTAGCACGAATGCGTGTGCGCTGATGAAACTGCCACCAGGCGCCAACGCCTCAACAAGTTTTTTGGCGATGCGCCGCAACTCGGTGAGATCGTCCAGGTAGTAGAGCACTTCCGAACAGACGATCAGATCCATCTCGCCCGGCAGCGTGTCCGCAGAAAAATCCAGTACGCCGAACTCAACGTTCGGCTGATCACTGCATCGCGCGCCCGCCCGCCCGACGGCTACGGCGGAGATGTCAGTTGCGGTCAAATGGCCCACGCGCGGCGCCAGCTGCCGCGTGAAGTGGCCCTCCGCGCAGGCCAGCTCAAGCGCCCGTCCGATGGGACCGGCAGGCAGAATTTCGAGCTGCCGCTCATATTTTTCCTGCTCATAGGGCGAACCGTAGTTCCAGGGATCCTCGATCGCAAAATGGCGATTCCAGAAAGATGTGCGGTCATTGTCGCGCCCATCCGCGGCCCGTGCACGGCGCGGCGCTGCAAAAGGCTCTTTAGTTTCGGCGCTCGACCGAACCAGCGCCTGCGCTTCCGCGGCCAATCCCGCAAGTTTGCCGAAATGGCTGTCCTGATCAGACCGGCGTCCCGCCATGGACAACAATGCCTCGGCTGCAGACATGTTTGACTTGTCGGCACCGGCGCCCTTTTGCGGTGCATCTACAGGCGATCGCCTCGCAAGTCGCGCGGCACTGTGCATAGGCCGCTCAGAGGGCAGGAAATTCAGGATCAATTCAATCCAATGACGCCTCGTCACTCTCCCGAGTACGCCGAACTGCACGAGAGCCTCGATCTGGCCATCCATCATCAGATGGGCATAGATTTGATCGATTCCTTTCGGTACTTCGATCGAGGCCGGATTTCGCACGTCGACACGAATTCCAAGTGTCCGCGCCAGCCTGCGCGGCGCGGCAAGATCGTCGACATCGAGCAGCATTTGCTCAAAGTGATACTGCACGCGGCGAGCCGCGTCCGGATTATTCCAGACCTTGCCGAGTTCGAGGATCAACTCGGTGAGGGAAGCGCCGAACCTGTCCCACCTGGCAGCCAATTGCGCTGGCACCGACAGGCTTCCTACCATAAGGCCATCGACGGCCACCTTGGCGATCTCACGCGCCCACTTACGTCCTGCTGGGAGCGCGCGCAGGGACTGCGGGTTGATCGAGCGCGAGCCGCAGCCGCAATCCGATGCGGCGTTCCACAACGCGAACCACGCGAGTGCTTCTGAAGCGGTGTGGCCGTTCGCGTCGGTCGCTCCATTGGCGTGAGCCGATGCCGGGTGTTTGACCCTGGGATCGGCGGAAAAGCCGCGAGCGATCACGACTTCGCCATCTGCCAGCATCTGCGCCGAATTGCGGCTGAGCGCGTTGGGGCTGGCCCGATAGAAAGCGAGCGGCTCGTCGACCATCACCCAATTTTTGCCTAGACGTGCGAGGCGCTGCCACAGATCCCAGTCCTCGCAGGTGCGCAGCGACACGTCGAAACCGCCCAACTCGACAATTATCTCCCGATCGACCAGCAGCGCGTGAGTGCGGACGGCACACCGGCGGGCGAACGTTTCGAAGGGTTGAATCGCAACCTCCGTTGCGATGCTCGACGCCGTGAGTTCGCCATCGGGCATCACGCGTCGGGAACCGCAATAGGCAGCCACTGCATCGGGAGCGGATTTCAGTGCGGCCAGCATTTTGGCAAGGAAGCTGGCATCCACCCAATCGTCCGCATCCAGAAACATGAGCCAGTGGCCGCGCGCCTTCGAAATCCCGCTATTGCGCGCGCCGGCGGGGCTATGCGCGCAAGAGCTCAACATCCGAAATCGGGCATCGTGCTCTACATAACCGGCGATGATCGCAGGGGTGCGGTCCGTGGAGGCGTCGTCGACGATGATCGCCTCCCAATCCATTATTTCCTGATCAAGAAGGCAATCGAGTGAGCGCGCCAGCGTTACCTCCGCGTTGTGCGCAGGAACCACGATTGAAACCAAGGGATCATGCGCCACGCCGTCTTACCCGCGCCTGGTTCGAGGTAGAACAAGATGTGTTGATCTTTCTCGGCGTAGGCCGTCACAATCGACGCCGATCAGTCCGTCGACCCATCGTCCATCACCACTATATCCAGTATCTGGCAGGTCTGCCGGCGGATGCCGGCACGCATTGTGCCGACGGTTTGCTCGGCATTGAGCATCGGTACCACACCGCCCTGCGGTAGCATCCTGGATCATCGAGCTTTCGTTTTCTTCGGCAAGAGTTGGCAAATGTCAAAACCGGATGACGGCATCGGCTGGCAGCACTGCCCTGTCAAGATAAGGGCGAATTGGAGGCGGGCAAAAAAGACTTGAACACAGGCTGAATGGCAGCGCGCATGCCCGACGGCTTGGAGCTGGGGTCGATGCGCCAGGGCATCTCCGCTCTCGCATTTCATCTGCATAAAGATGATCGCGGGCGAAGACGCGAGCGCGAGCTGATCCGGATCGAGCCGCATGTCGAAATCTACCCGAATGGGGACGTTCGAACCGACTTAAGCCGCGAAGATTCCGGCTTGCGGGTCGACAATTTTACTGGCAAGTTTACCAGTTGCTAAATTAGCGCTGTGGCAATGTTCAAAAGAAGGGGCATGGGATGGCCAAGGAATCTTCGAGTACCGCTTCTTCGGCAAATAAAGCGGACGCAAATCTGATAAGTAATGCAGACGGAAGCGGGCTGACCTTCATGGCGGGCCAGGCTCGCGAGAGCGGAGCCCCCGGCGACGCTGTAGGTGTCGACAAGATACGTGATCTGCTGTTCGGCAACCAGATGCAGGACTATGACCGCCGCTTTTCCAAGCTTGAAGAACGGGTCTTGCAGCGCTTCAAGGATGTCGAATCCGAGGCCAAGCGCAATCTTGAAATGTACGAGTCAAATGCAAAGAAGCAGGTTGACTCGCTTGCGGCGCAATTGCGGAACGAAAAAGACGCGCGAGCCGACGCCGATAAGGAGATTGATCGGAATCTTCGCGAGCAAAATCAGGCGCTCGAAAAGCAGGTGCGCGCGTTGTCGGATCAGTTGAGCGAGCTTGAGCGGGAAGTTGCGGACCGGATAAATCGAAACGATCATTTGCTGCGTGAGGAAATCAAGCAAAAGAATGAAAGCATTCAGATGCTGATGGAGAAAATGTTTTCCGATCTTGGCAATGTCAAGACCGACCGAAATCTTTTGGCTGGCCTGTTTGTTGAGGTTGCAAAATGTCTAAATCAGGATCCCGTCGGCAGCAAGAACAACTCGGAGCGTACCTGGAAAGTGAGTTGATCGGAACTTGACGTCGACTGTCGACCCAATCAGCCTCCCTCAAAGAGCAGCTTCGAACGATACAGAGATTGATCGCGAGGCGCTGGCTCGCCTTTTGATCGAAATTGCCCGGAACGTTGATCCGGACTATCGTGCGCGTCTCGACGGAATCCCAACCGCCGACCCTCGCATGGAAACGCTGCGCCAGTTGCTGGTCGGCCGCGAAATTTCGGAGCTTTCACGAGTTACGCACCTGCTCGACGAACCCGAGCAGCTTGCGGCTGCAGTGGGGAGCGTTCTCCCCAGTGCAGCCGCACGTGCGCCTCATGCGCAACTCGGAGAGGCCCTTGCGCCAGCTGTCGAGAGGGCCGTGCAACGGTCCATCCAGAAGAGCCCGCGTACGCTGACGGATATATTGTACCCGGTGTTTCTGCCGGCTATTCGCAAGTCGATCGGCGAAAAGATCGACCAGACCTTTCAATCGTTGAATGAAACTTTAAGACATATATTTACCTGGCACGGGCTCAAGTGGAGACTTGAAGCGTGGAGAACAGGAGCAAGCTTCTCAGAAGTTGTTCTTAAGCATTCTCTTGTTTATCGTGTAGAACACGTCTTTCTAATCAATCGCAATTCCGGGCTTTTGATAGCGCATGTAACTGCCGATAATGCAACTAGCGAAGATCCTCAACTCATTTCTTCTATGCTTAGTGCAATTCAAGATTTTGTAAAAGACTCATTTAACGAGAAAGAACAGAGCGGCCTGGATACCATTCGTTTCGGAGAGCTTCGTCTCTGGTCGGAAGTTGGACCGTTTGCGACCTTGGTTGCGGTGATCCGGGGAAATCCGCCGGAGGAATTACATGAAATAATTCGCGATGTATTGCTTCGCATCCATGATGAATGCTCACAGGCTCTAGAGCAGTTTGACGGCGACAGTTCGCAGTTGGCCGGCGTAGAGACGCAGTTGCAGACCTGCGTTGAACTGAAGCAGGAGGAATCAAACCAGGGATTTCCGTGGCTGGTCGTGGCTGCAGTCCTGCTGGTTTTGATTCCGGCAGGCGGTTGGTTCTTTCTTTCCTGGCAATCCGTGCAGCGCTGGCAGACCTATGTGTCGCGACTGGGGACCCAGCCGGGCATCATCGTTGCCGAACAAAAGGTGCGTGATGGCCAATTCTATATTGCCGGTCTGAGAGACCCGCTTGCCGCCGACCCGCAGTCGCTGTTGGCCGGAACGCAGGTCGATCCCGCCCGCGTTCATTCACAGTGGCAATTCTATCAGAGTCTTGATCCGGAGTTCGTATTGAAGCGGCTAACGGCGTCGCTGGTTCCGCCGGATTCAGTACGACTTTCGATCGTCAATGGTCGCATCGTTGCCGAGGGTGAGGCTCCCAACACCTGGATAGATCGGGCGCGCGCAGCGGCCCAACAACTTTCGGCAGGCGGACCGGAATTCGACATCTCCAGGGTTCGTGATGTGAGCCCCGAAGCACGCGCGGCGGAGCACTGGCAGACTTATGTGTCGCGACTGGAGGCCCAAGCGGGAATCATCGTCGCCCAACAAAAGGTGCGTGATGGCCAATTCTATATTGCCGGCCTGAGAGACCCGCTTGCCGCCGACCCGCAGGCTCTGCTGTCCGGAACGGAGGTAGATCCCGCCCGCGTTCATTCGCAGTGGCAATTCTATCAGAGCCTTGATCCGAAGTTCGTCCTGAAGCGGCTGATGGTATCGCTGACCCCGCCGGATTCAGTACGGCTTTCGATCGTCAAGGATCGCATCGTTGCCGAGGGTGAGGCTCCCGACATCTGGATAGACCGCGCACGCGCAGCGGCCCGACAGCTCTCGGCAGGCGGACCGGAATTCGACATCTCCAAGGTTCGTGATGTGAGCCCCGAGGCTCGCGCGGCGGAGCACTGGCAGACTTATGTGTCGCGACTGGAGGCCCAAGCGGGAATCATCGTCGCCCAACAAACGGCGAGGGGGGGACATTTCTATATTTCCGGCCTGAGAGACCCGCAGGCCGCCGACCCGAAGGCTCTGCTGTCCGGAACAGGGGTCGATCCTGCTCGCGTTCATTCACAGTGGCAATTCTATCAAAGCCTTGATCCGAAGTTCGTGGTGAAGCGGCTGATGGCGTCGCTGACTCCGCCGGATTCAGTACGGCTTTCGATCATCAAGGATCGCATCGTTGCCCAGGGTGAAGCTCCTGCCGCCTGGATAGATCGGGCGCGGGTCGCCGCCCAACAGCTGTCCGCGGACGGACTCTCTCTAGAACTCTCCGAGCTGCGTGAGTTGACCCCTCCGCAACTCACTCATTTGAGGGAGGCTATTCAAGCGGTCAACATTTTCTTCGATTCTGGCAAGGCTGTACCGGGACCAGAGCAACTGCCGGTTCTCGACAAATTGGCGAATCAGTTGAAGGAATTGGCCGAGGACGCCCGCAAGGCAGGCGTAACAGCACAGTTCATGTTGACCGGCCATTCGGACGAGACGGGCCGTGAAACGGCCAAGTTGTCGATCAGCGCCGCGCGCGCGGAGACAGTTCGTGCGCTTCTCAAGAAGCGCGGCGTCGATCCGGAGTTGCTCTTGGTTCGCGGCGCGGGCACCTTTGAGCCAGCGGAGATTGAAAATAGCCGAACCGGGAACTCCGCCAACCGCAGAGTTTCGGTTACGGTAAACTTCCACTAGGCGGAGCCCAGGATATTGCAAAAGAAGATCTGTATGTTGGGCGGGTTCGCTGTCGGAAAGACGAGTCTGGTTCGCAGGTTTGTGCAAAGCATCTTTTCAGAAACCTACTTGACCACGGTGGGAGTGAAAATCGACAAGAAGAGTGTCGCATTCCCGGACAAAACCGTGGATCTGATTTTGTGGGATTTGGCCGGCGAAGACGATATCGGCTCATTCCGCGTCAGCTATGTGCGAGGTGCGAGTGGGCTCGTGCTTGTCGTCGATGGAACACGCGCTGCTACTCTTGCCGTTGCGCTCACGTTGCGCGAGCGGGCCGAGGCTGAATTCGGCGCTATGCCGTTTGTATTGCTGTTCAACAAATCCGATCTGGCCGATCGGTGGGCAATATCGGATAGTGAAATTGACGAACTGAGGCAACTTGGATGGCAAATCTATCTAACAAGTGCGCTTTCGGGCGAACATGTTGATGATGCGTTTCGTCAACTTGCTTCGATGGTCAGCAAATAAACCATGAATGTCTTGCCAAGAGAAGTTAAAAGCTGGATTTACGATTTCTTCTACAACGAGCGCTCGGTCGCATATCTGAAAATCGACGCCCAGCTTTGCATAGCTGCGAAGGGCGGTAACGTTAACCATTACGGACTCTCGTCAGTTCGCATAGGTAAGCCTGTTGCCGAGCAGCTTGAATTCATGGAAGGTTTGTTGCCCTGCCCGGAGCTTCCATATGATATGGCCATGGTCGAACTGCCCAGCGGGCGTGTCGCGGACCTCCATCTTTTTGCTGACAATGCCTGCGTGTGGCTGCTCTTTCTTGACGCCACTGCCGAACGCGACAATAGGCAGCGGCTTCAACAGAAGGCTTATGAAATGACGCTTCTGCAAGAGAGGGAGCGTCAACTCAACGAGAAATTACAATCGACAAACGAGGCGTTGAGGGCGAGCCAAGAGGGATTGTCGCGTGAATACCAGCGCGCCGAAGCCCTACTCCTCAACATTCTTCCGGCGTCGATCGCGGAGCGGCTAAAAGCGCACGAACAAATTGCAGACAACCATGCGGAGGTGAGTGTGCTTTTTGCCGACATCGTCGGCTTTACGGAAAGAGCGCGGAGCGTCGGAGCCGTGACGACGCTCGCTATTTTAAATTACTTCTTCAAGGCGGCGGATCTGCTCTCGGAGCGATACGGCTGCGAAAAGATCAAGACAATCGGCGATTGTGTGATGGTGGTCGCTGGCCTGCCCACCGCGCGATCCGATCATGCGGAAGCCCTTGCGCACTATGCACTTGAACTGCGGAAGGCGGTTAAGCGCGAACGCTTCGCAGGAGAACCGATAAGACTCAGAATTGGAATTCACTCAGGACCAATCGTGGCGGGCGTCATAGGCAAAAGGCGGTTTGCCTATGACCTATGGGGCGACACCGTTAATCTCGCCGCACGTATCCAAACGTCCGCGGAGCCCGATGAAATCCGTATTTCGGATGCAACTCATCAACTGCTTGGACCAAATTTTGCTTGCGACCCACTCCAGGAAACGGAATTGCGTGGTACAGGTCGTGTGCGAATGTGGCGGCTCCCGGCCTGATTTGCCGCATGGCAGTGCCGACCCGGAAGCGCATTTCATCTCAAGCAACATCATGGTTTCGAATGTCCGCAGCGGTGCGCGAAGCAGTTGACCACCGAGCGACCGCCAAAGGTCTGTCCTGGTCAACTCAGGAAATCAGTTCCTGAGATTTAACGTCGATGCCCAGTCCATAGAACGGCCGGAGGCCTGGGACGAGGTCGGAATGTCCTGCCCCCGCGGCTAAATAAACACCGCCAAGTACCCGGCGCAACGGTCTGGCTCGGAACGATGACGTCTTGCACCGCAACATCGGTTTCTTCAAGGTAGGGCAACAACGGACATAGATGTCGTTGCTCGCCGATCTGACCGGAAGGTTAACAGCACGATGCCACTCATGACTCGACGATTGGGCGCCAGGAACCTGGCGCGCCCGGCACGGCGTCTCGGAGACCTGACTGCGATGTTTGCCCTGATTGCCAGGCCGCTCGTCTTTGGGATCGCCCTTTTGTTGGCTGGTCAGGCGCAGGCGCAGGCGCCGGCGACCGTCCCGCCTGAAAGGGTCAAACAGCTGCTCGAGCTTCTCGACGATCCGTCAGTGAAGGCCTGGGTGGCCGAACAGCGAAATCAGGACGCCGGATCAACGGGAGCGCCCGCCGAGAGAGGGGCTTCGCCGACCGACGCATCGTCCGGCGCTGTGGCCGCACCAGGCCAGATGAATACGATGGCATCCTCGACGCTCGATGGGATCAGGCATCATATCGAAAGAATCGTGCGAACTTTGCCCTTGCTGCCAGGCCAGTTCGCGCGCGTTCGGGCAGAGACGATGGAGGATATGTCCAGCAAGGGGCCTGCCGGCGTATTTGTGCTGATTGCAATGTTCATCGCTGCCGGCCTGGCACTCACTTGGGCAACATTCAAGCTCACCCGTCCATTTCGTCTTTGGATTATCGCGCAACTGAAGGATACGCCTGTTGGGCGAGCCAAGAAGATTGGTGGCCGCCTGCTTTATTCCAGCATGCTGATAGTCTCTTTCGCACTGGGCAGCGCCGGCGCGTTCATGTTGTTCGACTGGCCGATGCTTATCCGCGAGATTGTACTGACATTTCTGATGGCGGCAGTCGTTACATGGGGTGTGCGCATGTACGTCATGGCCACGCTCGTCCCTTCCTTCATGAACGTCGAGAACGCCGTCGAGGTTCGTGCTTTGCCGATCACCAACGAAGCGGCTGACCATTGGTCCTATTGGCTACCCCGGATCGTCGGCGTCTTCGCCTTCTTCGGCGCCGCGTTTATCCTCTTGCCAGGTCTCGGCATCGATCAGGACGGAATGACGGTCCTGTCACTGGTCGCCGATTTCGTGCTGCTGCTGCTCCTGCTGCTCGCCATTTGGCGTCGGCCAAGAACGCAGCGAGACGGTGCGCGCCACATCGGTCACACGGAAGCGACATGGCTATTGACTGCTTATTTCGTCGTCCTGTTCCTGCAGCGTATCGCCGGCCTTTATACATACTTCTGGTTCACCTTCGCCGCATTCTTCCTGCCTTTGGCAATCGTGGTGACGCAGCGCGGGGTTAATTTCGTTCTGCGGCCAGGTTCGGAAGACGTCGGCCGGCCCACGATCCCGGCGGTGACGATCGCTGTCATCGATCGCGGAATCCGAATGATTTTCATCCTGGCGGCGGCTTACCTTCTCGCACGTGTCTGGGGTCTGGACATGCAATCCATGCGGGGCAGTGATACGACGACAACATTCATATTGCGCGGCTTGATCAATGTCGTGGTCATTGCCCTTGCCGCCGACTTCGGCTGGTCGATCATCAAAGCTTTGATCGAACGAAAGCTGGGCATCGAAACACCGCACCCTGTGATCAGCGACGAGGACGTCCCGATCCTCGATCCGCAGCAGGCGCGGCTGCATACGCTCTTGCCGATCCTCCAGAATATTCTGCTCGCATCGATCATCGTGATGGCGGTGCTTATGATGCTCGCCTCGCTGGGTATCCAGATCGGCCCATTGATCGCCGGCGCTGGCGTCGTCGGCGTCGCGGTGGGCTTTGGGGCACAAACCATTGTCAAGGACGTCATTTCAGGCGTGTTTTTTCTGCTCGATGATGCGTTCCGTGTTGGCGAATACATTTCATCGGGCAATTACAAGGGTACTGTGGAAAGCTTTTCGCTGCGCTCGGTGAAGCTGCGCCACCATCGTGGTCCGCTGTTCACAATACCTTTCGGTGAACTCGGGGCAGTCCAGAACCAGAGCCGTGACTGGGTTATCGACAAATTCAACATCACCGTTGGTTATGACACCGATATCGACTTCGCTCGCAAGCTGATCAAGCGGATCGGCCTCGAACTGGCGGAAGATCCCGAGTTCAAACACTGGGTGCTCGACCCGATCAAGATGCAGGGCGTACAGGAGTTCGGCGAATACGGCATCGTATTGAGGGTCAAGGCCACAACCAAGCCGGGAGGTGCCTTCGGTATGAAACGCAAATTTTATGTACGCCTCCGCCAGGTCTTCAAGGAACAGGGCATCGAACTCCCATTTCCGACCGTCCAGGTCCAGGGGCTACAGAACCAACATGGGGCAGAGAATGCACCGTTGGAGATCACGCCCGAGTTGAAAATGGCCGTCGCGCAGTCGCACACTATTCGGCGCAGAAAAAAAGCTAGCACAACGGAATAGAAGAGCTGTGACACCTGCTGGTCACAGTGCGGCTTTCCGCGCATCGCTCATGGCAGGGACACTCTTTTCGCCACGTAAGCAAAAGGCGCCCCGAAAGGCGCCTCTTAATCGCTTGGTTCCCCTCAAGGAAACTGGAGCGGGTGAAGCGATTCGAACGCTCGACCCCAACCTTGGCAACCCGTTCCGGCGGTTTTCGCTACAGCAAGTCTTTTTATCCCATAGCGCTAAAAATCCCTACGTATCAATAACTTACATTGACACCCCTGTCGCCGGGCCTACGCTGCAAACACCCCGGATTTCCGTTCTGGTGCTTCCCCCCTGCTTCCCCGGCGATGCTGCACCTGCGTGGGGAAGCAGATATTCCCGATCGCGCGCGCCTCCAGTCAAGCCGCGTCTCGCAGCAAAGGAAAGCCGTATCTGAAAAGGAATGCCTGAATGCCGAAACTTACAAAAAAGCTCGTTGACGCCCTGGAGCGTGACGCCGACCGCGATGTTTTCGTGTGGGATTCCCAGGTGCGCGGTTTTGGCGTGCGCGTCAAACCCTCCGGCACGAAAACGTTCATCATCCAATATCGAAACGCCGAGCGGAGGACGCGGCGGTTCGTGATCGGCCAGTGCGGTGTGCTGACAGCCGAAGTCGCGCGTGACCTCGCAAAGAAGAAGCTGGCCTCGGTGATCGACGGCGGCGATCCATCGCAAGAGCGTCATGCCGCCCGTGAGGGAATGACGGTGGCGCAGGTTTGCGACTGGTATCTGGAGGAAGCGGAAGCCGGTCGCCTGCTTGGCAGGAATAGGCGTCCTATCAAAGCCTCGTCGGTTACAGGCGATCGCAGTCGCATCGAGCAGCACATCAAGCCGCTTGTCGGAACGCGCGTTGTTAGTCACCTGAAGCTAGCGGACATCGAGCGCCTTCAGGCAGACATCGCGGCGGGCAAGTCGGCGCGGGAGCGCCATGCAGGGCGCGGCGGGCAGACTTCAGGCGGTGCGGGTGTGGCCGGGCGAGCGATCAGCACGCTGCGCAGCCTGCTCAACCATGCGCGGCGGTTGGGCATCATCGAGCAGAGTCCCGCGAACGGTGTGCGTGTGATTGCGTCGAATAAATTGAAGCGGCGTCTGAGCGCTGGCGAGGTGCGCCATCTCGGAAAAATCATGGCGCAGATGGAACGTGAAGGCGAGCATCCGACAGGCCTCGCAGCGATCCGCGCGATGCTGCTGACCGGCTTCCGGCGCATGGAAGTGCTGGCCATGCGGAAGGAATGGATCGAGCCGGAAGACAATTGCGTGGCCTTTCCGGATACGAAGTCCGGCGCGCAGATGCGTGCTGCCGGCGACGCCGCAATTCTGCATCTGATGAGCCAGGGACAGCGCAGCAACTCTCCCTATGTCTTTCCCGCCGACTGGGGGGACGGCCATTTCATTGGAATTGTCCGCGTGCTCGACCGGGTGTGCGGGCGCGCCGGGTTGGAGAACGTGACGCCGCATACCCTCCGGCACACCTTTGCCAGCATCGCCGCTTCACTCGGCTTCAGCGAACTGACCGTCTCCGGATTGCTCGGGCACGGACCGAGAGGAGTGACGCAGCGCTATGTCCATCTCGATGTCGCGTTGGTGATCGCCGCGGATCAAGTCTCAGCCGAGATTGCACGATTACTTGACGGAGGTGAGATTTTGTCCACCAAGGAAGCGAGGCGTATTCGCTTGTCGGGACATGCCGGGATGCTCGCTTCTGTATGACGGAATGAGAGCCGCAACCAGCAGGCGCGGTCATTGGGAATCAGTCTCAAGAATGTCGTATTTCAGCGGGCTGGCGGTGTGGGAGTGAAGAGTGAGAATTCGGCCAAAATGGCGCTCGGGGCAGGCTAGGAACCGAGACCTAAAGTAGGATCGGCGGCACGCTGCGGGCGTGGCGGAATTGGTAGACGCAGCGGATTCAAAATCCGCCGTCCTTACGGATATGTCGGTTCGAGTCCGACCGCTCGTACCAGTCACCTTCAAACTACGAATCTGGGGGTCAGGAGTTCGAATCTCTTCGGGCGCGCCATTATTTCAATAACTTAGCCGGACTCCGCAGACTAAAGTTATGGATTAGTCTGCGATTTAGTCTGCGGAAAACATCTTGATGGGGCCCGGGTGTGCGGATGTGAGGCCTACCTCCGAAGGCAGAGGTCACAGGTTCGAATCCTGTCGGGTGCGCCATTTTTCCTTTGTATTTCAATGCATTAGCTGGTCAGTAGACGCAATGTGTATGTCCGAGGCAATGTGCCCCTAAGCAGTGGAGCAAGCGTTTGGCCACAAACTGACTGACTCATTGGTCCAATTGCGCGTTGGATTCATCCATTTTTTGCGGAAGCGGCGCCGCGATGATCCAGCGAAACGATTGAGCGTTGCTCCCGAAGGCAGCACTCTGCGCGTTCGGTCCGATGGTTTTAAGCTCGAACTGCAGAACAGGGCAGCGGCGAACGCCTGTCCGAGCATCCACAACGTAGCGTCGGCGGGATGATGATAGCGGAAGACCGCTGTCAATGGAATCGCGTCAAATCACCAGTACATACATCGGCTATTTGAGGTTCTCCTCGGGCTTTTCATGGCCAAAAGAATTGTCTCCCAGGTGTGGCTCGATATCCGAAGCTGGGCGATCCTCTCCCACATGCTTGCCCTCACGTCCGCACCCTGAGCGCCTGCTCCAGCCTGTCGGCAATCTGGGTGACGATATAGGCAATCACCATGTAGATCACGACGGCAATCACGAAGGCTTCGAGGTAGTAGTAGTTCAGCGCGGCGGTCAGCTGGGACTGGGCGAAGATATCGACGACCTCGATGGCGAATCCGAGAGAAAGCGCCTTCATGATGACCATCATCGAGGTTGTCAGGTCGGGAATTGCCGTGAGAGCCACCTGGGGAAACAGAATCCGTCGGAACAATTGGCCGTTCGTATAGCCAAGGGAATGGGCGGCGTCTGACTGACCAGTGTCAAAGGCGTTCAGGGCTCCTTTGATAATCTCCGATTGGAACGCAGCGATACAGCCTGTCACCGCAATAATAAGGATAACCGAGTTGGGTGTTTCGTGGGCGTTGAAGTTGATCCCGAGCAACGAGAGCAGGAACTGGAATGCCGGGGGCAGACCGAAATAGGCGAGGAAAATCACGATGACCATCGGAACGCCCTTGAAGATGATCTTGTAAGCCATGATGAGCTCTCGCAGCACCGGGACTCGTCTGTATTCGACGAGTGCAAAAATGCTGCCGACTAGCGTCGACAAGACGAAAATCGTCAGCGCCATTCCAAGCGTTACAGGTACGGCGCCCAGAATTTCCTGGG